>DATBRZ010000221.1:0-18740 GCA_036560025.1 Gemmatimonadaceae bacterium | reverse complement strand
CTTACATCCCAATCTTCCGCTGCTCGCGAAGAAGCTCGCATCGAAGATGCCGCCGGGTCTCGACGTCACCTACTTCGTTAATACTGGGGCCGAGGCGAACGATCTGGCGATTCAGATGGCCCGTCTTCATACGGGGAATCGCGATGTTATCGCGTTACGGAATGCATATCATGGCGTGTCGGGGTCCACGAATTCGCTGACGTCGCACAGCACGTGGAAGTATCGGACGTCGCTCAGCGATTCAGTGCACCACGCGATCAATCCCGATCCCTATCGTAGTCCGTTCACCGGTACGCCCGAGGAGATCGCTACGAAATCGGTCGCGGACATTCGCGATCTCATTCGCTTTTCGACTTCGGGAAAGGTTGCGGCCTTCATCTGCGAGCCGCTGCAGGGCGTAGGAGGTGTGACATACGGCGCCCCGAATTACTTGAAGGAGACGTACGCGCTGATCCGCGAGCACGGCGGACTGTGCGTTGCCGACGAAGTGCAGACTGGATTCGGCCGGACTGGCGACCACTACTGGGGATTCCAGAACTGGGGTGTCGTTCCCGATTTCGTCACGATGGCGAAGGGAATTGGAAACGGTGTTCCGCTCGCCGCCGTTACTACTCGGTCGGAGATCGCGCAATCACTCACAGAGCGCCTGCATTTCAATACGTTCGGAGGTAATCCCGTCTGCATGGCCGCGGGCCTCGCGGTTCTCGATGTCATCGATGAAGACGGATTGCAGGAGAACTCGCGCGTCGTTGGCGGGCGGCTCAAGAATGGTCTCAAACGACTGATGAAGGAGCATGATCTCATCGGTGACGTACGCGGAATGGGATTGATGCTCGGCATGGAGCTTGTGCGCGATCGCGCTACGAAGGCGCCGGCAAAGGCAGAGACGCTCGAATTCCTCGAGCTAACGCGGGAAATGGGTCTGCTCGTCGGCAAAGGCGGCCTCGACGGCAACGTCATTCGCATCAAGCCGCCGATGTGTATTACCGCGGATGATGTCGACTTCGCCCTCGAAGTGGTTCATCGCGCGCTTCAGTCATTAGAGTCGTCCTGATAACTCGGTCGTCGGGCGCGGCCCGGCGGCCTGCGTTCGACCCCTCGAAATCATCACATGATCTTCGCCGCGATCGATTGGCACAACCTGTTCGTTCCGCAGGAAAGCATACTCGAGCTAGTGCTGCGGGGCACGGTGATGTACCTCGCGATCTTCGCCGCACTTCGAATCTTCCGTCGCGCCGCGGGAACTCTTGGAACCGCCGACCTGCTGCTGTTGGTGCTGATCGCGGATGCAGCCCAGAACGCTATGTCGGCTCAGTATCATTCAATAACAGAGGGAGCCGTGCTGGTCGGCACCATCATCGCCTGGAACGTGGTGATCGACTGGCTCGAGTTTCGTTTTGAATTCGCTCGTCGAATGCTGGAGCCGGCGCCGGTCCCACTCATCAGAAATGGGAGGATCAGCCGGCAGAACCTGCGCTCCGAGATGATCACGCTCGACGAGCTGCACCAGCACTTGCGCGAACAGGGAATCGAAGAGGCATCCGAGGTGAAGCGTTGTCACCTCGAGCCGGATGGAAAGCTCAGTGTAATCACATACGGGCAGAAGTCGCCGCAACGGGCAAGAAAACGTAGCGGGATTTAACTCCGAAACCAGATTTTGTAGATGGAGCGAACATGACATTCGATAAGATCGTCGCTGGTGGTAATGTCGTCACTCCGCTCGGCACAACTGTCGCAGACATTGGGATTGTCGGCGAAAAGATTGCCGCGGTTGCACCGGATCTCGAGCGCGACGGAGCGAAGGTCTTCGATGCGCGCGGACATCACGTAATACCTGGTGTGCTCGATGTGCATGTGCATCTCGAGCTTCCGTTTTGCGGAACGGTTTCAGCTGACGATTATCGCACAGGCACGCGCGCAGGTGCGCGTGGCGGTGTTACCACGCTGATCGATTTCGCGATTCCATACGCCGGTGATTCACTCGATCATGCTGCCGACAACTGGATGAAGAAGGCAGAAGGCAAGGCGATGATCGATTACACGTTCCACATCTGCATTACTCGGTGGAACGAGCATAAGGATCAGATCCGCGGCATGGTCGATCGTGGATTCACGACGTTCAAGGAATTCATGATCTACAAGTCCGAGGGCTGGCAGTCGGACGACAAGGCGCTCTTCGGTACGCTCGAGAAGATGAAAGAGTACGGAACAATGCTTCTTGTTCATGCCGAGTCGGCGGACGTGCTCGATGAGCTGATCTCACGGAGTCATACGCCGGAGCTGATGAAGAAGTACGGTGCGCGACTGCATGCCATGACGCGTCCGAATTTCGTCGAGGCCGAGGCGATCCAACGCGTCGTGATGTGGTCGGAGGTGACGGGCGGTCAGCTGTACATCGTGCACATGTCGACTGGCGAAGGTGCGGACATCATTCGTGCAGCGCAGGCGCGCGGCGTTCCGGTGCTGGCTGAGACGTGTGCGCAGTATCTCGTTCTCGATGATTCAGTGTTCGCCGAAGAGGACGGACATCTCTACGCATGCTGCCCGCAGGTAAAGAAGCCGAAGGACATCGAGCGTTTGTGGGAAGGATTGAAGACTGGTGAAGTGTCGGTGATTTCAACAGACACGTGCACGTTCAATCGCGAGCAGAAGTCGATGTGGAACGGCGACTGGACGAAGATCCCGATGGGGATGCCCGGCCTCGAGACATTATTGCCGGTGACTTATACGCACGGCGTGTTGAAGAATCGGATCACGCTCGAAGAGATGGTGTCGAAGCTCTCCACCAATCCGGCGAAGATCATGGGCCTCTATCCGCGAAAAGGGACGATCGAAGTCGGAAGCGACGCGGATCTCGCGGTCATTCATCCAACGGCTACACAGTGTGTGGATTGCGCGAACATGGAAACGAACGCGGACTGGTCTCCCTATCAGGGTTGGGATCTCGCGGGTTTTTCCCGTACGACTCTGTCGCGTGGAGACGTAATAGTTGATGACTATTGTGTCGTCGGCCGCGAAGGCCGCGGCCAGTGGCTACCGAGGACTACAGCCGGCTTACAGTAACAACGAAGTTGCGCCGCTCCTGTGCGAGGACAGTCGCGAAGGAAATGGCATTTCCCATTACATGCGCGCCATGTATGGCGGCGCAGTCGCGACTCTCCAGCGCGCCATGTATGGCGGCGCAGTCGCGACTCTCCAGCGCGCCATCCGTGTCAAACCCGACTACGTCGCAGCACACTGGCTGCTTGGGATGTCTTGGCTGCGCCTGGGCGAGAAAGAAAAGGCGCTGCGGGTTTACAAGGATCTGCTGAAGCTCGATAAGAAGCAGGCGGACGACCTGCACGAGGAGATTAGCAAGTCGAAGTAGCGCGATGAACGGCGCCACTGGCAGTTACCGGAACTGCTTCTGCAGCTTCTCCAGCGCCTCGCTTCCCGGACACAGATCCTCGAACGGAAGATCAGTAAGCGGCCGCTCGACCGTACCCAGCGTAGTGTGCATGTCCGCGCCTGACGGATCGACATAGAGGAGTCCTGTGACCACCTCGCTGTCGCGCTGGCGATCGCGAAGGTAGCGCTGCACCGCATCCCGATCTGTTGGATCGTAATTCTTCGGCACCTTCCGGAACTGCACCACACTGCCATCGTGCATCGTCACGGCGCGCACATCACCCACTTCATATGAAGTAGTGATCTCCTCAGCGTGCGGAATGAAATCCGCAACGAGCGGCACGTTGTGCTCGCGCGTGTACATGTAGCTCTTCGTCGAGCCCTCGTGGTCGTTGAATGCAACGCACGGCGAGATGATGTCCACGAGCGCAAACCCGCGGTGCCGGAACCCCGCTTTCAGAATCGGAACGAGCTGCTCCTTGTCGCCAGAAAAACTGCGAGCGACGAACGTCGCACCGAGTGTCAAAGCGAGAGACACAGGATCGATCGGTGGCTGCTGGTTCTCCTCACCCCGCTTGGATTTCGAGCCGATATCTGCCGATGCTGAGAATTGACCCTTCGTCAGTCCGTAAACACCGTTGTTCTCGATCAGATATAGGATGTTGACGTTGCGCCTGATCGCGTGACACAACTGCCCGAGGCCGATCGAGAGAGAATCGCCATCTCCTGAGACACCGACATAGATGAGCTCTCTGTTACCGGCGTTCGCGCCGGTCGCGATTGAAGGCATGCGGCCGTGCACGGAGTTGAAGCCGTGACTCTGTCCGACGAAGTAGGCAGTCGTCTTGGAGGAGCAGCCAATGCCGCTGAGCTTCGCAATGCGGTGCGGAGCAATGCTCGACTCGAACACCGCTTGCACGATCGCCGCAGTGATCGAGTCGTGGCCGCATCCCGCGCAGAGCGTTGACATCACGCCCTCGTAATCGCGCGATGTAAGCCCGAGTTGATTGATAGGCAACGATGGATGTCGAACTTTTGGCTTTACGATGTACGTCATTCGTCGGTTCCAACTGCGTCATCGGCCGGAACATGCGGCCCGCCATTCGCGCTCGTCTCGCTGACGGCACGCCACTCCAGGGCCTTCATGATACTCTCGACCACATCACGCGCGGAAAGCGGCATGCCACCGAACGTTCCAACGTGTCCGAGCCGCGCGCGCGCGAAACCGGTCTCGAGCGCAAGCAGCGACGCCAGCTGTGCATCACGGTTCTGCTCGACGACGAAGATTCGATCGTACGACTCCAGAAATGCGCGGACCTCGGGCACGAACGGAAACGCCCGCACTCGCATGTAATCCGTTGGTATGCCGCGTTCGGCAAGCTTCTCCATCGCTTCGAGCACGGCACGGTGACAGCCGCCAACAGACACGATCCCAACATTCGCACCTGGGGTCTTGCGGATCTCAGGCCTCGGCAATGCCTGCGCTGCAGTGAGCGCCTTGCGCGAGAGCCGCAGCATTACCTCCGCATATTCCTTCGCGTCTTCAGTGTACGCGCCGAACTCGTTATGTCCGGAGCCGCGCGTGAAGAAAGCACCCTTCGGATGAATGCCAGGCAGAGTGCGCGCCGTAACGCCGTCGCCGTCCGTATCCACGTAACGGAAAAACCGCTCGATACGCCCGAGATCGTCTGCGTTCAGCACCTTGCCGCGATCGGGTCGATACGAGTCGTCCCATTTCAATCGCGGCACGACCCAGTCGTTCATCCCGATGTCGAGATCCGACAGAACGAACACAGGCGTCTGAAATCGCTCGGCCAGATCGAACGCCCGAACGGCCAAATCGAAACACTCTCCCGGATCAGCGGGGAACAAAAGCAGATGCTTTGTATCACCGTGCGACGCATACGCGCATAATAAGAGATCGCCCTGCTGCGTGCGCGTCGGCATACCCGTAGACGGCCCCGTCCGTTGAATGTCGAATATCACCGCCGGAATTTCCGCGTAGTACGCGAGTCCGATGAACTCGCTCATCAGCGAGATTCCCGGTCCACTCGTCGACGTGAACGCGCGCGCGCCAACCCAGTTCGCGCCAAGAACCATCCCGACTGCCGACAGCTCGTCTTCCGCCTGAAGAATCGCGACGCGTGCTTTCCCTGTCTCCGGATCACGCCGGAGTTTTCTCGCAAACGCCTGGAACGCGTCGATCATCGACGTCGATGGCGTGATCGGATACCACGCGGCAACCGTCGCTCCCGCGTAAATGCAGCCAAGCGCGCCGGCGGTGTTGCCGTCGATGAGAATCGAATCCGCAGTTGCGTCCATTCGTTCGAGCCGGATCGGCAGAGGGCACTCGTAGTGCTCACGCGCGTAATCGTACCCGAGCTTGACTGCGAGGAAATTCGAGTCGAGCAGCGTCTTCTTCTTCGAGTACGATTCGCCGAGTAGCTGTTCGATGATCGACATATCCATGTCGAGAAACGCGGCGAGTGCGCCCGTGTAGGCGATGTTCTTCATTAGAATCCGCTCGCGCGATCCGCCGAACTTCTCATTGCAGAGCGCCGCCAGAGGAACGCCGAGTACTTTCACGTCATCGCGCACGAGCTTACGGGGCAGCGGCCAAGTCGAATCATGCAGCAGCCAGCCGCCGGGCCGCACCTCAGCCAGATCTCGCGCGTACGTTGCCGGATTCATCGCCACCAGCAGATCGAAGTCCGGCGTGCGTGCGGTATGACCATCGCGGTTCACGCGGATCTCGTACCACGTAGGGAGTCCCTGGATGTTCGATGGAAAGAGATTCTTACCGGACACCGGAATTCCCATCCGGAAGATTGCCTTCTTTATGAGGTCGTTCGCGCTGGACGAGCCTGTCCCGTTGACCGACGCGATCTTGAACGCGAAGTCGTTGATGCGGGTACGTGGTTCGGGTTGGCCGGAGGTTCGCAGCGCGCGAACAACACTCGTCATGGCTGCGGGACCAAATTGCCACGCACCGGATGCGTTTCGCCCGCAGCGAGGCCGGCGTATGGAATCTTGAGATCGAACTTTCTCATGTCCCACGCCGCCGTCGGACATCGCTCGGCGCACAATCCACAGTGAATGCAGATGTCCTCGTCCTTGAACATCAGCCGCTTCGTCTGCGGCAGCTCTCCGGAGGCAAATAGCGGTTGCGATGTGTTGAGTGCCGGTGCCTTCAGTCGCATCCGCAGCTCATTCTCCTCGCCGTTCGGTGCGATCGTCAGACAGCTCACGGGACACACGTCGACGCACGCGTCACATTCGATGCAGAGAGCATCGGTGAAGAACGTCTCCACGTCGCAGTTGAGGCAGCGCTGCGCCTCGCGCATCGTCTGCTCGTAGTCGAATCCGAGCTCCACCTCTTCGTCGAGATTGCGCAGCCGCTCGCGAATCTCGACGTGCCGCATCTTCGCGCGCTCAGCTGTTTCGTAGTCGTTGCTGTAGCTCCACTCATGCAGACCCATCTTCTGAGTCACCAGGTTCATCCCCCAGGGGACGCGCTCTGTCAGCGGCTTTTTCTCACAGTGTTGATGGATCGATATCGCTGCCTGATGACCGTGTTCCACTGCCCAAATGATGTTCTTCGGGCCGAGTGCCGCGTCGCCACCGATGAACACGCCGTCGCGCGTGGTCTGGAACGTTGTTCGATCGACGATCGGATTTCCCCATTTGTCTACATCGATGCCGATATCCTTCTCGATCCACGGAAACGCGGCTTCCTGACCGATGGCGAGGATCACCGCATCACATGGAATGATGACCGTATCAATGGTAGTGCTGACGTCTCCGCCCGTGTCATCCGTGTTCCATTCCACCACGTCGAATTCCATTCCGGTGAGCACGCCGTTCTCGATGATGAATCGTTTTGGAGCGTGATTCTCCACGATCTCGACGCCCTCTTCCTCTGCGTCGTCGAGCTCCCATGGCGACGCCTTGAAGTACGGACGCGTGCGCCGCGCCATTACCTTCACGTTCTTGCCGCCGAGTCGCTTCGATGAGCGGCAACAATCCATGGCGGTGTTGCCAACTCCGATCACGAGAACATTCTGCTCGATCGAGTCGATATGACCGAAGGCGACCGACTGCAGCCAGTTGATGCCGATGTAGATCTTGTCGGAGTCGCGCCTGCCCGGGATTTCCAGGTCCTTTCCATTAGGCGCACCCGATCCGATGAAGATCGCGTCCCAGCCTTCCTCGAGCACTGACTTCATGCTCGATACCTGGTGGTCGTACCGAATGTCGACGCCCATGTCGAGGATGATTCCGATCTCTTCGTTGAGCACGCGCGGTGGCAATCGGAAGCGGGGGATGTTGTTCCACATCAGTCCACCCGCTCGCGAATGCTTCTCGTACATCGTGACTTCGTATCCGAGCGGAAGAAGGTCGTTGGCAACGACGAGTGACGCCGGTCCGGCACCGATGCAGAGCACTTTCCTGCCGTTCTTGCTCTCCGGAATAGCAGGCAAATGCGCCCGCATCAGTGTGTCGTCGCGCAGATCGGAGGCAACGCGTTTGAGACGACAGATCGCAACCGGTTCCCCGTCCACGCGAGTTCGGCGGCAGGCGGGCTCGCAGGGACGGTCACAGGTGCGACCGAGTATGCCCGGAAAGACGTTCGATTCTCTATTGAGGAGGTACGCCTCGGTATGACGACCCTGCGCAACGAGCCGGATGTACTCCGGCACGTTCGTGTGGGCAGGGCACGCCCATTGGCAGTCGACGACCCGGTGGTAGTAGGCCGGGTCTGATACATTGGTGGGTTGCATACGGCTCAGAGGGATTTTTTCAATATAGGGAGTGGGGCCTGCCACGCGACAGCGGAATCTCATCCCACGAGCAGATTATCAAGTGGAATTAGGGCGGAGGCCCTCCTTCGCCGAGCGCGCGTTTCAATTCTACACATCGCTGAAATCGCCACGCGTGCCCCGGGGCATCGAGGTGATGAATCCCTACCGGGACCCGCGCATCCAGCGATACGTCCGCGCGTTTCTCGACAAGTATTTCCGGGAAACCCAAGAACGGGTTCTGATCCTGGGCATCAATCCCGGTCGCTTTGGCGCGGGAATCACCGGCGTGACCTTTACGGATCCTGTCGCGCTCGCCGATGAATGCGGAATCGAAAACGACTTGCCCCGCAAGCGCGAGCTGTCGTCCATCTTCATCTATTCGGTCATCAATGAGCTCGGTGGACCGAAAGCCTTTTACGCCAGGTTTTTTCTGTCCGCCGTGTGCCCGCTCGGATTCACGAAGGGCGGCGTCAACTTGAACTATTACGACAATCCAAAGCTCGAGCGAGCGGTAACGCCTCTCATTGTATCATCTACTGAAGCGCAGATCGCACTCGGCTGCTCGCGTGAGCACGTGATCGTGCTCGGACGCGGACACAATGCAAAGTTCTTCAAGCGGCTCAACGAGCAACACCGATGGTTCGCGTCGGTGCACGCGCTGGATCACCCACGTTTCATTCTGCAGTACCGTCGAAAACGAGTCGATACCTACGTACGCAGCTACGCCGACGTCCTGTCAGCGACCGCGTAAATTCTTTTCCAATGAAACCGTCGCTCTCCCTCGCCGTGATAGCGCTTTGCATCCTGAGCGCAGCTTGTACGGAGGCGCCTCGACAATCGGCTGCTGATCGAGGTGCGGGTATCGACTCCTTGAACGCCCGCATCGCTGAAGCGTATCGCAGCCACGATCCAGTAGCGTACGGAGCGCTGTACACCGACAGCGCAGTTTTCGAATGGCCGGCGTTCAATACCGTTCGGGGCCGCGCCGGACTGGAAGAAATGGCGCGGAGCAATTGGGCGGCGCTCAAAGACATGGACCTCGAGCTCACGGTTTCGGCGCGACGGATCGAGCCGAACCGCGCGACTGAGTTCGGCGCATTCAAGCAATCGTGGCGCGACTCCACCGGCGGACGCATGGCGGAGTTCGGTCGATACGTGACGTATTTGACCCGCGACCCAGGAAGCACCTGGCGCATCGACCGCTTCTTCGGTTTCGAGGACTCCACCCGATCGCTATCGACGCCGCGGTGAGAACCCCAACTTTGTTCCACGGCGTCAACCAATCGTACAACCTTCAACTCCATGGATCGCCATGAAAGCGTACCTCATAACAACCGCCGCGCTCTTTCTTATCGTGACCGTCATGCACGTCGCCAGAGCCGTCGAGGAGCCGCAACTGGCGCGAGAGCCGTGGTTCGTGCTTCTCACAGTAGCCACGGGCGCTCTGTCAGTGTGGGCCGTGAGACTCTATCAGAAAGGAGCACGCAATTGAGATCGATCCGATCAGCCGCCGTCGTATTCGCGCTTTCAGCTCTCCCCTTATCCGCAGCCCAAGGGCAAGTCGTTCAAACGGGGTTCCTGGATCGATCAGTTACTCTGGGTGGCGTTGCCTACCGGTACCAGCTCTATGTACCGGCGAATTATTCCGCGTCGCAGAAGTGGCCGGTCATTCTCTTCCTCCACGGCGCCGGCGAAAGAGGCGATGACGGCTACCTGCAAACGACAGCTGGACTCGGCACTGCGATTCGCCGGAAGCCATCGGCGTATCCCGCCATCATCGTGTTTCCTCAGGTGCCCACCGATTCGACCTGGATCGGTTTGCCTGGAAACGTGGCTATTGCAGCGCTCGATAAGACGCTATCCGAGTTCAGTACCGATCCCGATCGCGTATACCTCACCGGATTGTCGATGGGCGGGAATGGCACGTGGAACCTCGCGTATCGTTATCCGACTCGCTTCGCCGCGATTGTGCCCATTTGCGCGTTCGTCGTTGTCCCGGGTGACGCGCGAGGCTTCAAAGCCGCAGTTCCGACCGACAGCGGGGTGCCGTACATGACTTTGGGGCGCCGCATCGCCGCCATCCCCACGTGGATCTTCCACGGCGAAGTGGATGGAACTGTGCCAGTGACCGAATCACGTGAAGCGGCAGCAGCAATTCGGCGTGCAGGTGGCAACGCGAAATACACTGAGTTCCTCGGCATGGACCACGACGTCTGGGACGCTGCCTACGCGTCACCACAATTCATTGAATGGCTTTTCGCCCAGCGCCGCAAACGCTGAATTCCTACCCGTAGCCCGCGCGCGATTCGCGCGACATATTCGCAGCAACTTCCGCCATCCAGTTTCATATGGAGCGGGCACTCAGCCGCTCCGCCACCTCCAGCGAGGGCGCGATGCAGGATACGAGCTACGACGCGATCGTGATCGGATCCGGAATCTCCGGCGGGTGGGCCGCTAAAGAGCTCACCGAAAAAGGACTCCGCGTGCTGGTTCTCGAGCGCGGCCGCAACGTCGAGCACATCAAGGATTACGTCAACGCAACCAAGGCACCGTGGGAGTACCCGCATCGAGGCGGACGCACGCGCGCAATGGAAGAGTTGTATCCGGTGCTCAAGCGTGATTATCCGCTCAACGAGAAGAACCTCTCGTTCTGGGCATCAGACAAGGACTCACCATACACCGAGGTGAAGCGCTTCGACTGGTTCCGCGGCTATCAGGTCGGCGGCCGGTCCCTGATGTGGGGACGGCAGAGTTACCGCTGGAGTGAATTCGACTTCGAGGGGAACGCAAAAGACGGCATCGCGATCGACTGGCCGATTCGATACGCTGATCTCGCGCCATGGTACGACCACGTCGAGCGACACGCGGGCATCTCCGGTTCACACGAGGGATTGCCACAACTGCCTGACGGACAGTTCCTCCCTCCCATGCCCCTCAACTGCGGCGAAGAGGTTGTTGCCGGACGATTGCGGAAGCTCTTCGACGGACGCCGACGGATGATCCCGGGCCGCGCTGCAAATCTTACTCAGGCGCTCCCGGGACGGTCGGCCTGCCAATACCGGAATGCGTGCTGGCTCGGGTGTCCATACGGTGCCTATTTCAGCACTCAATCTTCCACGTTGCCGGCGGCAGCGAAAACCGGTCGCCTGACGCTCAAGCCGTTCGCAATCGTCAACGAGGTTCTTTACGATCGCGATCGCAAGCGTGCGACCGGCGTGCGTGTCCTCGACGCGGTCACCAATCAAACGACCGATTACAAGGCACGCGTGATTTTCCTCTGCGCGTCCACACTCAATTCGACCTGGCTTCTCATGCGCTCGGCCACCGACGTGTGGCCGGGAGGACTCGGAAGCAGCTCGGGAGAGCTCGGCCACAATCTGATGGACCACCATTTCCGCGCGGGCGCTGAAGGTGACCTCGACGGGATGCTGGACAAGTACTACTACGGCCGCCGTCCGAATGGTTTTTACATCCCGCGTTACCGCAATCTGTTCGGCGACAAGAGATCGTACCTTCGCGGCTTCGGCTACCAGGGTGGCGCAGGACGAGACGGATGGTCGAGGGGAGTGGCCGAGCTTGGTGTCGGCGCTGCGTTCAAGGACAGGATCTCGCAGCCGGGCGCCTGGTCAATCGGCGCCACCGCATTCGGAGAGATGCTTCCGAATCACGCCAACATGGTCTCGCTCGATGAAACCAAGAAGGACAAATGGGGATTGCCGGTTATCAAGATCGACTGCGCAACCCGCGAGAACGAGCGCTTGATGCGCAAGGACATGATGACCGATATGGCAGAAATGCTCGAGCAGACAGGTGTGAAGAACGTGGAGATATTCGACAACAAGTATTACCCGGGGATGGGAATCCACGAGATGGGGACTGCGCGGATGGGCCGGGATCCGAAGACATCAGTCCTCAATTCGCACAATCAGGTGTGGGACGCACCGAATGTGTTCGTCACCGACGGCTCGTGCATGGCGTCGTCGGCATGTCAGAATCCATCGCTCACGTACATGGCGCTAACCGCGCGCGCTGCTGACTACGCAGTTCGTGAGCTCAATCGCCGCAACATCTAACCGAGAATCGTCGATGATTGAAGACGAAAACACGATCGACTATACGCCGGAGATGATCACTCGTCGCGAGGCGATCCTTCGCGTGACGGCCATACTCGGCGGAGTTGGATTGGTCGGCGGAAGCGCGCTGCTCACCGCCTGCCGCGGAGACAATCAACGTAAGCCCGCGGCTACCGATACAACCCAGGTGGCCTTCACCGCAGACGACATCGCGTTCCTCGACGAAGTCGCAGAAACGATTCTTCCGCAAACGAGCACGCCCGGAGCGAAGGCGGCAAAGGTCGGCGCCTTTATGGCGCTCATCGTGACCGATAGCTACAGCCCTGACGAGCAAAAGGTTTTTCGTCAGGGAATCGCTCAGCTCGACCAGGCGACTCACAAGGCACACGGCAAGTCGTTCATGGACGCGACGCCTCAACAGCGTGTCGCCGTGCTGGAGGTACTTGACCGCGAGCAAAAAGCCGAGGGCGATGTGCGTCGCCAGGAGCGACTGAAAAAAGCTGAGGAATTCCTGAATGAGGAGCGCCAGGAAGGAGCCCCAACCGGAGAAACACCCGCGGCGGCAATTACTGCAGAGGCGCCACCGCACTATTTCCGTATGATGAAGGAGCTCGCTCTCCTCGGCTACTTCACGTCAGAGATCGGATGCACGCAGGCGCAGCGATACGTGGAATCGCCTGGACGCTACGATCCATGTGTACCCTATAAGCCCGGCGAGAAGAGTTGGGCGGCACACGCATAGCTTAGCGACCATGCCCATACCTACCGAGCCAATCGGCAGCATTCCGAGACCGCCGGCGCTGATCGAAGGGATGAAAGGTTTCGCTGCCGGTGATGTTTCGCGCGAAAAACTCGACGAGCTCTTCGAAGCAGCTGTCGTCGACACCATCAAGCGATTCGAGGTAACCGGGTCGCCTGTGATAACAGATGGTGAGCAGAGGAAGTCGAGCTTCGCCACGTATCCTATCGAAGGGTTTGATAAGCTCTCCTCTGATGGTGTCACGATTCCCTTCGCTGACGGTCACACGCGGCAGCTTCCCCGTTTGACCGCAGGGCCGTTCCGGTACACGAAGCACGCAGACGAATACCTGGACGGTGCCAAACGACATACTCGAACTCCCGTAAAGCAGGCGGTGATATCCGCGTCGGCGATGAGTCTTCTGTATCCGCAAAGCGGAATTGACGGCTATTCGCGAGAGGCGTTCATCGACGATCTCCTGCGCGAGAACGAGGCTGACATCCGCCGCTGCCTCGACAAAGGCGCGCACAACGTTCAAATCGATTTCACGGAGGGACGACTCGCGGTCAAGCTCGATCCGAGCAAGGGACTGCTCAAGAGCTTCATCGATTTGAACAACCAGGTTCTGGATCGCTTTTCCGCGGCGGAGCGCAAGCGCATCGGCGTTCACACGTGTCCGGGCGGCGATCAGGATTCAACGCACAGCGCGGATGTCGACTACGCGGAGCTGTTGCCGAGTTTGTTTCAGCTCAATGTCGGCAATTTCTACATTCAGTTGTCGAGTGAGAGCGATCGCCGTCGCGTTCTCAAAATCCTGAAAGACAACGTCAAACCCGGTCAGCGCGTGTTCGTCGGCGTCATCGACCCTATCAATCCGCGAGTTGAAACGCCGGACGAAGTACGAGACCGCGTTCTCGAAGCCGCGGAATTCATTCCCGTGAGCCAGCTGGGAACGACGGACGATTGCGGCTTCTCTCCCTTCGGAGATGATACGTCGACAGCACGGGATACCGCGTTCGAAAAGATCCGAAGCCGTGTTGCTGGAACTGCGATGGCGGCAACAGAGCTCGGAGGCTGAGCGATGAAGACTCATCGGATAACAGGCGGTGGCGGTGTTCAATTGCACGTAGTCGAGACAGGTAATCCAAAGGGACGCCCGATTGTCTTCATTCACGGGTTTTCACAGTGCTCGCTCGCGTGGAGTCGGCAGCTCAATTCTGATCTGGCCAATGACTACCGGCTTATCGCAATGGATATGCGTGGTCACGGCCAATCTGATAAGCCTCGCGAAGGCTACGACGACTCGAAACTGTGGGCCGACGACGTCAACGCGGTAATTCAGTCACTCAAACTGGATAAACCGATTCTGTCCGGGTGGTCGTATGGCCCGCTCGTGATTCTGGACTACATCAGACATTACGGTGAAGACGCAATTGGCGGCATCCAGATTGTCAGTGGGCTCAACCAACTCGGTACTGAGGCAACAATGTCGGTCCTCACACCCGAGTTTCTGAGTCTCGTACCCGGCTTCTTCTCAACCGATGCTGAGGAAAGCGCGCGCAGTCTCGAGTCGTTGCTGAGAATGTGCACGGCCGAGGAGCCAGCGTCAGAAGATCTGTACCTGATGCTGGGCTACTCCTTGTCCGTTCCACCGTGGGTTCGTCAGGCGCTATTCTCCCGCGCCTACGACAACGACGATCTGTTGGGGAAAATCAAAAAGCCCGTGCTCGTCACTCATGGCGCAAAAGACGCCATCGTGAGGCCGGCCGTCGTTGATCAGCACAAGGCCGGCGTGTCTCACGCGCAGATCGACATGATTCCAAACACCGGACACGCCCCGTTCTGGGAGGACGCTGCGGCCTTCAACAAGTCGCTGCGCGCATTCGCAGACAGCATCCAGTAATCGGATGTACCGGATCCGCCAGGAGGATCTGCCGTTCAAAGGCAGCTCTCATAACTTCGTTGGCGCTGACAACGGTGACGTAGCCGTGTCTGTCTTTTTGTTCAACGGAAAACCTGGGAGTGGTCCTGGACCGCATCGTCATCCGTACGATGAGGTTCAGTTCGTGCGCGAAGGACGCGGAATGTGGAACGTGAACGGAGAAGAGTTCGAAGCCGGCGCGGGTGATGTTCTCGTCATCAAAGCGGGCGAGATCCACAGCTTTCGCTGCATCGGAGATGGACCGCTCGTTCAGGTCGACGTGCATCTCAGCCCGCGTTTCATCCAGGAGAACCTGCCTCGATGATGGCTGCGCGCGTTCGCGTCTTTTCGTTTCTGATGCTTCTGTCGGCTGCGGCCGCGATGCGGCTGCCGGCGCAGAGTCCCGAGGAGGAGCGCCTCCACAATGATTGGCCGTACCTCAAGAAATTCGCTGAGGCAAACACAAAGCTCGGTGCACCGGCGCGCGGCGAAGATCGCGTCGTGTTCATGGGCAATTCGATCACCGAAGGATGGAAGCCGCCTCTCGAGACGATGTTCCCAGGCAAGCCGTACATCAATCGCGGCATCGGCGGACAGACGACTCCGCAGATGCTTGTCCGCTTCCGTCAGGATGTAATCGCGCTCAAGCCGAAAGTCGTGGTGATTCTCGCGGGCACAAATGACATCGCGGGAAACACGGGCCCTTCGACGGTGGAAATGATCGAGAACAATCTTGCGTCAATGGCCGAATTGGCGAAGGCACACGGAATTCGTGTTGTGCTTGCTTCGGTGCTGCCGGTCTACAGCTATACATGGCGGCCGAGCGTGCAGCCGATTCCGGCGATCGCCGCGCTTAACGATTGGATGAAGGATTACGCCCGGCGCAACGGAATGGTCTATCTCGACTACTTCTCCGCGATGGTCGACGAACGACGAGGTCTCAGAAACGACCTTACGTACGATGGCGTCCATCCGAATGAGGCGGGCTACCGAGTTATGGCGCCTCTAACTGTTTCGGCGATCCGCAAAGCGTTAGGCAGATAGTCGCGCGCTATTTCCTGGCGGCTGTTTTCTCGCCGAGGTCGGCGGCCCAGTTGTGCACGACGATTGTCTGCGACTCGGCGCCATCGTGTACCGACTCTCGAGTGCGCTGCCGAGGCGGGCATCCATGGCGGGAGCAAAACCTACAATCGCGTGTGCAAGAGAGCCACATCTAATGAATGTTTGGTACATTAGGACGCTCTCAATCCTGGGTTCAATGACCGACGAGTTGAGCCGCCTAACCAAGGCGCGATCAGACCGGTACTGTGTCGAAGCGTAACCAATGATCGAGCAGCTGAATGCCGCCCTGTCAGGCCGATATGAAATCGAGCGTGAGCTCGGACACGGCGGCATGGCAACGGTCTACCTGGCGAAGGATCTGCGGCACTCACGCGTCGTCGCGATAAAAGTGCTCGACCGCGAGCTCGCTCGAGCGATCGGCAGCGACCGATTCATTCGCGAAATATCGATCGCCGCACAGCTCCAGCATCCGCACATCCTTACGCTCATCGACTCGGGCGAAGCGGACGGATTCCTGTACTACGTGATGCCGTACGTGAAGGGCGAATCGCTCAGATCGAAGATCGCACGCGAAGGTGCATTACCAACGTCGGAAGCGGCGCGACTGTTCCGCGAAATCGTGGATGCTCTCGCCCACGCGCACAAACACGGAATGGTGCACCGCGACATCAAGCCCGACAACGTGATGATCTCCGATCGTCATGCGCTCGTCGTGGACTTCGGCGTTGCAAAGGCAATGGGAGACGCAGCCGGCCAGCATACTCTCACGACGGCCGGGATGTCTCTGGGAACTCCCGCATACATGGCGCCCGAGCAGGTCACCGCCGAATCCGACATCGATCAGCGGGCAGACATCTACGCTGCCGGCATCGTTGCATACGAGATGCTCGCCGGAAAGCCGCCGTTCACGGGGAATGCACAGCAGGTGATGTCGGCGCACATGGTAACGCCGCCAACTCCGCTCTCGACTGTTCAACCGTCGGTGCCCGAGGCGTTGTCGCGGATCGTGATGAAGTGTCTCGAGAAGCAGCGAGACGTGCGATATCAAACGGCCGACGAACTATTGACGGAGCTCGAGGCGCTTGCAACACCCACAGGAACTTTTGCATCCAGCGTCCGCAGCGAGAAAACAACGAGCAGGTCACGCATCGCAGCGATGGTTGCTCTGGGAGTAATCATCGCCGCCGGCGCTACCTACGCGTTCACTTCGTCGGGTCGAGGAAAACGCTGGGTGCGCACCGAAGCGATTCCGCAAATCCAGCGGTACGTGGATGGGGGCTCCTACGACAGCGCGTACTTCCTTGCGAAAGACGTGGAGAAGGAATCGCCCGGAGATTCTGTTCTTCAGACGTTGTGGCCGCAGTTCACGCGAAAGGTGGTTTTCGTGAGTGAGCCGGTTGGTGCGAAGGTCTATCGCGCGACGTTCACCGACACCACGCATTGGGAGCTGCTTGGAACCACCCCCACCGATTCCGTTCGACTTCCGTTCAATCCGGCGATCTCGAGAATTCGCATCGAGAAGCCCGGCTACAGAACAGTGAATCGGCTCACGACGGCGGTACAGTTAGCAGGGCCTATCGTGCTCGACCCGGAGACTTCGCCGAATCCGGAAATGGTCCGCATAACCGGCGGCGATTTTCCGGGAGCGATGCCGGGACTCGACGCGCTGAAGCCTGTAACGCTTGCCGACTTCCTGATGGATCGTCACGAGATCACGAACCGCGAGTTCAAGACCTTCGTGGATGCCGGCGGATACAGGAAACCGGAGTACTGGGATCAGGAATTCATGAAAAACGGCCGGCGTCTCAGCTTCCCCGAGGCGATGGCATTGTTCACCGACAAGACAGGACGTCCAGGTCCATCCACGTGGGAAGCTGGAGATTTTCCGTCTGGCCAGGGAGAAGTCCCTGTCAGCGGAGTGAGCTGGTACGAAGCCGCAGCATACGCGAAGTTCGCCGGCAAATCACTCCCGACGATTTATCACTGGACTAGAGCAGCCACGCTCTTTATCAGCGCCTTCATCGTTCCCGGCAGCAACTTCAAGGGACAGGGACCTCAACCCGGAAGCAATGCGGGCGGCATGAGCGGATACGGCGTGTTCGACATGGCCGGGAATGTCCGCGAATGGTGTTACAACGAGGAAAAAGAGAATCGCTACGTACTCGGCGGCGGATATAGCGACCTTACGTACCAGTTCAACGATCCGTTCGCTCAGCCTGCGTTCGACAGATCCGCGATCAATGGGATCCGGCTCGTGAAATACCTGAAGGACGAGCCGAATCTTCGTGTGGCGATGCAACGGGTGGTTCGCGCGCATCGCGATTTCGCCAAAGAAAAGCCCGTCTCGGACGCCGAGTTCAGGACATTTCTGACAATGTACGATTACGATCCTGCGCCGCTCCAGACGAAGATCGAGGCGAAAGACACGAGCAACCCGATCATGGCGAGCGAAAAGGTCACGTTTGCCGCAGCATATGGAAACGAACGCGTCATCGCGTACCTCTATCTGCCCAAGCGCGGCAAGCCGCCTTATCAAACGGTGGTCTACTTTCCCGGATCGAACGCTATCTATCTCCCGACCAGCACTGGTAATCTTGAAATCGGTCGTATCGATTGGCTGCTCAAGAGTGGAAGAGCAGTCATCTATCCGATTTACAAAGGAACGTACGAGCGCGGCGACAGTCTGAAGACCGACTACGCGAATTCAACGATTTTCTATCGCGATCACGTAGTGATGTGGGCGAAGGATCTGCGTC
>DATBRZ010000220.1:0-34471 GCA_036560025.1 Gemmatimonadaceae bacterium | reverse complement strand
CCACACTGAGCTCGCGAGCTCCTCGACCCGGCCGAGAGCCACCAGTGCATCACGCTGGGCGGCTACCGCCTGCCTGCTTCCGCCGAGATGAACAAGCACCGTGTCCCGCGCCGGAAGCTCGAGCTGCGTTGCAAGGCGGCTGTCGATCAATTCCATCGCGTGTGCGTTGATGGGAAGTGCGTAGAGAGCGCGCAGCTGATCGCGCAGTTGTCGCTCGGCTGAAGGGACCGGAACAGCAAGCGTCGACGTAACCTTTGGCAGCGAGTGAAGGCGCAGCGTAACCTCGGTTATAACCCCGAGTGTGCCCCACGACCCGGTGAATAACCGGACCAGGTCGAAGCCGGCGACGTTCTTCACCACTCTTCCACCGCCGCGCACCGACCGACCTTCGCCGGTCACCACTTCAATACCCAGCACGAGGTCGCGCACCGTACCGAAGCCGTGAGCGAGCGGGCCCCACGATGCGGTAGCGACAGTCGCACCAATGGTCCCATCCGGATGACCAAACGGAATCAGCGGAAACCACTGATCGTGCTCTTCGGTAATCCGCTGAATCTCGGACAACGGCGTACCAGCGCGGACAGTGATTGTCAGATCCGCGGGAACGTAATCGACAACGCCTGAGAGCCCGGTGAGTGCCAGCGTGTTCTCTGCGCGCACTGGTCTGCCCGCGTCGAGCCAGGTTGCGCTCCCCGCGATCCGGAGCGGGCGGCCGAGCGATGCTGCTGCGCGAACCGCATCGCGAATCTGATCGACGGTCATCCGGCTACCGCCGCCGCACGCACCGACGGCACTGCCTGCCATTCCTGACAGCTGTGAATCGGAACGACTTTCCCCGGATTGGCACGGCGCTCCGGATCGAACACCTCGCGCACTCGGCACATTGCCGAGAGTGAATCCGGTGAGAATATCAGATCGATGTAACCGATCTTGTCGAGTCCAACGCCATGCTCACCGGTGATGCTGCCTCCAGCCGCTACGCACGCGCCCATTATCTCGATCATCGCCTTGTGCACGCGCTCACTCTCGTCCGGATCGTCGGCATTGTACGCGATGTTCGGATGAAGATTGCCGTCTCCGGCGTGAAACACGTTGCAGACGGTGACTCTGTGCTCCGCCGCAATCGCCGCGATGCGCGAAAGGATCTCGGCCAGCCGGGTGCGCGGAATCACAGCATCCTGCACAACCAGATGCGGTGCGATCCGTCCCATTGCGCCGAACGCTTTCTTGCGGCCCTGCCAGAGACGAAGACGCTCGGCGTCATTCCTCGCGACCCGCACCTCGCGCGCACCCCCGCTCGCGCAGATCTCTCGAACTGTCTCGAGATCCGCGTCGACACCCGCTGCGATTCCGTCGAGCTCGATGAGAAGTATTGCTTCAGCATCGGCGGGATAGCCGGCAGCGAAGATCGACGATTCCACGACCCGGATCGTTGGGCCATCCATGAACTCCAGCGCTGCCGGAACAATTCCCGACGCGATGATCGCCGAAGTCACGCGCGCGGCCTCATCCACGGTCATGAAATCCGCAAGCATCGTTCGTACTGACTGCGGCCGCGGAGTGAGCCGGACAGTCACATCGAGCGCGACACCAAAGCATCCCTCCGATCCGATGAATGCGCCCAGGAGGTCGTAGCCATCCGCTTCTCCTGCCTCACTTCCCAGCCGAACGATCTCGCCGTCCGGAAGAATTGCGGTGATCGCGTGAACGTGATTGAGCGTAACTCCGTACTTGAGACAGTGGGGCCCACCCGCATTCTCTGCGATGTTCCCTCCTATCGTGCAGGCTGCTTCACTCGACGGATCCGGAGCGTAGAGCAGCCCGAGAGGTGCAACGATGCGATTGAGCGCGAGGTTTACTACACCAGGCTCCACCGTCGCTCGGCGATTCTCCGCATCGATTGCGATGATTCTCTTTAGTCGATGCATGCCGAGGAGGACGACATCGTCGGCGAGCGCTCCGCCGGAAAGGCCGGTGCCCGCGCCACGCGGTACGAACGGAACGCCTTGAGAGGCGAGCTCGCGCACCACTGTGATTGCTTCGTCGCGAGTCCCCGGAAAGACAGCAAGGCGAGGGCGCCGTCGATAGCCGGGAAGTCCGTCAGAATTGTAGACGAGAAGCTCGCTGTTCTTCTCGAGGACGAAGCGGTCGCCGACTATATCAGCGAGGCGGCGCGCCAGCGACGATTCGGAGGGCGTCACGGTCGACACGATACTCCAGCGGTGGAGCGAGGACTACAGTCTCCCCATCCAGTGATATGGTCGCACGGCGCCGACGTAGATACAACGTGCATTTATCAACAAGATAGCTGTCGAGCTCGGGATTTTGCGCCGCTGTTTCGACTCCGCGCGCGACAGCCTCCAACGCGGTGGCGAGTAGCCGCGCTCTGCGACGCCCGCGCACAGCGATGACATGGAGCTTTCTGTCACCGTTTTTTACTCGACTGCCAAGTTTCGGAAGCTGAAGCTCACGCTCTCCGACTCCGATGAAAATGAGCGGAGTTCTGAACGTCTGCGCCTTCCCCTCGATTTCCAGGTCGACGCGGATGGTTGGGAAAACCGTGAACGCCCTGATGGATGCGACGATTGACGCGAGCCGATAGGGAAGCCACCGCTCCAGCCTGTCACGCACTCTCACGAACGTGACGTAAACGCCGAGGGAGCTCGTGTTCAGGAAAACACGTTCGCTGACCCTTCCGATGTCGACGGTCGTTGTGACCGTTCCAGACGCAACCTCGACGGCTTCGGCAAGCTCGACCGGAATTCCGATGTCCCTGGCGAAATGATTGAGCGTTCCGGCTGGAACAACCGCGAGCTCACACTCTGTTCCGACGATCCGCGCCGCCGCAGTCCCAATCGACCCGTCGCCACCAGCGATAAGGATTCGACTGGCGCCCTGCTCGACGGCTTCGCGAACGCGTTCCTCCAGCTCCGCGCCAGCAACCTCACGAATATCAAAACGGCCCGAGGGCTGGAGCGCCTCACGGGCCTTTTCAAAGTTTCCTGATCCCGGATTGACGAACGCCGGGATCAGCGATTCGGGATCCACTTCAACCGGCTACTCCGCCTGCCAGAATCCCGAAAGAGCTGCGCCGTCGGGCGATTCTCTGAGCTTCTCGAACGCGCGCTCACGAATCTGCCGGATGCGCTCGCGGGTCACTCCCATCAATGCCCCGATCTTCTCGAGCGTCATCGCGTCTGAGCCTTGCTCCAGACCGTAATAGAGATGAAGGATTTTCCTTTCGCGGGGCGTGAGGTACTTCCGGAACACTCGATCGATGAACTCACGCATCAGATGGAAGTCGGTGACTTCCTCGATTTCTGCTCCGTCGACTCCCGCGAAACGCTCGCCGAGCGTACAGGCTTCGCGGTCGGAGCGATCAACCGGCGCGTCGAGCGAGATCTCGGTTGCCGACATCTGCTTGGCGGTTCGAACTGCGTCCGGAGTTTCTTCGAGGAGTCGACCGATTTCGTCATCGGTGGGATCGCGCTTGAGAACCTGGGAGAGAACGGTTTGCGCGCGGGCGAGCTTGATTAGCTGGGAATTCTGATTGAGAGGGATTCGAACTGAGCGGGTTTGTTCTGCGAGAGCTTTGAGTACTGCTTGTCTGACCCACCACACTGCATACGAAATGAACTTGACTCCTTGCTCCGGATCGAACTTGCGAACGGCTTTGAGGAGTCCTTCGTTGCCGATCGCGACGAGCTCGCTCAAATCGAGTCCGTGCCCCTGGTATTTCTTGACGTATGAGATGACGAACCTGAGGTTCGCGGTAACAAGTCGCTCAGCGGCTTTCTCATCACCGGCCTGAGCGCGGCGAGCGAGTCGACGCTCTTCTTCGGCGTCGCTTATCAGCGGGAGTTTCTGTATGTCCTGGAGATACTGGTCGAAAGCGGTGGAGGGAGACGATCGGAAGAAGCCCTTAGACTTGCTCTCGGCCGTAGTCTGCATGGACGCCCCTCGGCGGGAAAATATGTTTTGGCAAGCGCGCGTTCAGCGTGGCGATTGACCAACTGCGCGCAGTGTAACGAGGCGTTAACGCCAGGTCAACAGCCAAGCTTCATGCCAGGCCATAACGACTGGCTATGGTGCAGCCGGCGGATCTTTGGTCTTCGTTCGGCTGGTACCGCTCAAAATCCCGATTCCGATGAGCACTATCACACCGACAACGATCCACGTTGTCGGGACGCCGAGGAGGTAGGCGGCCACGGCGAGGCCGATAATCAGAACGATGAATCCGATTATGTAGGTGCTGAAGGACGACATAGTGCGTATCTCCAGTGGGAGGCGTCGCACGGGTCGAGCGCAAGCGTTGGGCCAACTTACCGGTACCGGCGACCGGCTACCGGCTACCGGTCACCGGTTACCGCTTGGCGAGTCCCTCGAACATGTTCGCTACCGCAGCCAGGTTCGGAACGAGATCCAACTGCAGGTCGGCGAGATTGGGAATGTGCTCTTCCTCACGAGCTACCAGAACCGCTTTTCCCCACTGACGTCCGAACCGCGCCGCTTCCGTGCACGACGGAGTCCAGATGTCGAGAGTCGTCCCGACAACGTTGAGGCCTGTGTCGTCGACCAGATACCGCCCGAGGTATTTCCTACCGAGGAAGACTTCCACATAGCGGGCTAGAGGAAAGATGCGTGGGTCTGCGGCGACAATTCCCGGTCGCACGAACCGCCCGCGACGAGTCGTGCCCTTCAGGCAATACTGCGTGATCGATATCGGCACTTCCTCGCCGGGAGTCGCGCGCGCGAATCGCCGTGGATCCGGCAGGATTCCGGCGGCGCGCATGCGCATCGCTTCATACGCGGTCGCACGACGATACTGACCGCCCTCACTTATCACCTTCTTAGCGGTGACGATGAGTGGATCGAACAGTGGCTCGGCGTAAACCACAACGGGCGAATGCCGATACAGCTTGTGACCAAGAGGCAGATGCGCCGCACCCGTGCCGATGAACACTACGGCGACGGTTAGGGCGATCAGTGCTCTGATGATGTCGGCACGGTTCAACTCAGCACCTCCCGTACGATCTCATCTTCCACGGCCAGGGCCCAACCATTCTCCGAGCCCGCCATTTCGCCAATCCGGCGCGGGAGCGAGTACTCAACTCTTCCACCTCGCGCCTTCTTGTCACTTCTCATTGCGCCGATGATCGAATCCGGCGTCATTCCGTGCGGCGGGCGAACCGGAAGTCCGGCCCGTTCCACCGCATCGATTATCTGCTTCGAGGTCCCGCCCTCCGCGATTCCCGCGCGCTCGGCGATGGCACTTTCCGTTGCCATTCCGATCGCGACGGCCGCTCCGTGCGACACCTTGTAACCACTCAGCATCTCGACGGCGTGCCCGATCGTGTGCCCGAAGTTGAGCACCTTTCGAAGCCCGCTTTCCCGTTCATCACGGCGGACGATGTCCGCCTTTATCTCTATGCTACGGACGATGACCTGAAACAGGCCGTCACCCTGATTGCCCTTAAGTAGCTCTGGGAGGCCTTCAAAGAGCCACGCAAAGTAATGCGAGTCGGCGATCACGCCACACTTAATCGCCTCGGCAAATCCCGTTCTCAACTCGTCAAGTGGAAGCGTGACAAGTGTTTGCGGATCAGCGAGCACCAGTCGAGGCGGATGAAATGCACCTACCAGATTCTTTCCCGCGGGCGTGTCCACGCCGGTTTTCCCGCCGATGGAGGAGTCGATCATCGACAGCAATGTCGTCGGCAACTGAACGACTGGGATGCCGCGCATGAAGGTCGCCGCAACGAAACCGGCGAGATCTCCAACCATTCCGCCGCCGAGTGCGACGATTGTTGAATCACGTCCGAATCCCGCGGCGATCAGCCGATCGGTTACTGAACCCCACGCTTCGCGCGTCTTGCTCGCCTCACCCGCGGCGATAACGATCAGCTCCGATCCCGGGAGAACGCCGACCACGCTACTACCATAGATAGGGCCGACGTTGGAGTCGGTGACGACAGCGTATCGGTGTGCGGGAGCGAAGCGCGTAACGAGCTCGCCAACCCGCCCGAGTCCTGCTGCTTCGACAATGATCGGATATGGGAGCCAGCGGATTTCCGCCGATCCCCGGTGATTCCTGCCGGTCATCGCGATGATGCGGCTATTACCAGGTCACCTCTCCCGCGCCTGTTCGACGATTGGCAAGGCGGGCCAGAGTGAACAGCAGGTCGGAGAGACGGTTGAGATAAATCACGACCAGCGCGGGAATCTCGACTTCGCGCTGCAGGCGGATCACCCGACGCTCCGCTCTTCGACAAACGGTTCGCGCGACGTGAAGCGCCGCTGCCTTTTCGCTGCCGCCGGGAACGACGAACGCCTTCAGCGGATCGAGCTCCCGATCGCACTCGTCGATTGCATGCTCGAGTTGACGAATTCGATCGTCATCGATGCGGGCTTTGGTGAGATGCTGCTCCATCTTGTCGCGGTCGGGCGTGGCGAGCAGAGCGCCGATGCTGAAGAGATCCCGCTGAATCGGAACGAGCACTTCATCGATGCGCGGCATCACCTCGACAGCCCGTGCGGTGCCGATGAAAGCATTGAGCTCATCGACGTCGCCGTAGGCTTCTACGCGAGGGTCATCCTTCAATACACGGCCGCCGCCAAACAGTCCGGTTTTCCCTTCGTCGCCCGTTCGCGTGTAAATCTTCATGCGCGCAAATGTGGCTATATTCAGGCGGATGCACGAGATAAAAGACATCACCATCATTGGCGGAGGGCCTACCGGGCTCTTCGCCCTTTTCTATGCGGGAATGCGAGGGGCGTCCGCGCGGATTGTAGACGCGCTTCCGGAGCTCGGAGGGCAGCTTACCGCCCTGTATCCGGAGAAATACATCTTCGATGTCGGCGGATTCCCGAAAATTCTGGCCAAGGATCTGGTCAAGGCGCTGGCCGATCAGACGGCGCAGTTCAATCCATCGTTCCACCTCAATCAGAACGTTACCGGACTCGAGCAGGACAACGGACAGTTTGTGCTCGCGACGGAAACCGACCGATTTCCTAGTCGCGCGGTAGTGATTGCGGGCGGAATTGGAGCTTTCAGCCCAAGGCGACTTCCTCAGAAGGCGGCAGAGCCATGGTATGGTCGCGGAATTTTCGATCGCGTGACCGATCCCGCCTCATTCATTGGTCAGAGGATTGTGATCATTGGAGGAGGGGATTCGGCATTCGACTGGGCTCACCAGCTCCGCGATCGCGCTCAAGCTGTGACTCTGGTGCATCGAAGTGACAGGTACAGGGCCCACGCAGCGACAGTTGCCGAGGTTCAGGCGGCGCACGCCGCCGGCCGGACGACCATGCTTCCGTTTCACGAGCTTCACGATGTCATAGCTGATGGCAATACGCTTCGCGGCGTTGTGCTCAAGGACATCAAGGGGAAAACGACCCGCGAAGTCGAGTGTGACGTGGTGCTGCCGATGCTCGGATTCGTCAGCGATATCGGCACCCTCGCCGAGTGGGGAATGACCGTCGAGAAGGACGAGATTGTGGTGAACAGCATGATGGAGACGGGGCGGGCGGGCGTGTACGCCGCCGGCGATATCACGACCTATCCAGGCAAGCTGAAGCTCATTGCCACGGGATTCAGCGAAGCGGCGATCGCAGTGAATCAGGCAGTCCACTGGATCTATCCGGAAAAGAAGATCGAGCCGGGGCACAGCTCGAACATGGCCATCTTCGGCCAAAAAGACGATTAACGGTTACGGGTTACCGGTAGCCGGCCACCCGTAACCGGCCGCCGCTCGTTATCTGTTGCTGCGCGGCGGATCGTCGCCCGGAAGCGGCTCGTACTCTGCGCCACCGCTTCCCGCTGAGCCGAATTTGGGCGCGACGATCGGGCCTGTCTTCGTAAACGGCGGCTCGTCACGTCGCCCCGATGCGACCGACGCATCGGCGTGCCGATACTTCGCGGGATTCCTGTTGAATTCCCGCTCGCATTCAATCGAGCAGAAGTAGTAATCGCGATCCTCGTATCGGGCGTGTGCGGCGGCCGTCTCGGGATCGACTGCCATACCACACACTGGGTCGATCATTGTAGGCACTAGGACCTCCTTTTTAGCCGACTAATAAGTCCGCAAGGGATACGCCAAGAAAACTGTTACCGGCTACCGGCTACCGGCTACCGGTTACCGGTAGCCGTTACGTATACGCTACGCGCGGATCAGCTTTGGCGTACGCGAGGTCCGTGATCAGATTCACCAAGACGAAGACCACGCTCAGAAAAAGCACGCTACCGCTGATAGCGGGCAGATCCCGCCGTGCGATCGCATTCACGACATACCGTCCGATACCGGGCCAGCTGAAGATCGTCTCCGTGAGAATGCTGCCGGTGAGGTAATAGCCGAAATCGAGACCGAGCACCGTGATGATCGGTATCAGCGCGTTTCTGAGAGCATGACGCATGATCACCACACGTTCGCGCAATCCTTTCGCTCGCGCTGTGCGAACGAATTCGCCACCGAGCACATCGAGCATCGCGGATCTGGTCACGCGAGCAAGGAAGGCGATCGAGCGTGATCCGAGCGCGAGCGCCGGCAGGATCAGGAACTTGATTCCACCGTATCCCGATGGCGGCAGCCACCGAACCGTGACTGCAAATATGAGAATCAGAATCAATCCCACCCAGTAAACCGGGAACGAGATTCCGAGATAGGCGAGACCGAGTCCGAGGCGATCGAACCATCCACCCGGGTTTCGGGCGCTCAGCACTCCAATCGTGATGCCCAGGATCGATGCGAGCAGCATCGCGCTTCCTGCGAGCAGCAGAGTCTTCGGGAAGCGCTCGCGAATGTCGCGGATGATGGGCCGCTGCGTGATGTACGATCGGCCGAGGTCGCCGCGGATCACGCCGCCCGTATAGAGAGTGAACTGCTTGAGCAGCGGCTCGTCGAGATGAAGCTCCTTTCTCAGTCGCGCGATTGTTTCCGCATCGGCACGCTCGCCGACCATGTCCTGAACCGGATCACCCGGAGCGACGTAAAGGAGAAGAAAAACGACGATGAGAACGCCGAGGAGCGTAGGTATCGACAGCAGGAGCCGCCTGACGATGAACGATACCAAGCGATCCTTACCGCTGACTGAACTGCACGTCTGTCCAGCGCTGGCCTGTGAATATCGACGGGACCTTGAAGCCAGCGATCCACGGCTGCACGGCGTACAGCTCCTTGTAGAAGAACAGGTAAATCATCGGGGCGTCGTTGAACGCGAGCTGGTCGGCCTGCTGGTAGAGTGAAACGCGTCTCGCCTCATTCTGCTCGCGCCGCGCTTCGTCTACGAGCCTGTCGAATTGCGCATTCGAGTAGAACGACACGTTTCCGCCGACTCCCTTGTTCGCGCTGTGAAGCAGCGGATACAGGAAGTTCTCTGCGTCAGGATAATCCGCGAACCAGTCCTTTAAGGCCAAGTCGGTTTTGCCGCTGCGCGCGGCCTCGCGCATCGACGATGCGTCACGCTGTACGATTTTCACGCGCACTCCGGCCTCAGCGAGGTTCGCCTGAACGGTTTGCGCAATGCGAGGGAAGGGCGCAGTCTGCGAGCACCAGAGCTCGAGGTCGATTCCGTTCGCGTGTCCGGCGGCAGCGAGAAGCTGTTTTGCCTTGGCGACGTCGCGAGTGTATCCGGTACGCGTCGAATCGCCGCCCGGAAGCGCCGGTGGTATTACGCCTGACGCGTGATAGCCGCGACCGCTCAGGATTCCTTCGAGAATTCCGCGCGCATCAGTCGCGTAGTTGAGCGCCTGACGTACGCGCGCGTCAGCGAGCGGGCCTCGAGTCGTATTGATGGCAACGTAGAGCATCCGCAACGCGGGCGCCGATTCGAGCATCGCTTTCTTTTCGTCGGTCTGCTCCCAGTTTCGCGTCTCGCCCTCGGGTACGTAGAGGACGTCAACATTTCCCGCTTCGAACTCAGCGACCGCCGTGCTGGGCTCGGGAATTATTCTCGCGCGCAGTGAGTCGGTTTTGGGCGGGCCGTCGAAGTAAGCGGAATTCTTTGCGAACAGGAGATAATCATCGTGCTTCCATTCGACGAACTTCCAAGGGCCTGTTCCGACCGGATGCTCGCCGAAATTCGAAGGCACTGAGTCTGGAACAATCGAGGCAACTGGCATAGCCAGCAGCTTGGGGAAGATCGCGAAGGGCTCTTTGAGCGTAATGGCGATCGTGGAATCGTCTGTGGCAACGAGCCCCGAGATCGCGCGCACCTTTCCGCCCGCGTAATCCTCCGCGCCGGCGATGGGATAGAGAGGCCAGCCCCGGCCGCCCTTGGTTGCCGGATCAAGGACTCTTCTGAAGCTGTTGATGACGTTTCGAGCTGAGAACGCGCGGCCGTCGTGGAACTTTACGCCGCTTCGCAGGTGAAATGTGTAGGTTCGCCCGTCAGGCGAGACCTCCCATGCGCGAGCGAGCCCGGGAACTACCTGGGCATCCGGTGTGAATCTGACCAGGCCGTCGAACACGTAGCCGACGGCGCGGCCGGTCGGGACGTCGGTTGAGAGTGCCGGGTCGAGTGAGCGCGGATCGTAGGTGTCGCGCGAGTCGATGAGTGTGTGACGCGAGGGCGTCGATTCCGCCCCCGTACACGCCATTCCGGCGGTGATTGATGCGAGGAGGAATCGCCTGATGCGCATCGGTGTTACCGTTGACAGTTGGTGGGCGAGCGCGAGAACTTATCCAGCCCTCTGGAAGGCGTCAATTTGAGCGAAGACTACTATTATCGGCGCCAACTGGGCGCCGCGGATCTGCTGCCGGCAATCGGCGTCGGAATCGCGGCGGGTCTGGCCGGGTTTTATCTAGTGCAACTCTTAATCCAGCGTACGCCGCTGGTACCGCCGCATTCACTGGCTCGGGAGCCGGAGCCGCCGGAGCCGACGAGCGGGCCAGCCGGTCCGTGGGACCGGAAACCAAGCGGGTGATGCTGCCGGGATCGGCGCGGCGCGCCATCCGGCTCGGTGTCGTTTCTCTCCTCGTAGTTGCCGCGCGATCTGCCACAGCACAGGATGTGAACTGCGATCCCGGTGACGTCGAGGTCCGCCGGCTGTCGTTTTCCGGGAATGTAGCGTTCACCGACACCGATCTCGCGAAGCTGATCGTGACCACTCCTTCGGCCTGGTCGCGCAGGTTTCTGCACCTCCCATTCACCCTCAAACGGTGCCTCGACAACACGGAGCTTCCAAACGACCGAATTCGATTGATCGTTTTTTATCGGCGGCGCGGATTTCCGGATGCCACCGTGGACACGGCCATTACGCTGGCCGGCCCGGGAGGCGTCGAAGTGACCTTCCGGATTCGTGAGGGTGTACCGACGACACTCAGGTCGCTGACAATCGTGGGGCTCGATTCGGTTCGGGGACGGGAATCGATCACGCGCCGCCTTCCGATCCGCGGTGGCGCAAGGTTCGATCGCGTGAACATCGAAGCGGCTCGCGACACGATCGCGCGCCGGCTTCGTAACACCGGCTACCCGAGAGCAGTGGTCACCAATGTGTTCGCGGTTGACAGCTCCGCAAGAATGGCGGACGACACAATCAAGGTCGAGCCCGGTGCCTTCACGCGGGTAGGCAACGTGAACATCGAAGTGGTGCCGTTTCAGGGAAAGGTGCAGCAGGTGCCCGAACGCGTGGTGCGCAGACTGATCGGGATCACGCCGGGACGAGTGTACAGTGAACAGCAGCTGCTCAACGCTCAGCGCACACTCTATCAGACCGAAGTGTTCCAGCACGTGTCGCTTCTGCCCGATACTACTGCTGCAGCTACTGATTCAACGATCAGCATCAATGCCGTGATCGCCGAGAACACAACACGTTCGGCGCGACTCGGTGCCGGCTACGGGACGCTCGATTGTTTCAGGCTCACCGGCGAATTGTCGAACTACAATTTTCTGCATCAGGCCAGGCGACTCGACCTTACAGGGCGCGTTTCGAAAATCGGAATCGGCGAGCCGCTCGGCGGACTGAAAGAGCTCTGCCCTCAGGCAAAGGCTGACCCGTTCAGTCGAAAGGTGAACTACTACGCGGGCACCACGCTCAGACAGCCGCTGTTCTTTGGCCTCAGAACTCTCACGACGATCACGGTGTTCAGTGAACGCGCATCCGAGTACAACGCGTACCTGCGTACAACCGTGATCGGCGGAGTCGGCTCACTCGAATGGAGAAAGTTCGCAACGATTCCGGTGACTTTCTCCTACTCGATGGACCTCGGTCGCACCGAAGCACAGCCCGCGCTATTCTGCGCGGTGTTCAATCTCTGCGACCGGGAAGATCGTCGGCGAGTGCAGCAGACGCAAAGACTCGGCGTCGTGAGCGCGGTTGTGTCGCGCGACAACTCGAACGATCTCGTATCGCCGACCCGCGGGTCGCAATGGCGACTCGAAGTACGGCACGCTTCGCCGTTCACGTTCTCGGACAGCGCGCTCGAGTTCAACAGATTCCTCGGGGAGCGGTCACAGTACTGGGGAATTCCTGGCGGAGCGGTAATAGCATTGCGCATTCGCGGGGGAGCGGTGTATGGTCGGCAGCTGAGCTCGACGACATCATTCATTCCGCCGCAGGAGCGATTATATGCCGGCGGGCCGACTACTGTGCGGGGATTCTCACAGAACGAGCTCGGATCCGCGATCTACATCGCGCGGGATTTTCAAGTCGAGACGGTAGGAACAGACACGCTGCTCAGGGTTGCAGACAGCGTGAGATCATTCCGCCGCTCCGTGCCCGTCGGTGGAAACTCGATGATCGTCGCGAACCTGGAGCTCAGATTGCGGAGTCCGGTGCTTCCGGAGCTCCTGCAATGGACCTTATTCACCGATGCAGGAGATGTGTGGAACCGCGGTCGCTTCAACAGCTTTCAGAATTTCCGCATCAAGCTGACGCCTGGATTTCAGCTCACCGCTTTTTCGCCGGTGGGACCGGTGCGAGTGGTGGTGGGATACAATCCGTATGACAGACCGGCAGGACCGCTCTACTACGAAGCGCCCCGAGGTGTGCCGGCGACAGACCTTGCTCCGGAATCGGGATCGCTGCCATGCGTAAGCCCGGGGAATATTCTCGCCGTGCATCGAGTGAGCGCCGACAGCAACAACCTGAGGCAAAATGAGGGGCGTTGTCCGGCGACGTTCGTTCCTGAAACGGACCGCCGCTTTTTCAGCCGGCTCACTTTCGGCCTCGCAATAGGTCAGGCGTTCTAGTGTCGCGGCGGAAGAAGATCGTCACTCTGAGCGCGCTGGCGCTGGTCGGCCTGATGCTGCTCATCCTGCTGATAGCCGTCTCGCTGACTCAAACCGAATACGGCAAGGGCCAGGTACGGCGGTACGTCCAGTCGTGGGTGAGCGGGAAGGTTCGCGGAAAGTTCTATGTCGGGAAGATCACGGGCGGATTGTTCAACGGGGTAACGATCGACTCGGTCGAGATCCGCGACGAGAATGACTCACTGTTCGTGGCAAGCGGACCGATCCGGGTTCGATACGACGCGCGCGACATCTTCGACCGCCGGATCGTTCTCAGCCACCTCGATGTCACGCGACCGGTTGTCCGCATCTTCGAGTACTCCACAGGCGAGCTGAACTACCACAGAATCTTCCCGAGAGGGCGCAAGAAACCGCGAACCGGCCGTGCGTTCGGAGATTACATCGTCATCGATTCAGCCGATCTTCGCGACGGCAATGTAGCCGTGGCAGTCAGATGGCATCCGGCGGATTCATTGCGAGGCTACAAGCGCGACAGCGTCATTGCTCGAGCGCTCACGTCACTCACGCGAAACGACCCGGGCAATGACTGGCCGACTGAAATCCGCCGAACGGTCGCAGGATTCTCGCACTTCTACAGGTTCAAGGGACTAAACGCGAGCCTGACGCACGCACGAATTGCCGAGCCCGACAGCGTTGGCCAGCTCTTCCGAATCGGACGTTTGAGTGCCAGATCGTCTGATCCTCCGCTCGATGTTAGCCGGCTTCGCGGTGACATCCGTCATGTCGCTGACTCGGTGTTTCTCGACATCGCGCATTTCGACCTGCCGGCATCGACGGGTCGCGCGAAAGGAAAGGTCTTCTGGGGCGGCGGCAGGCCGACCCAATACGCCATTCACGTCGTCGGCGATTCCGTTTCGCTGAACGACATTGCCTGGGTGTATCCGACTCTGCCGACGACAGGTCGAGGTCGGCTTGACCTGGACATCGACAACGTCGGTCATCCCAGGATCATGGACTATCGCGTGACCCGCATGGACGTGCGCACGACGCGGTCGAGATTGATCGGCGCGATGACGTTCGAGACAGGCGGACCGATGTTCGCTATTCGAAACGTCGCCGTTGAGCTGGCACCGTTGAACTGGGATCTCCTGAGAACGTTGAACGGCAAGCCCTATCCGCAGGACTGGCAGGGAAACTTTACCGGCGACATCCGTGCGTCAGGCGGATTGCTACGCCGATTCCGTGTTGAGGATTCGCATTTCACATTCGCGGACGCGCACGTGCCCGGAGCAATCACTCGAGCGTCTGCGCGCGGTGAGCTCGACATTTTCGAGCCGAGTGAGACGAAGTTCCACGGCGTCGACCTCAATCTCGAGACCCTCGATCTGAGAACGCTGCAGTATGTACAGCCGCTGTTTCCGGAGCTCAAGGGAACGATTTCCGGGGTCGCCAGACTCGATTCGTTGTGGCTCGACGTGCGGTTCTCGAACGCCGACATCCTGCATCACGACGGTTCGTTGCCGACTTCGCGAATTACCGGATCGGGCCGGATGAACTTTACGGGGCCAACGACGGTCTACGATCTCGACCTCGTTGCGACGCCGGTGTCGATGACGACGTTGGCACGATCGTATCCCGATGTTCCACTTCGGGGTGATTACACCGGCCCGATGCGAGTGACGGGAGTCGTCAACAATCTTCAAGTGAAGACGACACTCACCGGTGCAGGCGGAACGCTCGCCTACGATGGGACATGGGACGCGGAGCTGCCGGCGTACGGCGCACATGGTCGTGGAACTGTCGCGAATGCGAATGTTCGCACCCTGATCGAGAATCCAAAGGCTCCGAAGACGAATCTGACAGGCGATTACGCCGTCGATTTTACGGGCGATTCCCTCGTTGTCGGAACCGGGCAGCTCGAGACATCGCTGTCAGGTACGATCGAGAAGATCAACGTCAGATCATCGCGCACACGGGTGCGCATCGCGTCTGGCATCGCGACGATCGACACGCTGTTCGTTCGGAGCGACGAAGGGCGCGCGAACGCCGCGGGGACTGTTGCCATGACCGAGGGCGGCGCGGGCAAGTTGAGCTTCATTCTGGCGGTCGACTCACTTGCCGACGTCAGCCGGTACATCGGAGCGAATACGTCCATCTCTCCTGATTCGCTTCGCGGAGCTGTGCGAGTTGCCGGCGAGGTTCAGGGCTCGTCGAAGCGTCTCTCGGCCCAGGGCACTATTGCCGGCCGCGAGCTCTTCGTCGATGGAAGAAGTGTCGAGCGACTTGCCGGGCGCTTCGATCTCGCGGATCTGACCGGCAAGCCAAACGGAACGCTGGCGATTCGCGCGGACTCGGTGAGCGCAGGAACCATGAGCTTCGACAGCGTCAACACACAGGTCGCACTGGACACGACTGGAATCGCCGGCTTTACAGCAGCGCTCGCCGGAGAGAACGGCGTTCAGTCGAGACTTGGCGGAACAGCCTCACTCAAGGGCGATACCACCACCGTGACAGTCGATAGCGGGATCGTCACGGTTTCGAATGGATCGACATACCGGCTTCAGGCGCCGGCACATCTGACATTACGACCGGGCGGCGGCTCGCTCGACTCGCTGCTGCTCGGTTATGAGCAGGCCCGGCTTGCTGTCCGGGACGTGCGGCTAGCGGGTGATTCGGTGCGAGGGAATGTGCGCACAGACAGTGTCGATCTCGCAATCCTCGAAGCTTTCCTTCCGGGAATTCGGGGCGCGCGCGGTTCACTCGTTGCAAACGTCAACGTCAAGGGGACGGTGAAGCAACCTGTCCTGGATGGACAGCTCCGTATCAATGGTGGTGTTGCAACACTCATCGGTGCCGGTGTGCCGCTGCAGAACATATCCGCGGATATCGCGCTGGCGGGCGATACGGTTTTCGTGCGACGGTTATCGGCGGAAACGCACCGCGAGCGGCGTGGCACTCTCGCAGTGGAAGGATTCATCGGAATGGAGCGCTACGCGAACCCGTTTTTCTCGCTTCGCGCGCGAGCCGACAACTTCAGAATAATCGAGCGGTCTGGTCTGGCTACGCTCGATATCTCGACAGAGCCCGACCTGACTCTTCGCGGGCCGTATCGCGGCGCGACAGTGAGTGGGGCGATAATGGTCGATCGCGGCACGGTGTCGATCCCCGAGCTCATCAAGAAGAAGATCGTGGATCTGAGTGACCCGGAGTTCGCGGGTCTCGTGGATACTCTGCTGGCCAGAGATCGCAAGGTCATGCCCGAGGCGCCGAGCGAGTTTGCGCGAAACCTGTCGCTCGAGAATGTGCAGGTGAGGATCGGCGATGCAGTGTGGCTTCGCTCTTCGGAAGCGAACGTCAAGCTCGGCGGCGCGCTCAACGTGACGCTTGGACGAAACCCGCAGACGGGTGAGCGGTCGCAGCTCGCGCTCGAAGGTACCCTGAACGCAGTTCGAGGAACGTACCGGCTAACGCTCGTCGATCCGTTCGTGCAGCCGACGTTCGACGTCGAAAGCGGAAGTCTTCGATTCTTCGGCACACCGGATCTCAATCCAACGCTCGACATCAAGGCGATTCACACGATCAGGCAGCCGCGTCAACAAAGCGCCAATGTCCGGGACATCCGCGTGCGAGTGACGATCGGAGGAACGCTGGAGCGCCCGGTTCTGTCGCTGGACAATCCGGACAACCTTCCTCTCTCGCAGTCTGATCTGCTGAGCTACCTCGTCACCGGTGAGCCCTCGATAGCGCTGGACAACTCCAACAACGAGTATCAGTCGCAGCTGGCGTCTGTAGCGATTCGGTACGGGGGCAATCTTCTCACCAACGCGATTCCGAAGGATGTCGTGGACATCGTGGAGCTCCAGACGGCGGGGCTCAATCTGGAAAATAGAACGTCCAACCCGTACTACTACAACCTGCTCAACACGCGTGCGATCATCGGCAAGCAGATCGGCAATCAGTGGTTCCTTGGCCTGAGCACGGGACTCTGCGTGGTGAATGCGACGAACTTCTTCGAGAATTTCGGATTGAAGCTGGAGTACCGGTTCAATTCGATGTACTCAGCGCAGGCGGGTATCGAGCCAGGGTCGAGTGAGCTTACATGCGCTCGCGCCAACGCCACGCAGATTCAACAGCAGACTCCGAGACAGTTCGGGTTCGATTTATTCAGAACATGGAGATTTTGACGGGGTACGGGGTACGGGGTACGGGGGGCACGGGCGATAGCGGAACGGATACGGTCACGGGCGAACACTGCTTTTGACTTTCTTGTGCAGAGCGAGAAGCATCTTACGGATGCGGATCGTACGAGAAATCAGGGAGAATGAATCACTTTCTTTGATCAATTCCAGATCGCGCCCGAGCATGACATGAGTCTCGACTTCCGCCGTCGACGCAATTGCGTAGCGCAGGAAACGGGCGAATTCTTTGCGGCTGCTGTGTGCGCTTCCTTCTGCTATGTTCGCCGGCACTGACATCGCCGCTCGGAGCAGTTGATTTCCCAGCGTTGTGCTTCCAAATCCTCGCATTCGCGTTGAGCACAGAAACGCCTCACGCGCCAATTCCTGTGCGGCCACCCATACGCGTAATTTTCTGAAGTCCGCCACTCTCTATGGTTGTCGACCGGCGTTTTGACTATGCCATCTTTCGATTGCTGCCAAGCGCGGGACAACGCGTCAGCGCCCGTACCCCGTACCCGTACCCCGTACCCCGTACCCGTACCCCGTGCCCGATCTGAAAGAGCGTGACGCGATGATCTGCCGCTCCTGCGGCAACGAGGAGCGCGCATCCGAAGGCTACCCGTGCGTCAGCTGCGGCACGTTCATCTGCGTGATCTGCAGCTTCCGCGGAATCATCCGCTGCCGGAAGTGTGAGGCCGAGCACAACGAGCCGGAGCCGCCGCGCTCCCCGATTCGCGAGGTTCCGCTCATCGACTGGCCGGAGCATTGACGCCGAAGCGGGTGACGGCGCGCACTCCAATAGTCCCGCTCCTGAGCGAGCCGCGGGCCGCCGCGTCGCAAGTCAACCAGCTTCTATACGGTCATTCAGCGCTCGTGCTCGATCGACAGGACAACTGGCTCAAGGTTCGCGGCGGCGACGGTTACGAGGGGTGGGCACACCAGGGGTATCTGGAAGCAGCGTCACCAGACGGTGAGCTGCCGTGGATGTGGGGCGAGGACGTCGATCTCTCGATGGGCTGCAGCATTCGCGACGAAAAGGGAGCGACGCTCGATCTGCCGCTTGGCGCTGTCGTGCGCGGACGGCCTCTCGCCGGACGATCGATGGATCTCGAGATGCGAAAGAAAACTTTTCCGCCGGCGTCGGAAGCAATCGTCGCATCCGCGAGCGGATTCTTTCAGGGCAGCTATTACCAGTGGGGCGGAATCACGCCGTGGGGCGCCGACTGCTCAGGCATGATCCAGACTGTATTTGCGCTGCACGGAATACGACTCCAGCGTGATGCGTCACAGCAGGCTACACAGGGCATCGCAGTCGACGGCGGAATTGATGGGACTGAGGCTGGTGATCTGCTGTTCTTCTCCGAGCGAGAAGAGGGAAGCATCACGCACGTCGCATTATCGATGGGTGGCTCGCGCGTCGTGCACGCAGCGATTGGAAGAGGCGGCCACTGCCTTGAAGATCTGAACCGGCCCGACGATTACGGCCGGGCGCTGATCTCGCGATTCCGTTTCGCGAGACGGATCCCGCTCAGCTGAGGAGCGTACCCGCCGGGAGCTGAACCTGCGCGACGCTGCTGACGAAAAGGCGAACGTCTGCCGTCGGCTCACCGTCGAGTGCCACGCGCATCGTGTAGAGTCCCGGCCCGTTGAGCGGCAGATCGATCACCGCGATGATAGGCAGGTCCATCTCGAATGCCGGATTCGGTCCCGGCGCTACGTTCAGCTCGCCATCCGACGACCAAAGCTCTTCATCGGCAGGGTTCATCCACCGAAAACTCAGCCGATGCTGCCCCGAATCTTCCATCGTTCCCTTGAGCCGAACGACGAAATGCGTACGCGGATGCAGCGACGGAAACGCGCCAACCTGAAGCGCGTCGAAAACGCCGAGGACGTTGAGCTTTCCCTCCTGCGAAAGATTCGCTCCGTCGGCGAAGACTGCGAAAGAGACGTGCATGGCCGTTGAAAGTAGCAGCGGTGTAAGGGGCGTAGCTAGCTTTCCCTATGACCGACACCGAAAGACACGCCCGCTTTGGAAAAACCGATGCCGGCATGGTGATCCTGGCACTCATCTGGGGCGTGAACTTCCCGGTCCTGAAGTACGCGACGAGTGAGATCCCGCCGGTGCCGTTCACGACTCTGCGAGTAATCATCGCGGGGCTCGTCATGCTAACCATTGCGGCGCTCCGCCGCCGCCCGTGGCCGCCAAGGCGTGATGCGCTGCTGCTGATCGCGCTCGGCGTACTCGGCCACGGGTTTTATCAACTTCTGTTCATCAACGGTTTAGCGCGAACCAAGGTCGGCAATGCAGCTCTGATCATTGCTGCCGCGCCGGCATTCATTGCGCTCGTCAGCCGTGCGCGAGGGATCGAGAGACTCAAGCGGCGAAACCTTGCAGGAGTGGCGTTGTCGATCATGGGAGTTGCACTCGTCGTCATCGGCAGCACGACGACAGATCGGCGCGATGCGACGGTGCTCGGTACGGCGCTGGTGTTTTTCGGTGTTCTCTGCTGGACGGCATACACGGTTCTATTGCAGCCGCTGGTTCGGCACACCGATCCGATTCAGATCGCAGCGCTTACCATGATCGGCGGAATCATTCCGTTGTTGTTCATTGGTCCGCCGGCTCTTGCCAGTCTCGACTGGGGAAGAGTGGGCGCGGGCGCGTGGAGCGGTCTCCTTTATTCGAGCGTCATCTCGATGGGAGTTGCGTATTTGTTCTGGTACCGAGGTCTCAAGATCCTCGGGCCAACGCGAACGTCGGTGTATACGAATCTTCAGCCGCCGATAGCGATAATCATTGCGTGGATATTTCTGCATGACGTACCGACAGTGTGGCAGGGGTTGGGTACCGGCACGATCATGACGGGAATCCTTCTTACGAGATCGTGAGAATCGTCCTCTTCGATATCGACGGCACGCTTCTCAGGAGCGGCGGCGCCGGCAGAGTCGCGATGGAGCGCGCGCTCACCGGCGTGTTCGGATCAGCCGGGTCAAGCGACTACAGGTACGACGGGAAAACCGATCGCCAGATCGTGCGCGAGCTGATGCGGCAGGAGGGATTCACCGACGACGAGATCGACGAATCGATGGACGATCTCCTCGAGGCTTACGTGAGCGGACTTCATGGCGAGCTGGCGGCGCGGGGACGCAAAGTTCTGGTATGTGACGGCGTGCCGGAGCTGCTCGATGCGCTTGAAGCGCGAAATGACATCGTGTTAGGGCTGCTTACCGGAAACATCGAGCGTGGCGCGCGCGCAAAACTGTCTGCCGCCGGAATCGATCCGGCACGATTCCGCGTCAATGCATTCGGGTCCGATCATGAGCACCGCCCGCATCTGCCGGCGGTTGCACAGCGCCGGGCGCGCGAGCTACTCGGAACCGAGGTCGCCGGCGATCGGCTCATCGTGATCGGCGATACTCCAGCCGACATTCAATGCGGCGAGTCCATCGGAGCGAAGGCAATCGCGGTCGCGACTGGACGCTTTTCGACCGATGAGCTCAGAGCGTACGACCCGTACGCGGTTTTCGAATCGTTGCGCGACACGAACGAGGTCATGACAGCGATACTCGATGCGTGAAGTCGAGCTCAAGAGCGTAGTCAACGACGTCACTGCGGCCCGGAAGCTGGTCGAGGTCGCCGGAGGCAGACTGGTGTTTGAGGGACGCTTGCACGACCGACGATATGATCGGGCGGATCGTTCACTGGTGCTGCGCGATGAAGTGCTCCGACTGCGCATCTACAAGCCGGACACAGGTGTGAGTGACGCCCACATCGATTGGAAGGGCCCCACTGAATACGCTGCGGGATTCAAGGTTCGAGACGAGATCTCAACCGCCGCCACCAACGCGGATGCACTGGCAACGATACTAGACCGGCTCGGCTACATCGTAATTCGCGAGATTGACCGCGACATTTCGCAGTACGATCTCGACGGGGCGGTCATCCGGTTCGAGCAATACCCCGACATGGATGTGCTCGTCGAGGTCGAGGGCGTGCCAGCCTCGATCGAGCGCGCGATCGAAGCGACGGGTCTCGCGCGAAGCGGCTTCACGAGCGAGCGACTCCCGGAATTCGTTGCGCGGTTCGAGGCTCGAACCGGGCGTCGCGCCGCAATCTGCGATCGGGAATTGGCGGGAGATTATCGATACGCCCGCGAGGATGCGTAACGGACGACGGAATTGCTGGCCGTTTTAATCCGGATAGATTTACTCGGCAATGAAATCCCGCCTCGCGGGCTGGGTTATCGCCGTCCTCGCGGTCATAATCCCGGCTTCGATCCCAGCACAAGAAAACACCGCAAAACGACTCTCGAGCATCGTGAGCGTCGCCGTCGAGGAGTACGCCAAGGCAGTTGATGCCCGCGGCCGGATCATCTCGGCCGCTGAGTACGAGGAGACGACGTCGTTCCTTCAGGACGCGCGCGTAATCGCAACGCGTCTCACCGGATACCACGCGGCTCCGAGTCAAGCCGTGCTCGACACTCTCATTGCTGCGGTCCACGCAAGACGGCCGGTAGCAGACGTTCGCCTGATACACGCGCGCTTTGCCGGTGCGCTCGGAACTGCCGGGGCGCTCGATCTTCCAACTGAGCCGCTGGATACGGCACGCGGGCACCAGCTTTACGCTCAAAAATGTTCTCAGTGTCACGGAGATGCCGGCGCGGGCGATGGTCCCGCAGCGGCATCGCTTGGAATGCCGGTCCCGAAGATCGGCATCGCTCGCGAGACTCCGGACATGACGCCGATTCTCGCCTACAATGTCGTGTCGGTCGGTGTGCGCGCGACGCCGATGCCCGAATTCGGATCGTCGCTCTCGCCGCAGCAGCGGTGGGAAATCGTGAATTACGTGTACGTGATGCGCGGCGAACGAATGCAGCTACCGTCAGCCGTCACCGATGCGACAGCGGCGCCGGGCGTGGGCGCAGCAGTGTCTGTTATGGCTTTGCTTGACAGCGCGCTCGATTTCGCGAGGGCCGGAAAGAGCGCAGAGGCAGGAGATCGAGCGTTCGATGCTTACATCGCGTTCGAGCCGCTCGAGACGCCTGCCCGCGCGAGACAACCTGGGCTGGTCGCGGCAATGGAGCGACATTTCGCGGACTTCAAGGGTGCCGTCCGGCGGCGCGACATGCCAGGCGCCCAAGGTGCGCGAGACGCGATAGCTCTGGACATGCCGCGGATTGTCGAGCTCACTCGACCGACATCGAGCGGATGGGGAGCGTTCTTCCAATCGCTGCTGATAATCGTTCGCGAGGGATTCGAGGCGATTCTCGTTGTCGGCGCGGTCGTCGCCTTCCTTCTCAAGACCGGCCATCGCGAGCGACTGCGCTCGATCTGGATGGGAGTTGCGATCGGTCTGGTCGCCAGCGCGGCGACGGCAATCGTGCTTCAGACAGTGTTCTCCCACATTCCGGCGAGCCGCGAGATCGTCGAAGGAATTACTCTGCTGCTCGCTGTTGCAGTGTTGTTCTCGGTCAGCTACTGGCTGATCTCCAAAGTCGAAGCAGCAAGGTGGCAGAAGTTCATTCGCGAGAAGGTGAACTCAGCGCTGGAGCACGGCGGCGGCAAGGCACTCGCGCTAGTGGCGTTTCTCGCTGTGTACCGAGAGGGTGCCGAAACCGCGCTTTTCTATCAGGCACTGTTCAACGAAAGCAACGTCGCACTGCCGTTGTCTCTCGGGATCGTCGCCGGCCTGGTACTGCTGACGTTCATCTTCACCTTGTTCTATCGATACGGTGTGCGGATTCCGATGCGCACCTTTTTCACCGTGACGAGCGTGCTCCTCTACTACCTGGCGTTCGTGTTTGCCGGGAAGGGAATCCGCGAGCTTCAGGAAGGGAACGTGATCCCGGTCACGGTGATCCGCGGGATGCCGCACATTCCGGCCATGGGGATCTTTCCGAGCATGGAGACGCTTATCGCGCAATCCATACTCCTGATTTTGTTCATTTTCATGATCGTAAAGAGCTTCCTGCCCGAACGGCCATCAACCCCTCTAACACCTACGAGGGAGTAACCACGGAGCACACGGAGCACACGGAGGAAAACCAGAAGATCTTTTTCTCTGTTTTTGAAAAAAAGAAAGGCTGTTCCGTAGTTCTCCGCGTTCTCCGCGTGCTCCGTGGTTACTCCCTCGTAGGTGTTAGAGGGGTCGTTTCTACGCGGCTTTTTTGAGAGCGTAGATGCCCGGGGATTGCGGCGTCACTCTCGATCGCCGCTGCATCACGATCACGCCGACGATGATGAACAAGAGCGCGATGAACTGCGCGAGCGTGAACGGGCCGAGGAAGCGATCGTCCTTCGCGCGGAAGAATTCCACAATGATCCGCTCGATTCCAGCTAGGACGCAGTAGACGCCGAAAAGCCAACCCTCGGCGTGCTTGTGATCGCGCATTCTCCACAGGATGAGGAACATCACGAACCCCATCGCGACCTCGTAGAGCTGCGTTGGATGAACCGCCAGCACCTGATTTGGCGGAGTCCCCGGGGGAACCGGGATGTGAAAGAGCTTTGTCATGTTCTCCGCAGTCGACGGCGGTGCTCCGTCAGGGAACATCGTCGCCCACGGGCCGTTCCATGGCCGGCCATAATCGTCGCCCACCGCCCAGCATCCGGTTCGGCCGATCGAGTAGGCGGCCGCGAGTCCGATTCCAACCGGATCCGCGTACCGCGCGACGCTCAGCTTCTTGATGCGAAGGGTGAGTATCACGGCGACAATCCCGCCGATGAGACCGCCCCAGAACACGAAGCCCGCGCGGCTCGTCAGCGAGCCGATGTCGCCCACGAGTATCGCGTAGTAGATCTTCGCACCGAGGAGTCCACCGATCACCGCGGCAAAGACGATGTCGCTCATCGGAGCGGGATCAAATCCTCGACGCTCGAGCTCCGCTGACGCGATGATCTGTCCGATGACGAACGCGAGAAGCACCGCCAGCCCGAAGCCGGTGACCTGAAGTGGACCAACCTGGTAGGCCACGGGGTGGTGGACGATCGTTGCGAAGATTGTCGGCATTCCTGGTGCTGGATAGTGAGTCGTCGAGCGAAATCTGCTACGCGGCCACGAGTCCCGGGAGCGGTCGCGTGGCGTACGCGTTGAGATCTGTTCCTGCCTGTTCTCCCCGCTCGAACCGGTAAAGCCCCGCTCGCGCTATCATCGCAGCGTTATCCGTTGCAAGCCTGGGCGACGGAGCGAACACGGTCGCTCCCTCGGACTCGAACCTCTTTCGCATTGCCTCGACTAGTGCGGAGTTGCACGCGACACCGCCGCCGAGGATGATTCGTCTGCGCCCGTACGCGTCGGCGGCACGAACAGTCTTTTCCACTAGTGTTTCGATCAATGCGTCCTGAAATCCGCGAGCGATGTCAGCATGATCACTCGCGCTTCCGGCTTTGACAGCATTGAGGACTGCCGTCTTGAGACCGCTGAATGAAAATGCGTAATAGTCGGGATCGCCCGGCGCGTCAGTTTTCTTCAGCATTGGTCGCGTGAACCGGTACTTCTCGGGATTGCCTTCGCGCGCGAGCTCCTCGATGTAACGCCCACCGGGATAAGGCAGACCCATCAGCTTGGCGACTTTATCGAATGCTTCTCCGGCTGCGTCGTCGCGGGTGACGCCGAGCAGGCGATATTTGCCCCACTTCTCCACGTCGAGCAGCATCGTGTGCCCACCCGAAACAAGCAGGGCTGTAAAAGGAGGAACCGCTTCGCGATGCTCGAGAGACGTTGCGAACAGGTGACCTTCCATGTGATGCACCGGAACAACCGGGATTCCCCGCGCGAACCCGAGCGATTTTGCGTAGCAGACACCGACGAGCAGCGCTCCGATCAATCCCGGCGCATAAGTCACAGCGATCGCGTCCACATCGTCGAGTGTTCGGCCCGATTCGCTGAGCGCAGAATCAACCACCGGTACGATGCTCGTCAGATGCGCGCGCGATGCGATCTCCGGAACGACTCCTCCGAAGACTCGGTGCACATCCTGCGACAGAATGACGAGTGATTTCTGCTCGACGAGGTCGCCTGATCCATCGAGCACCGCCGCCGACGTTTCATCGCACGACGTCTCGATTCCGAGGATCACTGCCATCTACTCGACCTTCTCGTCCAGCAACCGCTCGATGAGTCCCCGGCTCTGCGATGAATTCCAATCGCTCGCGCCGAGGACCTTTCTGCGAATGATTCCGTCGCGGCCGATGATAACCGTCTCGGGATATCCACTGGTCTGATACAAATCGCTGATCTTCTTGTCCGGGTCGTGGAGGATCTCGAACGAAAGCTGGTACTGACTGACGAAGCTTCTGATGGCGTTGTCGGTTCCCGGATCGTCGATGCTCACAGCCACGACCTTGAGCCCGCGCGGGGCGTAAGTGCGGTGCAGCTCCTCTATGCTTGGCATCTCAACACGACAGGGTAAGCACCACGTCGCCCAGATGTTGATCAGCACTACCTGTCCGCGATAAGCGTCGAGTGATTTCGGACGCGGCGGAGAATCGAGCGTCATCGCCGTGAACGCCGGGGCCTTGGATCCCACACCCAGCGGAGCGATCTCGCGCCGGAGCAGCTGACGTCCGGCGGTTAGACCGGCCACGCCAACAGCGAGAGCTGCCACTACTACGGCCAGCTGTCCTCTTCCCGTCATGCAGACTCCGCGCAAAGCGATCGCAGCACGCCGATTTCTGCGCGTGGATCGGATGCATTAAAGATGGCATGCCCTGCGACAAAAGTGTCGGCCCCGGCGCGCCAGACTGCATTGATCGTGTCGCGCGCGATACCTCCGTCGACCTCGAGCGCCGCAGCGCTGCGCGCCGCGTTCAGCATGTCTTTCGCGCGCGCGATCTTGTCCAGTGATGCCGGAATGAATTCCTGACCGCCGAAGCCCGGGTTCACGGTCATAACGAGCAATACATCGAGATCCGCGACAACTTCGTGCACGGCTTCCAGAGGCGTTCCCGGATTCACTGCGGCTCCCGCTTTGCAACCGAGCTCGCGAATACGCGTGAGCTGTCGCTGAAGATGCGGAGCGACCTCAGTGTGAATCGTCATGCCGTCCGCGCCCGCCTCGGCGAAGCTGTCGAAGTATCGCTCCGGCTCTTCGACCATCATGTGCACGTCGAGCGGAAGAGTTGTGAGCTTACGCACCGACTCGATCACTTTCGCACCGAATGTAATGTTGGGAACGAAGCGTCCGTCCATGATGTCGAGATGGATCATGTCGGCGCCGCCCTCGATGCACAACGAGATCTCGTCAGAGAGACGCGCGAAATCCGCGCTCAGAATCGAAGGGGCTATGCGCGCCTTCATCGGAGTGCCGCCAGCGTATCGATGCGAGTGGTGGTGTCAATCGGCGAAGGCCGAACCGGTTGAGGGAAGCGCGACACTCGCAGGCTTACACTTCCACCTGCTGCGATTGGCTGACCAGCCGCGGGCGATTGCGACAATACCGTGTTCTCCGGTTGAAGCGAACTGGTGTCCCTGCTTACACCGCCAAGCCGAAGTCCGAGCTGCTCGAGTGTCGATCTGGCGTCTGCCACCGTGCGACCGGTGAGATCGGGAATCTGAAGGCTCGCAGGGCCGGCGCTCATCGCAATGTTCACTCGCGCAGGAAGCTGGAGCGTTTCACCCGCTGCGGGCTCGCTTCCAATGATAGCTCCTCGCGGAAGCTCACTCGTGCGCTGCGTAACGGCTCCGAATTGAAAACCTGCGTTCTCGATCGCGAGCCGGGCCTGCTGTTGAGCCAGCCCGGCAACATTCGGAACAACTGCGCTTCGCTGACCTCCGCTCACTGCGAGCGTGACGTCGATCCCGCGTTTTTGGAGACTCCCTGCCGGCGGATCCTGTTGGAGGATGATGTTCTCCGCGACAGTGCCATGGAAACGAGTTTCTCCCTTCACTGCGTGGAACCCTGCCTTGTCGAGGATCGATGCGGCCTGATCGAATGGAAGTCCGACAACTGTCGGAACCTTCGCATTGTCCGGCAGAACTTCAGCAGGAAATGCAAAAAAGAACAGGATGACGTACGCGAGTAGGAAGCCGCCGACAGCAAGAATGAGATAGGGGAATGCACGGCGCGCGACCGCGCGCGGATTCACCTAGGGCTTCCTCCGAAGACGCGCCGCGAAAGCGCCATCTGATCCGTGAATGTGCGGAAGAACTCGCAAATACCCGCCGTCCAGGACTGAATCTGGAACGGTGCCGTCTGGGGGTGCCTCGATACGCCAGTCCGTGTTGTCGCGAAGGAAGCTCTCGATCTGCTGCTCGTTTTCCTCCGGCTCGAGCGAGCATGTACTGTAGATCAGCAGCCCTCCGGGTTTTACGATCGTCGCTGCAGACCGGATGATGCTCCCCTGCAATGCCGACATCACCGCGAGATCGGAGATTCTAAGTCGCCACCGCGCGTCGGGATGACGCCGGAACGTTCCGGTCCCGGTGCATGGCACGTCGATGAGTACTGCGTCGACCGGACGCACTGCAGGTGCCCGCGCGTCCGCAGCAACAAGCAGAACGTTTCGCGCGTCGAGTCGATTCCGATTTGCTGTGACCCGCTCCAGACGCTGAGGGGATCGGTCTGCGGCGACAACGATCCGCGCCGATCGGCTCAGCTCGAGAGATTTCCCGGCGGGCGCAGCGCAAAGATCCGCGACGGTGGCGCCTGCAGGAATCGCCGCGTATTCCGTGACCATCGTGGACGCCGGATCCTGGACGAAAAAGAGACCCTGCCGATAGGCTCCCAGCTCCGTGAGAGCGATTACACCGGAAACGCGAATGCTGTCGCGAACAAGCGGCGCATCCTCGACGTGAACGCCTGCCTCTTCCAGCATCGCCTCGAGCTGCTCCCGAACGATTCCGAATGGGCGAAGAATCAACGGAGCTTCGATGTTGTTGCGGCGAAGGAGCTCCTCAGTTGAATCAACACCCCAACGCGCAGCCCACCGCGTAACGAGCCACCGCGGATGCGAATACTGAAGGGCGAGTGCATCAACCCGATCCGACGGCAATCGTGGCTCGACATTTCCTTCGCGGTCGATGCGGCGGAGCACCGCGTTCGTGAGCTTGCTCGCTCCGATTCCATGTCGTCTCTTGGCGAGCTCCACGGTCTGCGCGATCGCTGCGTATGCGGGAACGCTGCCCATGTGGAGCAGCTGATACACGCCGAGTCTCAGCAGATCGAGAAGATCGGGGTCGAGCTGACCGAGTCCGCCTCGCACACGCTCCGCGAGGATTGCGTCGATCGTCGCGCGATGGCGCAACATTCCATACACGAGCTCGCGCAGCCAGCGGCGGTCTCGTGCGTCAAGGTCGGCTGCGCGACGCTCAAACGAGGGATCGAGCAACTGACCGCCGCGAAGGTCGCTCGCGATCTCGGCCGCAACTGCGCGAGCAGGCGTGACTCCGCCCGCCGTTACGAGCTCGATTCCGCCCTGCGGAGAAGTCACGCGTCGAGCATGCCGGACAGCGGGGAGGATGGCACCGCAACCTCCCGCTTCGGCATGCGACCCGACAGAAACGCGAGCCGACCGGCTTCGACGGCAAGACGCATGGCCGTTGCCATTCGCACCGGATCTCCAGCCGAAGCAATTCCGGTGTTCATCAGAATGCCATCGACGCCCTGCTCCATCACGATGCAGGCATCGGAAGCCGTGCCGACGCCCGCGTCGACGATCACCGGAACCGAGAGGCGCTGCTTGATGGTGCGGATAGCGTATGGATTGAGCATTCCAAGTCCGGATCCGATTGGCGACGCCAGCGGCATCACTGCAACAGCGCCCGCTTCCTCGAGCCGGAGCGCAGTGATGAGATCATCATTGGTGTACGCGAGAACATTGAATCCTTCCGCGACGAGAGTCCTCGTGGCGGACAGAAGGTCCGCGGTGTCGGGAAGAAGTGTGTCCTGATCTCCGATAACCTCGAGCTTCACCCACTCGTTGAAGCCTGCTGCTCGCGCCAGTCTGGCGTAGCGCACGGCATCGTCGGCGGTATAACAGCCGGCGGTGTTGGCGAGCAGAAAGAAGCGATTGGGATCGAGATGATGGAGGATGCCGCCTTCGTTCGCGCGATTCAGATCCACTCGGCGCACCGCGACAGTGACGACTTCAGCTCCCGACGCTTCGATCGCCTCGATCATGGTCTCGTTGGAGGCGTACTTCCCGGTTCCAACCATCAGTCGCGACCTGAATTCGCGGCCGGCGATGGTCAGCGGGAATCGATCAAGAGAAGTCTCGATGACGACACCCATCTCAGCCGCCGCCGACGAAGTGGACTATTTCGACGACGTCGCCATTGGTCAACGGGTGCGACGCGAATGTATCGCGGTCGCGCAGTATGGAACGATTGTGCTCGACTACAACCAGGCGGGGATCGATCTCGAGCGAGCCAAGCAGCTGGGCAAGCGTGCTATCTCGTGGAATCTCCCGCGGGGCTCCGTTCACCGTCAGCGTGATCGTCCCGTCCGCGCTCGGAGACTGCATCATACGCCGAAATATAGCGGGTGACCGGCTCCCGAGACGCGATTCGCGGGCGGTTCGGAAGACGTGTTTCCTTGCGCAAGTCCATCTCCGCAGTTGAAGTCGTGCGCCGATCCCAGTCGGCTCCGCGAATCGTCGCAACACCGTACGCACCGGCGCGCAACAGCTCCTCGACGTTTTCGGGCTGAATCCCTCCGATAGCGATCACAGGGATGGAAACTGCCCGTGCAACGTCGCGAATGAATGGAATGCGCGACGGAGCTTGTCCGGGATGGCTCGGTGTCTCGAAAACTGTTCCTGCGACGCACCACGAAGCCCCTGACGCTTGCGCTTCTCTAGCTTCGTCGACCGAGTGCACGCTCGCGCCGACCGGAATGTCCACCGCAACCGCGCGCGCCTCGGAAACACTCAGCGAATGCGACGCGAGCTGAATTCCCCACGCGCCGACCGCTGCCGCAATGTCGACGCGATCGTTTACGATCAGCCAGCAGCCGCATGTCTCCTGATGTTGCGCGAGAAGAGCAGCGAGATCGTGGAACCGGCGCCCGGACATGCGAGTCGTTCGCAAATGAACCGCACCGCGAGGTCCGAGGGCCGACATCACTCGGCGCGCCGTGTCAGGGAAGTCAGCGCGCTCGAGTGCCGCGCTGTCGGTAATCGCGTGGACGATCGGAAAATCACGGTCCATGCGAGCGCTCAGCTTCCGAGGGCATCACCACGCGCTATGCCGCGGCCACGCACCCAATCTGCGGCGGACATCCGCGATTTCCCCGATGGCTGCACGTCGGCGATGCGCACCGCTCCTGCGCCGCAGCCGACGAGCAGCTCATTATCAGTCGCGAGCACTTCCCCCACTGACCCGGCTGCTTCCATGATTGTTTTCGCACCGAACAGCTTCACGTCACTGCCTCGCAGCGTCGTGAAGGCCCCGGGCTTCGGGTCGTAGGCGCGTATTGCGCGAGCGACTTCGATTGCCGGCAGGCTCCAATCGATGCGTGCGTCCGCGCGGGAGACTTTCGGTGCGAAGGTCGCACGCGATTCATCCTGCGGAGTCTCCTTTGCTTCACCGATCGAGATCAATGTGAGCGCCTCGATCAGAGTGAGCGCGCCGAGCTCGCTCAGCCGAAGCTGCAGCTCACCGTATGTCTCATCATCGAGTATGGGTGTCGACGCATTGAGTATTACAGGGCCTGCGTCCAGCGCGGGTACCATCCGCATGATCGACACGCCTGTCTCGATAAGTCCCTGGCGAATGGCGGCCTGAATCGGTGCGGCGCCGCGCAGCTCGGGCAGGAGCGACGCATGAATGTTGAGCGTGCCGAGCTCAGGCAGATCGATGATGGTCTTCGGGAGAATGTGTCCGTACGCCACCACGATCGAAATGTCGGGCTTCAGCACACCGAGCATCTCGACGAACTCGGAATCCTTCGGCCGCTCCGGCTGGAAGCAGGTCAGCCCTTCTTCGAGGGCGATTTGTTTTATGGGTGGTGGGGTGGGATTGCGTGCACGCCCTTTCGGCTTGTCGGGCTGTGTCACGACGCCGATTACCTCGAATCCTTCTCCGAGAAGTGCGCGAAGCGGCGCGGCTGCGAACTCAGGCGTCCCCCAGAAGAGGACTCGCATCTACAGCTCTCCTTCGCTGTGGTGCGCTCCCTTCTTTTCGAGTGCGACTCGGCGAATGAATCCGGGGTAATCTTCCTTCAGCGTGTCCCATTTTGCGAGAGCCGCACGCCGCTTGAGAAAGCTCAGATAATCGATGAACAGCTTTCCATGGAGATGATCTATCTCGTGCTGAAGACATCGGGCGAGCAGCTCGGTTCCCTCGACTTCGAATTCGTTGCCATTCTCGTCCACGGCGGCGACTTTCACTCGGCTCGCGCGGTCGACGTCGCCGAGCACGTCGGGAATTGACAGGCAGCCTTCTTCGCCGCGAATCGTGCCGCTCTTTTCGACGATCTCCGGATTTATCAAAGCGAAGCGACCGGCCTCGCCCACATCCATTACAGTCACGCGCTCCGCTCGCCCGACCTGCGGTGCAGCGAGTCCAATTCCCTCGGCCGCGTACATTGTGTCGAACATGTCCCGCACGAGCTGCCTGATGTCGTCGGTGATTTTCTCTACGCGCTCGGTCTCCCTGCGGAGGATCGGATCACCGAGAACGCGGATATCGAGGACGCTCACCCCTCGCTGGGAGCTGGACCCGATGAGCGGGTGATCTTCGCGATTCGTCCGCGCTCCACTACGAGTCGAGAGTCTCCGGACTTTATAGTGATAAGGTCCTCGAGAGTGGTGCTCGACTTTCCGTCGGACTGACGCTCGCGAACGTGAACCACTTCGCCGACGATTCCGCCTGCAGTTACAATCTCATCGCCCCGCTTTACAGCCTTGATCAGAGCGTCGTGTTCCTTCTTCTGCTTCTGCTGCGGCCGAATGAGTATGAAGTAGAAGATCGCGAAGATCGCTCCATACATGAAAATCGGGCCGATCATGCTGTTGCCGCCCGATGCTTGGAGCAGCATGGCGAGATACGCGTATGTGGTTGTCATTGTCGGAGGCTTTCTTCCTTCCTGTAACGGGAGAGCGCTTCGCTGCTCCAGGAATCGAGGTCGCCGCGCATTATTGCCTGCCGCGCGGCGCGAGCGAGCGCAAGAAGGAAATGTACATTGTGCAGGGAGAGCAGGCGGAGGCCAAGAATTTCCTGCGAGACGAACAGGTGCCGTACGTAAGCGCGTGAGAATCGGTCGCACGCCTCACAATCGCAGCTCTCGTCGAGAGGTCGCGGATCGTTGCGGTACTCTGCACGCTTGATGTTGATGCGGCCGGCGCTCGTGAACGCGGCGCCATTACGCCCCATGCGTGTCGGCGCAACGCAATCGAAGAGGTCGACTCCGCGGCGAATGGCCTCGATGATGTCCTCAGGGAAGCCGACGCCCATGAGATAACGAGGACGATTCGCCGGCAGGGCGTCTTCCGCAACCTCGAGCATGTCATACGTTGCCGCCTTCTCCTCGCCAACCGACAGGCCGCCGATTCCGAATCCAGCCCAATCGGACATCGCGCTGATCGCATTCGCGGCTTCGCGTCGCAGTGCCGAGTGAATGCCGCCCTGTACGATCGGAAAAAGCGCCTGCGGCCTCTGACCGTCAGCCCCGCCGTTCAGCTCCGTGAAACGCTTCAGGCAACGCGCGAGCCACCGAACGCTGCGCTCGCTTGCATCGCGCGCCGTGGCTTCGTCGGATTGGCCGGGAATGACGTGGTCGAATTGCATTATGACGTCCGCGCCGAGATTGCGCTGGATGTCGATCACGGATTCGGGAGTGAAGAAGCGGCGTGATCCATCGAGGTGACTCCGAAACTCGACCCCCTCTTCGGTGACTTTGCGAAGAGTCGCGAGCGAGAAGACCTGAAATCCTCCTGAATCGGTGAGGATCGGCCCATCCCATCCCATGAACCTGTGCAGGCCGCCCATCTCTCTCACGAGATCGTCGCCGGGGCGAAGGTGCAGATGATAGGAATTGGCGAGGATCATTGTAGCGCCCATCCGCGACAGATCGGTGGGATCGAGCGCCTTCACAGTCGCAAGAGTTCCGACGGGCATGAAGGCCGGCGTTTCAACGTCGCCGTGAGGCGTCGCGAAGGTACCGGCGCGTGCGCGGCCGTCGGTCGCCTCGATCGCGAAAGAAAACCCGGTCATTCGCTCACAGAATTGCCATCGCGTCGCCGTACGAAAAGAAGCGATAGCGCTCCGCGACTGCTTCACGGTATGCGCGCATGATGAGATCGTAGCCGGCGAAAGCGGCAACGAGCATCAGCAGCGTCGAGCGAGGCAGATGAAAGTTGGTGATCAGGTGATCCACGCTGCGAAACCGGTGCGGTGGACGAATGAAGATGCGAGTGTCGCCGTTTGCCGCCGCGAAACGACCATCCTCTGAAGCTATGGTCTCGAGCGTTCGTACGGTTGTGGTTCCCACTGCCCAGATGTCCCGACCCGAATCTCGAGTGTCGTTGAGAATGCGCGCGGCCTCCGCCGTAATCGTGTACGGCTCCTCGTGCATCACATGCTCCGCCGGATCGTCCGTTTCCACAGGCTTGAATGTGCCGGCGCCAACGTGAAGCCGGAGATCCACGCGACGAACTCCCCGGTCGGCGAGCTGACCAAGAATCTCATCGGTGAAATGCAGTCCTGCTGTCGGCGCGGCGACCGAGCCGGTCTCGCGAGCGTAGACGGTCTGGTATCGCTCCGCGTCGGCCGGCACGTCGGCTCTTCTGATGTAGGGTGGAAGCGGCGTGTGTCCGAATCGCTCGATCGCATCGGGAATTGGAAGCGTGGACCGAAGCTTTACCACGCGTGTGCGTCGCTCCGTTGCCTCGAGAATCTCGATTTCAAGGTCTGGACTCACGTGAACTATTCGGCCGGGCTTGAGCTTTCCTCCCGGGTGCACCATGGCCTCGTAGCGGTTGTCGCCGAGGTCGCGAAGAAGGAGGATCTCGGCTGGTGCGCCGGAGTCGCGGGTGCCGAGCAATCGTGCGCGAAAAACTTTTGTCGTGTTGAGGACGAGCGCGTCACCTGGCGGGATGAGCTCGACTATATCGCGAAATGTTCGATGCTCGATGGTTTTCTCGGCGCGGCGGACGATCATGAGCCG
>DATBRZ010000219.1:0-2313 GCA_036560025.1 Gemmatimonadaceae bacterium | reverse complement strand
TCGAATCCAGGTCGGAGTCGTGCTCGATCCATTCCTTATGGCCGAATCCTTTATCGACCGCTCTCTCGAGACACGATAGTGCATCGTCGGGTCTGCCGACATTCGCGTATGTACAGGCGACATTGTACAGCAGCATCGGATCTTCAGGATCGATCGCAAGTGAGCGCTCGGCGTACTCGAGCGCCTTGTCGCTCTCTCCCAGCATCGAATAAACGCCGGCCCCGAGGTTGGATGCGCGCGCATCGTCGGGAGTGAGAGCAAGTCGCTGCTCGATCTGGCGGACCGCGCGTCGCAATGTCGCCTCGGCTTCGGTTTTCATCCCCATCGCCAGATAGCATTGGGCCATGAACGGGTACGACTGGACATCCTCTGGTCTCAATGTCGCTGCGCGCTCGAAAAGTTTCACGGCTTCGTCGTACCGTCCCTGCGTTTTCAGCGCGCGGGCGTAGTAGTAGGCCGCTTCGAACAACTTCGGATCGAGCCGCATCGCGGTCGAGAATTCCTGCTCCGCCTCGTCGAAATGCTTGCTGAGCGAAACGGCAAGACCGCGCGCAACGTGAGATTCGGCGAGATCCGGCTCCAGCTCGAGGGCCTTGTGACTCGCTATGTCGGCCTGCCTGATGTTGAACTCGCGAGCGTCGAAATACATGTACAGCATCGAGCAGGAGTCGGCAACTCCGGCCCACGCGCGAGCGTATTCAGGATCGATCTCTATCGCGCGATTGAACATCTGCCGCGCATACTCGAGGCTCTTCCGGCGGAGCTGATGGTAGTACTGCCTGCCGCGCAGATAGAAATCGTACGCCTCGACATTCACCGCACGCGCTTTTTCGATCTGCTTCTTCTCGCCTTCACTGAGAATGACCCGCAGAGCTTTGACGATGGCCTGCGATATGTCGTCCTGAATCGCGAACACGTCTTCCATCTCGCGGTCGTAGCGCTCCGACCAGAGGTGATATCCGTCGGCGACGTTCACCAACTGCGCGGTGATACGAAGACGATTCCCCATCTTCCGGACGCTTCCCTCGAGCACCGTCGACACCTTGAGACTTCGTCCGATGTCGCCGATGTCCTGGTTCTTCCCCTTGAACGCAAACGCCGAGGTTCGCGAGGCTACGCGAAGGGACTCGATCTTGGTCAAGGCGTTGATGATCTCCTCCGCCATTCCGTCGGCGAAGTACTCGTTCTCCGCGTCAGTGCTCATGTTCGCGAACGGCAGGACCGCCACCGACTTCGCAGACGACACCGCGTGTTGCGGGAGCGTCGATGTGTCCGTCGGCGTTGTGATGCTCCCCGACGCGAGCGCCTGGCCGAATTGCGCTGCCGTCTTGTAGCGCGCGGAGACGTCGGTGGACATCGCTCGCGCCACCGCTTTTTCGACAGATTCCGGGATACCGGTCCTGAGAGAGCGCAATGGCTTTGCCGTCTCGGTAAACCGCTTCGCCATTATGGCCTGCGCCGTGGCACCGCTGAAGGGCCGCTCCCCGCTCAACATCTCGTAGAGCATGCAGCCGAGACTGTACTGGTCGCTTCGCCCGTCGATATTGGATTCCCCCGCAGCCTGTTCCGGGCTCACGTACGCGGGCGTGCCGATCATCATTCCCGTCTGGGTCAGCGTCTCACTGCCTGCCGAGCTCACCGCCTTGGCGATGCCGAAGTCCATCACCATCGCTTCGCCTTCGTAGAGCATCACGTTCTCGGGCTTGATGTCCCGGTGCACGAGTCCGTGCCGATGTGCATAGTCGAGCGCTGATGCGATCGCACGTGCGTGATGCACTGCCTCGTCTACCGGCAGCTGGAGGTCGCGGTCGAGCCGCTCGCGCAGCGACTCTCCTTCGACATACGGCATCACGTAATACAGGAAGCCTTGAGCCTCACCCGAATCGTGAAGTGGAAGTATGTGCGGATGGTTGAGTCGCGCCGCGATTGCGATCTCTCGGAGGAATCGCTCCGGGCCAAGCGAGGCTGCCAGCTCGGAATGCAGAACCTTTAGCGCGACGAGCCGCTGGTGCTTTGAGTCCTGCGCGAGGTACACGGTGGCCATGCCGCCGCGGCCAAGCTCACGATCAATCGTGTAGGACTGGGAAAAGGCGCTGCGGATTCTATCGAGAGGAAGGGTGCTCTGCATCAGATCGCCTGCGCGATGGTCTGAAAGCGTGGGTTATCGCGTATCGGGTTCAGGTCCGGATCGTTGTCGATCCATTCCTTGTGCCCGAATCCCTTATCCACAGCCCGCTCGAGAGAGTTGATCGCCTCGTCGGGGCGACCAAGAAGTGAATAAGTGCACGCGACATTGTAGAGCATCATCGCATC
>DATBRZ010000218.1:0-16233 GCA_036560025.1 Gemmatimonadaceae bacterium | reverse complement strand
CCGCTCTTCGTGAAAACCATCCGATCCGCCGCGCGCGTTCCATCGCCGCAGATGCAGGTCCACGACATGCTGCAGCGCGGCACGACAATCTGCATTCGATTCGGCACGCTCGAAACGCACGGAATGGGATTTCTCGAGATTGCGCAGACGCCGGCGGAAGTTGTACCGATGACTCGAGCCGCGGCTGCTGAGGTAGGCGTCCCACGACAATCCAGTGAGCTTGATGAACGGACACACCTGCATCGGGACCTTGCGCGCGCGCCAGCCGCGGTCAGATAAACCAGCGGCGATGGCTGAAGCGACGATGGAGTCTTCCTTCACGCTCGGCAATCGAAGACTGAATCCCGCGTCCGCCAGAAATTCCGTCAGCGCTTCGACCGCTGCCGCTTCATGATCGCCATGCACGATGAAATCGAGGTAGTCGGAGCCGACGCTGCCCGTACCGAGGAACTCCAATTTCCGCACCGGAATCGACCCGCGGTTCAACGTGAGGGGCGCGATCGCGATCAGTTTCGACCCGCGTCGGACGGTCACGATGAAGAGCCGTCTGCCTTCACCGAGGTGCGACCACCATGTGTGCAGCCATTCCCATGTCAGGAACAAGGAATCTGCGCGGCTGGACGCGAGCAGCTCGCTCCATTCGGCTCGCAGGCCGGCAAAGGCGCTCGCGTCCTCAATGACTTCGATGCGAATCGTGTTCACGTTGTTTGGCCTAACACGAGATTGCGGGCCTGCCGCAGCCGCGGCATCAGAGCGAATCGCGTGTAGTGATCCAGCCGGGTCAGCGGTCCCTTTGCGTAAAGGAACACTGTGCTGTGACTGATGCTCTGGTCGGCCCACTGTCGCTTCCAGCGATCCCCGTAGCCGAGGAAGTCGTAGGCGACGAAGCCGGAGGCGTGGATTTCCTGGAGCGCGAGATAGCAGAGGAGAGTTCCAGGCGAGAACGCGGCGTACTCCGGATCGAAACCGGGCTTCAAGAGATACATCCGCTTCTCGTACGCGAGGCAATACGCGAACGCCACGCGGCGATCGCCCACCTTGAGAAATTGCAGCCGCAACCATCCGCGCGCCGCAGCTCGCTCCGCGAGTGTCGTGTAGAAACGTTGGATTTCGGGAGTGCACAGAATCGCGGTGCCTGCCTTTTCTTTCCAGGCCGCCGCTTCGAGCCGGTATCCATCCTCCAACGCGCTGGAAAGCTCTTCGCCACCGGCAATTGTCTCCAGTGTCACCGGACCCAGCTTCGAAAGGCGCTTGAGGCGATTGCGAAGGAACCAGCGGCGTTTCGGAGGAAGGCTCTCCAGATATTCGTCCCACGCGAATGTCACCGGAAGAACCGGTGAATCGGCGGAGCGTCGTACACCGGACAGAAATCCGTACTCCGCGGCGTGCGTCGTCAGCTCAACCACCGTGCGCGAGCTCGAAGGCACATCGCGCAGTTGCAGCACGTCCCAATCTGTCGATTCGTTCATCAGAAACTTGCAGATCGCGGCGTATGCCTCGGCGTGCCGATCGGCGATGATGAAATCGCAACGCGGCGAATGATCATTTGCCAGAAATCGCAGGCAGCGCTGTCGTGCGCCGTACATCCGCTCCGTGACGCGAAGAAACGGCGCGATCGCGATCGGTTCGCCGTCGGCGCGGACGAGCAGAACGAGTAGATCAGCACCCTCTCCGAAGCACTCCCACCATGTCTGCGTCCAAGCGTGTGTGCTGAACGGATGCGTGACGCCGGCACGCGCGACGAGCTCGTCCCAGATGGGCCCGAGCTCCGCCAGCCGATCGGCGGCAGTGATCGCTTCCACTGTGCAGGTCACCCTTGCTCTCCAGGTACGCCACGTCCCCTCATCCGCCGCTTCGCGGCACCTTCTCCCCGCTTCGCAGGGAGAAGGATCTCGCGCGTGAGATCCCTCGCCCCGCGGAGCGGGGAGAGGGTGGCCGAAGGCCGGGTGAGGGGGGCATCGCCGCAATCAATTAAAGATTCGTAAACACGGCTCGTGTTTTCCACGAGCGTGTGCATCGAATAGCGCTCGAAGATGCGCCGCCGCGCGGCGCTTCCCATTTGCGCCGCAAACGCTGGTGCATCGAGATATCGGCAGATTGCTTCTGCAAGAGAGCTCGGATCGCCCGGCGGAACGAGGAGCCCGTTCTCGAGATCCTGAACCACTTCTGCGGTGCCGCCGACTCGCGTGGCGACCACCGGGACGCCGGCGGCCATCGACTCGAGCAGAGTGTTCGACAGTCCTTCGCTGAGCGACGGCAGGACGGAGACTGAGAGCTCGGGAAGAATCTGGGCAACATCGGAACGAAATCCGGTGAAGATGACGCGCTCCTGCAGCCCGAGCGATGCGGCGAGGCGTTTGAGCTCGGCCTCATACGTTCCATCGACGAGAATCTTGCGGCCTCGAGTTGTGAACGACGGCTCTCCGATGATGCAAAAGCGAGCCTTCGGAAATCGCGGGGCGACAATGGCGGCCGCCGCGAGAAAATCTTCCAGGCCCTTCATTCTGCTGACGCGGCCGAGGACTGCCACCAGCGGTGCATCTGCTATTAGACCGAGCTCGGCGCGAAGGACTCCCCTGCCAGCATGCTGCGGAAACCGGGACAGGTCGATGCCGTTTGGAATCACACTGATCCGGTCGGCGTCATACCCGTCCGCCACCAGCCACTCTTTAATGGCCGCGGCGTTGACGAGAATCTGATCAGCGAATCTGCAGAACCATCGCTGCACGATTCTTTGAGACGACGAAAGGTACACGCCCATATCGCGAATCGAGGCGATGACAGACGCGCCGGCGAGTTTCGCTGCCGGAATCGCAAACACGTGCGAGTGGAAGCCATAGGTGTGCACGACGTCAATTCCAAGCCTGCGGATGTCACGCACCAGACGGATCTGTGCGGCAATCGCCCGAAAGCTGCGCAGGGACAAGACGTCGTAGTCGATGACCGGCACGCCGGACGCTTCGAGCTCCTCGAGCATGACGCCGAAGCGACGCAGACAGCCAAAGTGCACTGCGAACCGCGACGGGTCCAGTCCGAGGCCGAGATTGACGAACTGGCGCTCGGTGCCGCCCCAGCCGAACGCTCCCACAAACGTGAGCACCTTGATCGTACGCATTACGTCTGCACGGGTGCGACGGCCAACGCTTGTTGCGTTACCGCTCGCGCACCAAGCGCAAGACCTCCGATGTAATAGAAAAAGAAGTTGTACGCGACCGGATAGAAGAAGCCACAGATCGCAAAAACGATCAGGCCTGTCTCGAGCGCCTCTACCAGCAGAAACAGATCGCGTTGCGCCGGCAGATCCGCGAGCTGCTTTCGCGACGACCTGACCTTTTTGAAGACTCTGTAAAACAACATGAGGAACAAGGTGGCGCCCGGCACACCGAGATCGACCGCGTATTCCAGATACACGTTATGCACCTGCACCCAATCCACTCCTCGGACCTGATTGAGTGCCAGGACGTCCATGCCAAGGCCTGCGCCGACGATGGGATGCCCCATGACAAACTGCACGGCGGCCGACATGTCGCGCCAACGCGTCTGCGACGACCCGGTCGGATCGGATGCAACGTTCTTGACCGTCGCGAGACGGTCGACGTAATTCGATGGCGCGAACGGGACTGCGAACAGAATCGCCAGAAAGACCGCAACGGCCCAGCGGCGGTCGGCGCCGCGACGCCGGATCATGCGCACGAAATAGACGGCGACGATCGTGGCCAGTCCGAGAAAACCTGCCCTGGAGAATGTCACGATGACCGCGACGACACTGACGACGATTACACTGAGGCACAGCGACTTCACCAACGTCGATCTGGCGCTCAGAAGAGATGCGATGCTCAACGGAAGAATCAGATTGAGCATCAGTGCGAGATCGTTCGGGTTTGAGGTCAGCGCGCCGTCGTAAGCGACGATACGCGCGACCGCGTTCATGTCCTGGATGAAGACGCCCCTCATGAAGTTCTTCAACGCGGTCGCCCCAAGAGGCACGGTACAGATCATCAGGATGGCCGTGAGGATGCGGAGCTGACGCTCGGTCGTGATGACGTTCGCAAGAAGCCAGAAAACGATCACGCTCTTGATGTAGACATCGGTCAGGCGTGCGATGCTGCCGCCCGGCCAGAAGGAAAGCGGCACGGTCATGAACGCCCATGCGAGGAGCAGGAAGCAGATCACCATCTCCGGAGTGAGACCCAGACTCTTCCGGTCTCTCCATCGCTCCCACAACCAGGATGCTCCGGCGAGTCCCGCAGTGAGAAATGCAATCCGCAGCGGTTTCAGCGCTGACACAAAATTCTGCGGCGAGAGAAGAAGGATGCATGAGAATGCGATCAGAGCGGCGAACGGAATCGGTCCGCCTGGTTTCTCGCGGAGTTCGGTAGTCGGCGGCGGTGCCCACCACGTCGTTTCAGATGCAGCGACAGTCATTGGGTGCGACGCCGATTGAGACCTAACACGCACACTGATAGCCAGGCGATCCCAACGATTGCATTGACCACGACACTGCTGCGATGCGTTGAAAGATGAAAGACATGGCGGTTGTGCGGCGACATGAACGCGAAAACAATCGCACCGTTCCAGAGCGCGGCGACCACCAGCATCAGAGTCGCGCCGATCCGCGAGCCGTATTTGCGCCGCAGTGCGATTGCGCTGACGAGTAGCGCCACACCGATGAGAAGGACGGCGGCGACGACGAGCATCGACGGCGGCCAGGTCGCATGGAACGGAAGGCGCATCGCGAGTCTATATCTCGATCTCCAGCCAGGGCGCTCCCTCTAATCTGCTGAGGAACGCGTCGCCGGCATGGATGGTCTCCACGATGCGCGCATCGTGCGAGTGGATGAGCGCCCATGTGTTGCGAGGCCGATGAAATGCACAGTGTCGCTCCGAAAGCGCCGCGACGAGGCGCGCATCCATCGGACCCGTGACGGCGACAGCTCCACGCTGACGCGCGTGATCGAACAGATGGTCGAGGACATCGCGCAGCGCTTCGTCTTTTCCTCCGACCTGCATTACTTCGGCCGCCCCCGAGACGCCGAGGTAGTAGACGTACCAGCCGAGTGGACGACCACTGCTCGTGCGCACAGCAACTTTGTGCAAGTGGCCGTCGCGCGCCGCCTCGCCGAGCGTCTCCATCAACCAGCTCAGCGTCGCGAGGTCATAACACGGCCTCAACGCGCGATCGCTCGCGAATGCTGAGAGGTAGGACAGCATCGTCACGACATCGAGATCATCCGAAAGCGGAGACGACGGACAGTTAGGAACTGCACGTCGTCGAAAAACGCCGAGGGTTGCATCGACTGCGTGACAAGCCGGGTAGAGCGGCACGGCCGCCGAGAGCGGCAGTCCCCGATGTCGGAGCATCCGCAGCATGTAGCGCGCCGGTTGGAGCGCCCGCGTCCACGACAAACTATGAAACGGAGAGACGATCCCCCCAAGCGACGTCCAGATGCGCCGCCCGAAATCGTTCCAGACTGCGAGGCTGAGATCCTGAGGACCTCCGAGGAAACGACGGGCGAGCTCGATGCCCGCGCGAGCTCCTCCCCTGGATGCATCGACGAGAAGGTGATGGCCGACGACGGCGCGAATCGCACGTTCTCGAAAGAGCATCGGCCGCGGCGTGATCCCGAGACATCCCAGAAGGCGGCCGCTGGAGTCTTCGTAGACGAGCGAAGAAAAAGCGTCGTCGCGCCACGGAGAATCGAAGAAGAGTCGCGTCAGCAGAGATGCCGAAGTCGTAACATCCTTCCCACCGGCCCTCTGCCAGAGATCCCGGACTTGATCGACGTCACCGTCGACAACAGGCCGAATGCGCTCCCTCGCCGGCGTAAGAGATCCGGCGCGCAGGCGCGGAAGAAGTTCAGTCGTCAGAGTGCTCACAGTTGTACCGGCAATCCTTGATGCTGCGTTTCTTCAGCAACCTTGGTCGCGGAATTGGCGCGTTCAGTGCGCACTCGAACGCGAAGTCGCGTCGGACCCACCGTGATGCGCGGCTTGGTCACCACGATGTCTTCATCTTCAAAAGACTTCGCAAGACTGCGAAGGAAGACGGCAAACGTTTTCAGCACGATTCTCACGTCCATCGCAATGGACATGTGTTTGATGTAATAGAGGTCGTACCGCATCTTCTCAGTCTCTTCCTCGAGATTGTTCGCGTAGTGATAGCGAACCTGCGCCCACCCGGTGATCCCTGGACGGATCGAGCTGCGGAGTGCGTAGTACGGAATGGAATCTCGGAAAAGTTGCAGGTTGCCGATCGGATGCGGCCGCGGACCGACCAGATTCATGTCGCCGCGGATGACATTGACGAGCTGTGGAAGCTCATCGAACCGCAGCCTGCGCAGCCACTTTCCGACGCGCGTGATGCGCTCGAAGTTGTCGCGAACCCACTCGGACGCCGGACGCTCCACCGGCTCCATCGTGCGGAACTTCAGGAGCTGGAATGGACGACAACCCTTTCCGAGGCGCGTTTGCCGGAACAGAATCGAACCGCCGGAATCCAACTTGATGGCGATCGCGATGATGCCGAGGATCGGCGCAAAGAGCGCGAGGAGAATCACCGCCGCCGTAAAGCTGAGAACGCGTTGGGCGATCTTGAGTGCCTGCGACTTGCGGAGTCGCTGCGAGGCAATCAACTGGCCTGGCGTGACGAATTCGATCGGAAGTTTTCCGCTGATACGCTCGTAGGCATCGGCGAGCTCCTCGACACGAATTCCATTCGACTGGAGCTCGAGCAACTCGGTCACCGGCAGTCGCCCGCGTCGATCCGAAAGCGCGACGACGATCAGATCGGGCTTCACAGCCGCGACAATCGTTTTCAGTTCGTCAATCGTGCCGAGAACCAGGAACGGCGATCGCTGCGTCGGATCGGAAAGCGTTTCTTCCACGATCCCGATGATCGTGCAGCCGCGCTCCGGAAAGCGCTCGATCTCATCCAGGAACTTGCGGGCAATGGTACGTTGCCCGATCACGAGTACGCGCGTCTTGAATTGCAGCGTGGTCCGGATTCTCCGATCGATCGGCCGCAACACCAGCAGGAGCGCGACTGTCGCCAGAAGGCTCAGGCCGACCGGTGTCCTCAATTCCGGGATCAATGCGAAGAAGGCGATGCTGATCAAGGGGAACGGGATCAGCGCCCTTTGGATCATGCCAATCATTTTTTGGTGCGGCTATTCAGGTTTTGCGGAGGTGTAGGCGCGGTAGTAGTAGCGTCCGTAACGCGAGTGCTTGTAAGACTCGCGATTGAAGACCAGACCGAGAATCTTTGCGGGACCCAACAGGGCCAGCGTCTCTTCCAGCAGTTTCCGGGGAGTGTTGTCGGCACCGACCACGATCACGTATCCATCGATCCATTCCGCGAGCAGACGGCTGTCCGGTGTTGGGAGGACCGGCGGAGTGTCGATGATCACGTAGTCAAACTGGCCGCGCGCCTCGCGAACGAGCTCACCGAATCTGCCATTCGCGAGAAGCTCGTACGTGTCCGCCTGCGGGCGTCGCGAAGTCACCGCCGAAAGATTGAACGGCTCCCGGCGCCACGCGATTTGTTCGAGACTCAGCCTGCGATCGAGGATCGCGTCGACCAGGCCCCAGCCTCGACGCACATTCTCGCGGCCGAGCATCTTGCCGACCGACGGACGGCGAAGATCGGCATCGATGATCAGAACGCGCGCCTGGCTGCCGTTCGCGATGGATCCTGCCAGATTGATTGTCGTCACCGTTTTTCCCTCGCCTGGAATCGATGAGGTGATCGCGATGACGCGACTCGAATCGGTGGGACAGGCACGCTCGATGGCGAAACGGAGCATGCGGTACTGATCCGCTTCGAACGACTCGGGCTTCAAGAGCGCGACCAGCCGGGAATCCAGCTCGACCTGATCTCTTGCTGCATCTGCTGCATTGACGAGAGTGACAGTCATAACTTGGGGGCCGATAGCATCCAGACAAGTTGCGTGTTTTGACGTGCGGCGCGATAGGCGAAGCCTGCGAGCAGTCCGCACATACCGATCAACGCGATGACAGAAACCACAAGACGAAGCTTCGTCGCCAGTGTCATGCGGGACCCGACATAGGGAATGCTCGCCAGCACGGGCAGAGTGGTGAATTGCCGAAGCTCACCAACAGAATGAAATGACGTATCGAGATGCTCACCGAGCAGCATCATGCCGACGGCAGCAGCGACCGCGAAGAAGCAGGCCATCATCAGCAGCCGGCGGCGATTCGGCGCTGCCGGAGCAGTGGGCACGACGGCGGCGTCCAGGACGCGGAACGATTCTGATGTTTTCGTCTGCTCCAGGCTGTCCGCCAGTTGCGCCTCTTCATACCGTTTGAGGATCGAGCCTGCGGATTCCTTGGCGGCGTTGTAGTCGCGCTGTAGCGCTTCCAGCTCCTGTTCGACTTTCGGCGCCGCTTGAATCCTCTGTTCGTAAGCGAGGATTTCCGATCGCAGCGTTCGTTCTTCCTGTTGCAGTGAAGCGAGCGCCGCCTCGCTGCCGCTGATGCGATCAGCACGGCGAGGTTTGGGCTGCGGCTTGTCGGGATGCTGTCGCTCCAGCTCGGCAACCTCCGCTTTGGCGCGGATCACGTCGGGATGCTTTTCGGTGTATTTGATTTGAAGGTCAGCCAGTCGCTGCCTCGCCGCCTGCAGTGGATCGACAGGCTCCTCGGCAGTTGGAATGCCATTGAGGAGCCGGTCCTGCAGTTCGCGAACCTTTAATTGATCGTCGGTATTGAGTCGCAACCGCGTGTTGAGCCGTTCGAGCGTGACCATGTTGACCGAGACCTGCTCGGGGAGCTGTCCCGCGTGCTGTTCTCGGTATCGATCGAGACGCGTCTGCTGGACCTCCACCGCGCGGCGCGAACTGTCGAGTTGTGCCTTGAGAAACTCCGCCATGTTGCCCGTCTGGCGTTCGCGCATCCTGGTGTTTTCCTCGACATAGAACTTGGCGAGCGCATTCGGCACGGCAGCAGCGCTCCTCGGGTCGAGGCCGATGTAAGAGATCTTCAATCCGATCGTGGTTGGGCGCCCTCGATCCGCTCTGGCAAGCTCGATGTAGATGTCGCGGCGCATCGTTTCGACGATTGCCGTCATCGGAACCTTGCCGCGCCACGTCGGATAGAGATTCAGACTCGTGATGAGATCGTTTAACCGCGCACGGCTCAGCAGCTCTTGTTGAATCGTCACCAGCCGCGTCTCCAATTCGGGAACGCTGGCCCTCACGAGTGAGGAGGAATCCTGGTTGTCGACGATCACTGTCGCGACGCCGCGATAGATGTTAGGCAGGAAGTAGACGAATGGAAGGGCGAGCGACAGCGTCAGCACGAACGCGATCACACCGATCCACTTACGCCGCATCAGGATGCTCAGCGCGATATCGAAGCCGGAGTCTCGAAGCGTCGTCTGTGCCATTGTCACGGAACGACGATGATGTCGCCTGGTTTGATCAAAACGTTGTTCTTGAGGCCGCCCTTCGAGACGGCGAGGTCATAGTCAAAGCGAAGGGCCTGCGAAGACCGGAGGATGGTGATCTTGCGTCGCGCGGCGAATTCTGTGAATCCGCCCGCCAGCGCAAGAGCATCGAGTACGGTCGCAGGACCTTTGATGTCGTAGCGCCCGGGCGTACGGACCTGTCCGATCACCGACACCTTCAGGCTCCGGATTTCGCGGACAACCACCGAAACGTCGGGGTTCTGTACGAATGTCGCCATCTGTTTGGTCAGCCGTTCGCGCAATTCCATTGGCGTCAGGCCGGCGGCAACGACGTCATTGACCAGAGGAAGAGAGATCTTGCCATCCGGTCGGACCGGGACGGTTTTCTGAAGCTCGGCGACATTCCACACCGCGACGTCGAGAATGTCGTCGATCCCGATCCGATACTCGGGCAGTTCCGCCACCTGCGCCGGGTCATCGGCGAGCGCGATCGAGCAAAGAGCGACACAAATCAACGCCGCGGTCACGAGCTGCTTGTACATGGTCCTGCTCATCTTCTTCTGTCGGGATTGTTCCAGCGCGTTACGAATCCCAGCGACAGAGTTGCATGGGAAATCTTCGCGTTCGTGAACAGCGGATCGATCCCGCCGTTCTGCATGTCGCGGTTGTAGGCCACGTCGGCGTCGATGAGTGAATTCAGTGCGTAGCGTGCGCCCAGAGAGAAACGGAGCACCGTTCCCTCGAGCTGACGATGCGTGCTGCGAAAGATTGCCGGCGTTGCATAGGCCGTCAGACGGCGATTCGGAGTGAAAGCGAACTTCGTCTGCAGGACTTTCGTGTCGACCGGCCCTGCATATCCGATCACCGTTGTCTGGTTCCGCGTGAAAGAGAGCGCGATCGAGCTCGATTTCCATGTGTGGCTCACAATCGCGGCGACATCGGCTGCCAGCGCGCCGTCGCTGAGCCGCGGCCCGACCTGAATCGTCACGCGGTTGTGAGCTCGAAATTCGTGAATCCACCTGCCGACAAGGAACTGCGTGTTGCTGCGCTGTGATGTTCCTTCGCCAAATTGGAGGTGGATATTTTCGTAGTGGATGTTGAAGAGATCTCGCGGTGTGACGCGGCGCTCCAGGATGAACGCCTGCACCTGCGAGCGGAGGCCGACGCCGTTGGCAACGCTCGTTTCGAAGCCGGACGTTCCAACAGTGGCCTTCATTTGCGGTGAAATTCGAAACGTGGCCGTGGAGCCGACGCTGAGCGATCGGCCGCGTGCGCGCGCCGCCGCCAATCCGGTATCGATGTTCAAATCGGCCGCCGTGCTCGTACCGATATAGGTGCCATCCATCGAGAGCCTCAGCCGCGGTCCGACCTCATACTGGATGCCGACACTCGCGCGCTCCCGCGCCCGATCGTTGTCGAGCGAGGAGTTTTTCGCATAACGTTCGCTGTCGAGCGAATAGCCGCCCGTGACGCGCCAGCGCGGAGAGTCGAATCGCAGCGCGACCGCCGGAGTGATCCGATGCACGCGATCGCGCATCGGCTCCACAATGGATAAGTTGAGATTGTTGTCGTCGACTTCGCTCACCTGCAGCGATGGTTCGAATACGAGGCGATGATCGGCGCGACTCTCCAGAGGAAACAGGAGCGCCGCGACAATCCACCACCCACGTCTCATGCGGCAGCCACCCATGTGCAATCGATTTGAACCGCGACGCTGCGCTGCAGAAGATCCACCGATAGAACGAGAAGGCCTCTTTCCGATTTGTTCTCGACGAGGATTCCGTCCACGCCCTTGAGCGGACCTCCGGTGATGCGAACCCGTTGGCCTTCGCGGAGATAGGAATGGGGAGTGATCGCCACTCCTGAATTCACGAGCGTTTGCAATCCTTCGATCTCACCGTCGGAGATCGGGCTCAGAGAATCCCACCGATCGCCGAGGATGCGCACGACGCCGCGCGCCTTGATCACTTCGAGATAGGTGTTCTTGTCGACGCTCTCGTTCAGAAAAACGTAACCGGAGAACATCGGAACGCGAATCGCGTGACGGACGCCGCCGCGACGGCTCCATACGCTGATCTTCGGAAGGAAGACTTGAAGTCCTTTCGCCAGCAGCTGGTCGGCGACCAGTTGCTCGGAATGACTTCTCGTCCAGATCGCGTACCACATTGGATGGGCTCCGCCCCCTTCGTTTCTCCCCGTTTCCCGGGGCGCAAACGCGTTCAGAAGATATAAAGCCACGAATCTGTCTCGCGACCACACGACTTCTCGTGTTCCTACACGTGTGCTCGCATTGGCATGGTGCGGTGGGGTGTGATTTCCATCATCAAGGCATCTCCCAAAAACAGCGGGGGAAAACCCGCATGCCGCGTCGGGGAAAACATCCCCTCAGCGCGTTTTCAGGAGGGCGTGATAGCCATCGGACGCCATTCCGAATGGCGCCAGCGCCTCAGCGAGAAACCTGGACGATGCGTTCACGCGGCGGCGGACCTCATCGTCGACGGGCGTGGAATCGAGGATGATCCCCAGCGCTCTCTCGTGCACGTGGAGAATTTGCAGCACGCCGCATCCCACGTGCAAGCCAGTCCGGCCCAGCTCGTACGCGTGCATGAGTCCTCCCTCGTCGCTCCGGAGCAGATACTCCAGGAGCGCAGCGTGATAGACGCCAATGGTTGGAAACTTCATGCTCAGGATCGAATCATCGCGGTGTCGAGGCTTCGAGGTATCGGGGAAAACCGCCAACCGCGGGGCGGAAAACGCTCGGCTCAGCGCGGAGTTTTACCGTGTGCGGCGTCAGACTTCGAGTAACCCTCGCCGAATTGCGTAGCGCACGAGGCCTGCGGTCGAGTGGATGTCGAGCTTGTCCATGACTTTGACACGGTGCGTCTCGGCCGTCTTGGCCGCCACGCCAAGGATCAGCGCAATTTCCTTTGTCGTATTGCCTTCGGCCACCAGTTGCAGCACCTGCCGCTCGCGATCCGTGAGCGGATCGTACGGCGCTTCGCTCCTCGCCAGATACGCCTGAACGACGGCGCCCGAGACGCTGGGACTCAGATAGACGCCGCCGGCACACACCTCACGAATCGCGACGATCAAATGCTCCACGGCCTGCGTCTTCGTCACGCATGCTTTGACACCCGCTCGCAGCGCCTGAAGAACATGATGCTCTTCGGTATGCATCGTAAGAAGGATGACCTTGGTGCGCGGCGAAATCTCGTGGATCTGGCCGATGGCGGTGATTCCATTCATGACGGGCATGGAGAGATCGAGAATCGCCACGTCGGGCTGATGCTTCTGGGCCAGACTCACGGCCTCCATCCCGTTGCACGCTTCGCCGACCACTTCGAAGTTTTCGCGCTCGAGAAGAAACCGGATGCCCTGACGTACAACGGAATGATCGTCTGCAAGGATGATTGTTGGCGCCATTGTTCTATGTATCCAAAGGAATTTCGATTGTGAGATTAGTGCCACGATCTCCATTGAGGCCGAGGCGAACGACTCCACCGAGTGCGCTGACACGCTCTCGGATTTCGGCCAGGCCGATGCCGGGCCGCTGCTTGCGGAATCCCGCGCTGTCGTCGAAGCCGATGCCATCGTCGCGAATCGAGCAGACAACTTTTCTGTCGATCTGGCGCACGCGAACGTCCGCACGACTCGCGTCTGCGTGCTTGGCAACGTTGGTGAGAGCTTCCTGCGCGATTCGATAAACGGTGTTTTCGATGGCCGCCGGCAGATCTCCCTTCAGTCCGACGGTGACGATCACAGGAAGTCCCCAGCGGCTCGATACGCCCTCCGCGAGAAGCGCGAGGGCGGCCGCGAGACCGACGTCATCGAGAACCGGCGGGCGGAGCTCATGCGACAAATTGCGGAGGCGATTCTCGATCTCGAGAAGCGTCTCGCGGATGTTCGTGAGATGCGTCGTCTTCTCCGGCGGGAGCTCCCGGCCAGCTTCCGCGAGCTCGATGTGCAGCGACGCGAGCAGCTGACCGGCCTCGCTGTGCAGCGCATACGCGATGCGCTTGGCCTGACCCTCGAGCATGTCGTTGATCCGCTTCAATACGGTGTTCGCGTCCTGGAAAGCCCGATTTCCCATCTCGAAGGGCGACAACGCCTCGATCAAAAAAGTGTTTTGGGCATCCCACAGCCGCGCTCGGTCTTTGTCGTCGAGCGGACGATTCAATGCGGCGGCCACCGCCGCTGAATGGATGGTTGCCAATTCCAGAAGACCAAGACCCTCAGCGAGCGCGCTTCGACCGAGATCGTAGCCGCCCAGCAGTGCGAGCTCTTCGGGCGCAGTCAGATAATCCAGCAGCGCGCTCTGATAGCGATCGGAGAAACTGACCGCGACAGCGAGATTGCTCATCGATTCCACTTCTTCATGATCACTGTCGTGCCGCTGCCGACTTTCGATCGGATCTCGAATTCATCCATGAGACGCTTCGTTCCCGGCAGGCCGATGCCCAATCCCTTGCGGCTCGAATAACCGTCCTGCATGACTTGCGAAATGTCGGCGATTCCCGGTCCGCAATCTTTGACGACGATCTTGACTCCGCTGCGGGTTCCATTCTTCAGCATCGAGATCGTCACTTCGCCCTGTTGCGCATACTCGAGGATGTTCCGGCTCATTTCGGAAACGGCGGTCGTGATGAGAGTGGAATCGCAGATCGAGAAACCAGCTTCGGTCGCCAGAGCACGCGCCTGTCGTCGTGCCACGACGATGTCGGCGGCGGAGTCGATCCTCACCCGCGCTTCTCGCCGTATTCTTTTCTTCCACCCTACCGTCGTTTCTGGCAATCCATAAACAATATCGGCCAAGTGTTTCTCCAGACCCGTGCAACTGCGCCGGTAAATCCGCGAAAAATGACGACCTGGATGTGAAGCAAAGAAAAAAGGGACCAGACTCTCTCTGCACCAGCAACCTAAAAAGTAATTATTTGGACGTCGCGATGCTAGAGAGGGCGGGAGGTTAAGTCAATTCGACTGAGGTCTAGTGTCGTAGACCAATAGCTGAGCGTCACAATGGGACGTCTTTATAGACTTCTATAACGACTGCTTGTTGCTCCTTCACGATAACACCAACGGCGTCATTATTGTTCTTGTGGCTTTACAGGAGCCTCGAGCGTGCCGATTGCCGAGGCGTAAAGCGCAAGACGGACGCGATCGGGCTGACCGAGTTTGCGGAAGATCTTTGTGAGATGCGCTTTGATTGTCGACACCGAGATGTTCAATGCGTTGGCAATCTCTTTGTTGCTTTCGCCTTGAGCCAGCAATCGCAGGATCTGACGCTCGCGCGAGGTCAAGCGCTGCAGTTCGCTCTGCAGCAATGCATATTCGCGTGACGACACATCGACAGCGGTATACAGCTCTTCGAGCAGCGCGCCGATCGTTTTCCGTCCGGCCCACACCTCGCCCTCCTGGACCTTGTCGATCATCTTGAAAAGGACATCGGTACCGACCGGCCCCGAGTAACCTTTCGCACCGCCACGCAACACCTCGAGTTCTTCATCCGAGCTCACAGCGGGCGACAAAACGACAATCTTCGTTGCTGGACTCAGCCGACGCACGTTGCGAAGACCCGGTGGTCCCCCGAGTCCGGGAAAATCGATCGGAATCAGAAGGACCGCGGGCATTCGATTGACCATCGCCTCGACGAGTCCGCTCATCTGCGACACTTCTTCCATCTGGAAGCGTGAAGGGGCATATCGCGACAACTTTTGCTTTAGCTGTCGGGCTATGAGAACTCTCGCTCGTCTCATGCATTGACCGGCCTCCTCAGAAAAGACGGTCACTCTCCTCAACCAAAATTCGTGGGTTCCCCTGTGCGGAAGCCACCACGGTTTTTCTCTCTCTCTCGAACAGTTATTTGTGCACAGAGTGTGCCCCTTTTGTGATCTGGATCACATTCCGGAGAAGGTTTTCCCACCGATCGAATGCGGGTTTTCCCCACGCATCCTGCGGAGTTGCCTTGATGGAGCGCCGCGGCGTTTAGCGCAATCTCCCGCAGCGCAATCGCTCCGCGATTCTGCTGAGCCTTGCGTTTGGTCCATGCCGTCAGGAAGTCCGATCGAAAAAAAATTGGGGATCTCAATGCAATCGTCGACGAACCGTGCGCAGCGTTTTGCTCGTGGCTTTTTTCTGATTACCGCGTTTGTGCTCCTGCAGCACCTGGCGGTCACAAGCGTCGTGGCGGACACGGCCACACCGACCTGTCCATGCTCGATCTGGTCGTCGGCGATCAATCCAGGTCCGGAGGCTGTCGACAACAGTCCGACCGGAGTCAACCTCGGGCTGAAGTTTCACTCCGATGTTGACGGCTACATCAAAGCCGTTCGTTTCTACAAACATCCAGGCAACACCGGAACGCACACCGGATATCTCTGGAGCCTCACCGACACAACCACGCCGCTCGGTACGGTGACATTCAGCGGTGAGACCGCGTCCGGCTGGCAAGAGGCCGCCTTCAGTTCACCGATTCCGATTACCGCCGGCACCGACTACATCGCGTCGTACTACGCACCGAACCGCGCCTGGCCGCACAACCTCGACTTCTTCCACACCCTCGGCGTCGACAGTCCACCTCTGCACGTGATCGGCGGGTTCGGAAACAACGGTGTGTTCGCTTATGGAGATGCCGGCTTGTTCCCGGCCGATTCTCCCGGCCATCCGTCGAACTACCTGGTGGATGTTGTCTTCGAAGGAACGCTGGCGCCGAACACGACCCCTCCGACAGTGGCCGCTACGACGCCTGCTGCGAGTGCGTTCGGTGTCGACCCGAATGGAAACGTCGAGATCACTTTCAGCAAAGAGATTGA
>DATBRZ010000217.1:0-10383 GCA_036560025.1 Gemmatimonadaceae bacterium | reverse complement strand
TTCGCCGCAGCCTCACCTCGATGGCCACTACACGATCTTCGGTCGCGTCATCGGCGGGATGTCTGTCGTGGATGCCCTCCTTCAGTACGACCGCATCATCTCGGTGGTGGCGAACTGATCCGAATTCGCAGTACTGATGCGTCCTAGCGCTCGATCCGAACGAAACGTCCAACGAGCGCGAGTCGCGTGCGTCGGAGCACTGGTGATGATTGGAGCTTGCGCTTCACGCACCGCGCCTCTAGCGGGCGCACCTGCTCCAACGCGCACACTCCCGCAGATCGACCTTCCCGGAAGGCACAGGCGGATTGTATTCCGCTGGGATTACTCGGAGAATGCACTGATGGTGCGCGGTGAGGGTGCGATCCGCACTGCTTATCCCGACAGCGCGCGCGTCGACCTTTTCTGACTGGCGGTATCCCCGTCGGGAATGCAATACTCATCGGCGACTCTATTCGCTCGACGAGCCAGGATCAGGTTCGCCGCTTCCTTCCTCCGCCTGCGTTGATGTGGGGAGCGCTCGGACGACTGGCTGTGCCGCCGCTGCCGGACACCACTGTTACAATGCAAGGCGATACGTTGAACGCTGCAATCGGCCGTCCCGCTGAATGGCGTCTCCGCATCGTGGGCAACCAGCTGATGCAGCTGATACGCGTGGCGGGAGGCCGAGTTGCCGAGAGCGTGACACGGGCTCCCGGAGGGCGTCTACTTTACGAGGTGCCGAGCCGTCGCAGGCTGTGGCTTGGCGTCGTTAGGGATGAGGAGGTACCGGCGTTCGATGCGTCGATCTGGAATCGCTAGTCTTCTTTTTCTGCTTGCCGGCTGCATGTACAGCTTCTCCGGGTCTGGCAGCGGCGGCGGGCTGCCGTCGCACATCAAGACTGTCGCCATCATTCCGTTCGAGAATCTGACGGCGACTCCGGAGATCCAGCGCGAGCTCACCGAAACATTGCGCTCGGAATTACAGAGCCGGCTCGGTCTCCGCGATGCCCCTGAGTCACGCGCAAACTCGATTGTGCGTGGAACCATTCAGCGATCCGAGACAGACATCCCAATCGGCTTCAATGCCAACAACCGGCAAACCACGAGTGCGCGACGCCTGCTTCGGTTGACCATCGATCTCGAGATCGTCGATCAAGTCAGCGGCAAGACACTGTTGCAGCGGAAGGGGATGTCGGCTGAAGGCCAATACGACGAACGCGGTGAGGCCGACGGACGAAAGCAGGCGGTTAAGCGAATAATCGACGACATCATTCAGGGAGCGCAGTCGCAGTGGTGATGCGGCTCAGGCGTTGTGCGGGGGCAAGTCGTCTGGGATGCCTGATCCAGCTGATCATCGTCGCCGCGATTTTCTATTTCGCGTTCATCGCCAGCGAGGATGCGCTCAAATACTTCAGCTTTCGCGATGCGATGAAGCAGGAAGCGCGCTTTGCTACGCTGCGCAACGACGGCCAGATCAAGGATCGACTTCGCGCTTTCGCCGATACGAGTGGATTGCCGGTCGAAGCGCAGGACGTCAAGATCGTTCGCGAAGGCGATGTCATCAGGATCTGGAGCGAGTACGACCAGACATTCCATTTTCCGTTCAAGCTGGAGCGCACGATCCACCTCCGTCCTTCGGCAGAGAAGAAGCTCTGACCGGCGAACCGGCAGCGACATTCGATCCCCGACGGAAGATCCTAACGCGTGACGACGCAGCGCATTGGCGCGACTTCCAGAAAGGCCGCGTTGTCTTCACAAACGGCGTCTTCGATCTGATTCACCCCGGCCACATTGATCTTCTCACCGCCGCGAGGTCGCGGGGAGATGCGCTTATCGTCGGTGTCAACACCGACTCTTCGGTTCGTCGGTTGAAAGGTCCTGGTCGTCCCGTGTGCAGTGAAGCCGAGCGCGCTTATGTTCTTGCAGCGATGGAGGCAGTCGACATCGTGGTGCTATTCGACGAGGACACTCCGATGGAGCTCGTGCGCGCCCTGAAGCCGAACGTCATCGTGAAAGGCGGAGACTACACGCGCGAATCGATTGTGGGCGCGCGGGAAGTCGAAGGGTGGGGAGGCGAGACAGTCATTATCCCGCTTACCGCCGGCCAATCGACCACATCGATCATCGACAAGCTGCGTGACAAGAAAAGCTGAAGCCCGCACTGGCCGATCGAACACCGACCTGCGTCCGATTACATTGGAGCGCGGAGTCGCGCCCTATGCCGAAGGATCGTGTCTCGTATCCTTCGGTGCTACGCGAGTTCTTTGCACGGCGTCAGTTGAAGAGGGAGTTCCGGCGTGGCGTCGCGGACGCGGCGAAGGATGGCTCACCGCGGAGTATGCGATGCTGCCCCGCGCGACACGCACCCGTACGGCGCGAGAGCGATCGCAGCTCGGCGGCCGTACTCAGGAGATTCAGCGGCTGATCGGTCGAAGCGTGAGGGCCATGCTCGACGATTTCCGTTTCGGCGAATTCACCGTCAAGCTCGACTGCGATGTGCTCGTCGCCGATGGAGGTACCCGAACGGCGGCGATCACCGGAGCGTCGATTGCAATCGTCGACGCTTTCGACTGGATGGTGGAAAACGGAAAAATTGCGGTCACGCCGGTGAAGCGTCGCGTTGCGGCCATCAGTGTCGGCGTGATCGATGGGGAGTCACGTCTCGACCTCGATTACGACGAGGATGTGCGAGCCGACGTGGACATGAACGTCGTGATGAGCTCATCGGGCGAATTCGTCGAGGTGCAGGGCACTGGTGAGCATGGAACATTCGATCGCTCTAAGCTCGACGGCTTGCTCGACTTGGCCATGCAGGGAATCGCCGAGCTCGACCGTCAGCAGCGCGCAGCGCTGGGTGGCTGATCGCCGGAAGATCCTGATCGCGACGCGCAGCAGCGGGAAGCTCCGCGAGCTGCGTGAATTGTTTCATGAGCTGCACGTCGACGCGATCGACGTTGCCGCCGCCGGTATCCCATACGATCCACGCGAAGAAGAGATCGAGAGCTATCCGACATTCGTCGAGAATGCGCTGGCCAAAGCTCGTTATTTCCATGGAGCGAGCGGCGGGATGCCGACGATCGGTGACGATTCCGGGCTCGAGGTTGATGCGCTCAACTCCGCCCCCGGCGTGCTGAGCAAGAGATTTTCCGGAAGACGTGACCTGAAAAGACAGGCGCTCGACGACGCCAACAATGCCAAGCTGCTGGCCGAACTTGGATTGGCAGACGTTGCGGCCATCAAAAAAACGGGGAATGCCGCACCACGCACCGCACGGTATCGGTGCGCTGCCGCATTCGTTGATGGCGATCAGGAAATCGTTCGAGAAGGATCGATCGAAGGCCGCATCATCGACTCACCCCGCGGCAGCTCCGGATTCGGCTACGATCCGTACTTCGAAGCCGACGAGCTGGGAGGTACTTTCGCCGAAGCGTCGTGGGAAACGAAGTCTCGCGTCAGCCATCGGGGAAGAGCGTTTCGTGCGCTCTTTTTCGCGTTGCGCGACGCCGGCAAAATGCGATAGTTTGCGATGTATTTCGGGGCGTAGCGTAGCCCGGTATCGCGCCTGCTTTGGGAGCAGGAGATCGCTGGTTCAAATCCAGTCGCCCCGACTGATTACCAGTCAAAACAAAGAGCCCGGCATGTTGTGCCGGGCTCTCCGTTTAGTAAGCGGTCATTTCGCGTTTCGTTTGAACCGGAACGGTATCTCCACCTTGTCTACGACCGGCTTAGGGTCGGCGCCGCCGCTAAGGGCAGGCTCGAAGCGCATTCGCTGAACCGCATCGCGCACTGCGGCGGTGAACAACGGATGCGACGAAGCGACTACTGCGAAACTCGACATAACCGGCCGGCCATTCGTGTCTATGTTGAATCGGACGCGAACGTCTCCATCGAGGTCGCTGAGCTCCTTTGGATAAAGCGGTGTCGGGAGGCTGCCGATGAGACGCGCGCCAACCGGTTCCCGGCCTGCTTCGGCGTAGGCGACGATCTGCTTCTGCGCGGATCTCTCGGGAGCGAAACCCGGCTCAGCCAGCTGAGCCTCCGCAACTGTTCCCATCCGCGCAGAAGCGGCGTCCGCAATTGCACCCACGCTGGCTCCGAGATCTCTCGGCACGCAGTCGCGGCGGTTGCGGCGGCGGCACGGAGTCGGAATCGCGACCGAAGTCTCGGTTTTCCTGCTTTCTTTTTTCGCGGAGCTGCGCTCTTTGTCACGCGAGCTGACTTTCTCGCTCGCACTCGGAACACTCGCTGCTGCTTCTTCTGGAGTCGAAGACGCGCCCTCACTCACTGCGGGGACCGCTGAGTTTTTCGAAGCGTCGACTTTCGCTGGAGCAGCCGCGAGAACCGTAGTAGCAGTGGCTGGGGCTGTGGGTACGACGCGCGATGCACTGCGTGCAGGACGGGCCCGCACAGTAGCCTCGCGTCGGCCTGATGCACGAGAGCTCGCCGCTTGCGCAATAAGAAGCAGTGCCACCACGCCGAGTACACCGAGCACTGCTTTGTACCTCGCGCGCAACTGCGCACGCGCCGATTCGATAATCGACGAGATCCTCTTGCCAAGCGATTCAATGCCCTTTGAGATGTCTTCCGCCCGCGGCATGTTCGGAATGAGATCGCGGTACGGCACAATCGTTTTGGGGGTTAGCGGCACATCGGTCGCTACCGCTGCAGCGGCAGTCGCTATTGTCGCGATCTCGCTCGCCGCAGGGGTTGACACCTCGCGCTCAACCGGCAGCGGTACTACAGCGGACTCGGCCGCAGCAATTGGCTCGGGCGATACAGCCGGCGCTCCTGCGCTCCACTGCTTTCGTATCGTTGCTCGACGTGTTTCACGGGGCGGCGGCACAACGACAGGCCTCTCGAGGTCAGCGATCTCGTCGGCCTGCAACTGAAGATCGGCGATGCGCTCACGCGAGAAGCGCACGCTCTGATGGTCTACGCCAAGCGTCAACGCCCGCATCGTGTGCGCCCGCTGGAAGAGCTGCAGGGCTTCACTCACGTTCCCGCGTGCTGCGCATGCGCTCGCGAGATGCTCGAGGGCACTCGTGATCGCGAAATGATTCGGGGCGAGAGTGCGCTCACGTATGTCGACTACTTCTCGCCAGAGCTGCTCTGCCGCTTCGTGCTGTCCAAGCGCCTGACGGACGACTGCGAGGCTCGCGAGCACCGTCGCAACTTCGGGCCTGTCCTCTCCCTTGCTCCGCTTGATGTCCAACAGACACAACAGAAGTGGTTCGGCAATGCCATAAGCCGAATGACTCAGGGACAGGCGCACCAGATCGTTGAGAGCGAGCACAATCTCGGGATCATCGCCGACGTTCTCAGCGACAGTCGCGAGTCGCCCAACGAGAGGCTTCGCTCCATCGGCGGTGCGGCTCAGGATATGGTTCGCGATCAAACCCTTCAGCGCAGGAACGCTCGCTGCGCTGTCGCCTGACCCGTCGCTGTCTGCTATCTCGAGAGCGGAGCGGAACAACTCCTCCGCTTGGCCGTAATTCCCGATCTTCTGTTTGAGCTCGGCCAGCGCGACGACGCCCGACTGCAAATCGAGACCAGTCGTGTCCGCGACGTCAGCCAGCTGATTCAGTGCACTATGAGTTTGTGCGGAGCTCTTAGAGGTTCCGCCGGATAGAGCAGGCGTGGTTGCGTGTACGCCATGCTCTTCGCGTGAAGGTAGCTCGACCATCTCTAGGCCCTCTGTGGACCTTCCTGTCGAACAGCTGTTTGTGGAGCAGAGAGCAAGTTGGCAGGCGTGGTGACCTGGCGCAACCCCGGATATTCGGACGGCCCACCCGCGGTCTCCGGTCGTGTGATTCGGGACCCGAGGAATTACTTTTGATGCAGCATTTTTCGAGGGCGAACGCGACGCGCGACGACGTTCCGGTTCGACACCGGCGCCCCGATTGAAGCAGCAGTCTGCACCGGTTAGTTTGCGAATACAGGCGCCAGTAGCTCAGTTGGATAGAGCAACAGCCTTCTAAGCTGTGGGTCGGGGGTTCGATTCCCTCCTGGCGCGCCACAGTGCATCACCTCGGCGCCGTTAGCTCAATTGGCAGAGCAAATGACTCTTAATCATTAGGTTGTAGGTTCGATTCCTACACGGCGCACTGCATTCAAACGGAATACTCGAAGCGCCCCAACTCCGGGGCGCTTTTTCGTTGATCGTCACAGCCGTTCGATTCGGTACACTCGAACCTTCGAGTAGCGCCGCTCCCGATCGAACACCGGCACGAATCTGAACTGACCGAACCGCTCGACCTGGGCTCGCTGACTAGAATCCCACGCTGAAAAATCCTGGCAGGGCTCCTGGGTTCCACATTCGGTGATGAGATAAAGAGTCTGCGTCTTCGCCACTTCTTCGAGATTCTTGTCCGGCGCGTAATAAGGCAGGCCGAGTATCGCAGTCCATCGCCCGGGCACTGCAGGTGAAACGAGAAGTGTCTGCTCCCGTGGAAGTCGCTCGAGGAAAACGCGCGCTTCGCGAAACGTCGAGCTGACATCCCTGATGTAGCCCGTCGCAGCTCGCGCCGAAACCACGGGTTGGCCGCGACTGAAATTGCCTGAGACGCGCGACACGCGTAGCACGAGAGCCGTCGCGAGAAGCACCGCCATCGCACCGGCTCCCACTAGGGCGGCGCGGCGCTCACCGACCCTCGACACCAGGGGACGTGCGAGCATCGCCATTCCTGCGAGAAAGAAGAGCCAGACGAACGGCTGATACGTCATCAGGTACCGCGCAGTGCTCGAAACGATGGGCAGGAGAATCGGCAGCGGCGCGATCACGTAGGCGATCTCCGGTGCGAGCTCACGTCGCCGCGAAATCATGCCGATTACCACGACAGCAGATATCAGGATGCCGACTGCGGTTACTACGACGTCGCGTGTTGTCACGAAGAAATTCGGATGCAGGTCGTTCGCGAGAGGCGGAGTTGCGAACGCGCCGTAGAAAGACGGCAGCAGCTGCGATGGAACCGCGAGGGCAAACAGGTTGGTTACCATTGCGATGTGATCACCCTCCTGGATGTACGACATGCCAATCTTTCCGTAGTACTTGAGTACGGGTGCCGAGACGATGGCGAATGTCACGATCAGGATCAGTGCGGCCGCGGTGACCAGGAGAGTGAGCCTGGGGTTTCGCTTCGACCCACGACGTTCCTTCCCGAGGAGAAGAAGTATCGGTACGAGCAGCAATGCGGGTGCAGTGAATTTGATGAGGAGCGCGATCGCGAAAAACACGATTGAAGCAATCGTAAGGACGAAAACCTTGCGTCGGCTCACGCCTGGCCTTACGAGCCGTATCGTTGTCGCGAGGAATGCGCAGCACGCTGCGGCATACGGGGCATCCGCCCACGGCTGAAATACATTCGAGAGCCAGATGGGGTTGATCAGTATGAACGCGAAAGTGAGTGGCAGCGCCGCCCACTTGCGCGCAGCCGGAAGCGCCCACGACAGGAAGTACGCGAACAGCACACCTACCAGCGCCAGTAGAAGGATGTTCGTGAGCTGAATTGCCCGAAGCCGCGCATCGAATTCGGTGAACATGATGAGCAGCGGTGCGCGAAGAACGCCCGGTGCGGACACGTATTCGAACGGCGCCTGATTCACGGCATAGCGCGCCGCAGTGGTTCCATGCTCGGCGAACGCGACGCCCTTGAGGAAGTACTGCAAGGGATCGTTCGTCATCCGCGGGTAGAAATAAGCGGGGTCGACTGCCAGGCAGATCGTGCCGAGGAGGAGGACGAACGCCGCGATGGAGACAATGGCCGCCTTCCGGTTCCGCGCCAGAAACTCGGTAACGGTTTCCTGAGCGGCATGAAAGCGATAGCTGTCCCGCAGTAACTGCATTACGCGTCCTCGATGATCCGGCCTTCCCTTGGAAAGGGCGGTAGACAATACTTCGCTATTAGTAGAGCGGCAATGTGGCCGCCTGGATCGCGGGAGCCCTGGAATTCGCGCATGCCAATCGAAGAAAAGCCAAGCCGCAACGAAGACGAGTATTTCGCCAAGCACGACGCGCGACTCATGCAGGAGCGCCGTGCGCGACTGGACGAAGAGCGCCGGACGCAGGAGCGCTCAGCGCATCGCAACAAGTGTCCAAGGTGCGGCTGCGATCTTGTCGAGCGTGAGCACAGTCACGTGAAGGTGGACGAGTGCGCGGAATGTGGGGGCATGTGGCTCGACAAGGGAGAGCTCGAGATGATCGAAGAAATGGACCGCCGCTCATCGGGATTCGTCAGCTCACTCTTTGGTTTCCGCCGCTGATGCCGGCCACGCAAAGCCGGATCCCCGCCGCCGCAGACGCGCTTTTCAGAGCCGCCATCGAAGCATGCCGTCAGCACCGTCGTTACGCCGCGCTCGTCGACGCAGGCGTAGACGATTCGGAGCTCGACACCGTGCTTCCTGTAGTTGCGCTGTGCGACCGAGTATTGCTCGACGCGTGCGCGGATTACGAGCGTCTATGTCAGAAAGTCGGCAAGCATGCCGACGACGCGTGGTGGCACCGCGCGAACATGCTCTGGCACGCGGCGCGCGAGCACATCCGTCATCAATACGTATCGGACGAGCTGTCGCGGCCGCGCACGAAGCACAATGCCGAAGCTTTGTCCGACATGATATTCGAGCATGCCCTCGAAGCATCTGCCTTGTTCGCGATGCGTCGCGCGCTCGACGACTATCGTGCGGCGCGACCCGAGGCTGACGTTCACGCCCGCCAGGGCGCGTTGTTGACGACGAGCGGGAAGGGCGCGGCCTAGCCCGCGCCGACCGCCATCTGCGGCGTGGCGGGTGTTCGAATTCCCATGGCAAGCCGCTGCCTGATTTTCGCGACGATCATCTCGATCGCGACCGCGTTGTGTCCGCCGCGCGGAACTATGATGTCAGCATAGCGCTTGCTCGGCTCGACGAACTGAAGGTGCATCGGTTGCACCGTCGACAGATACTGCGAGATGATCTCGTCGAGCGGGCGTCCCCGTGTTTCCATGTCGCGCTCGATTCTTCGGATGAGCCTCACGTCCGCATCCGCGTCGACGAAAACCTTCACGTCACACAGCCCGCGCACTCGCTCGTCGACGAAAAGGAGAATGCCGTCGATGACGATGACGTCTGATGGCTCGACCGCGACGGTCTCATCGGATCTGAGATGGGTGACAAAATCATAGACGGGCTTGTCGATGGTGTGCCGCCTCGACAGCTGCTCGAGATGCGTGGTGAGCAGATCGTAGTCGAACGCGTCGGGGTGGTCCCAGTTGAGATGACGGCGCTCATCGAGAGAGAGCGAAGTAAAGTTTCGGTAGTACGCGTCCATGTCGATGAACGCGACTGAGAAAGCGCTGAGCGCATCGGCGACGTTGTGGGCGACGGTGGACTTTCCGCTTCCCGATCCGCCGGCGATGCCGATGATCAACGGCTTTGACATGACCTGAATGTAGAGGGGCGGAACCTTTCCGTGTGGGGTTGAAGTCGTGTCTCGTGCGGGATATGATGCGTGATCCGGATGGAATTCCGGCGACTTTTTTGCGGTTGTTTTCGAGCGTGCATCGAGGGAAAATCAAGTGGTGAGTTCACTTGACCGAGGCACGTGAAAGCGATATAATTCTAGGCTGCCCTCGAATGGGCAACGAAATGCTGTTTGACAATCGAAGTTGAGATCAAGTGATGTGCGAGGCGAACTCGATGAAGCGAGCTCTGTCAGGGGTTCGTGGAGAGTTCAAACCTGAACAATTACTTGTGATTCCGGACGTGGCCTTTGACGGCAACGTCTGAGGAGCCGCGTTCGGAGAGCAATCAAGCTTTCAAAACTATTGGAGAGTTTGATCCTGGCTCAGGATGAACGCTGGCGGCGTGCTTAACACATGCAAGTCACGGGGGCCCAGCAATGGGCAACCGGCGAACGGGTGCGTAACACGTGAGCAACCTACCTAAGTGAGGGGGATAGCCGGCCCAACGGCCGGGTAATACCGCATACGCTCGAGACGAGGCATTTCGACTCGAGGAAACCTACGGGACACTTTGAGGGGCTCGCGGCCTATCAGCTAGTTGGTGGGGTAACGGCCTACCAAGGCAACGACGGGTAGCTGGTCTGAGAGGATGGCCAGCCACATTGGGACTGAGAAACGGCCCAGACTCCTACGGGAGGCAGCAGTGGGGAATCTTGCGCAATGGCCTAACGGCTGACGCAGCGACGCCGCGTGTGGGATGAAGCTCTTCGGAGTGTAAACCACTGTTGCCCGGGACGAACAGCTCGATTCATCGAGCCTGACGGTACCGGGTGAATAAGCACCGGCTAACTCCGTGCCAGCAGCCGCGGTAATACGGGGGGTGCGAGCGTTGTCCGGAATCACTGGGCGTAAAGGGCGCGTAGGTGGTCTGATAAGGGTGTGGTGAAAGCCCGGGGCTCAACCCCGGGTC
>DATBRZ010000216.1:0-23746 GCA_036560025.1 Gemmatimonadaceae bacterium | reverse complement strand
GCCTTTTCTTGTGGCTACCGGGCAGGCAATTGGATCCTCTCCAGATCGCTGAGCACCGGCTCTATCCAGAATGCGGTCCCATCAAACCAGAACACCGCCAGCTGTTCGTATTTTTTCGCGATCTCGATCGCGCGGTCGAGTGTCACAGGCAGCGCGATGCTGCGCTCACAGTGTGATCGATCAGGCGAGCACGCATCGACGTGGACAAACCCTTCGCCTGAGCTCATGAGCTCGACCTCGAGCAACACTTGTCGCCGAGTGTTCTCCTCCCCGGAAAGATTTCGACCGTTCGGATTGTACGCAGTTATGACCGCGAATCGTCCATTGGTGCCGAGCAAGCGAAGCGCGTCACGCACATCGCTGGGAACCGCCACTCGCAAATCAGCGTAGATCTGCGGATCGGTTCGAAAGACGAGCACTGTCTCGGTGTATTTGCCCCACCCGCTCTCAGTCATGTCAGTCGGTAACCGGTGACCGGTGACCGGCGACCGCTCCTATGGTACACTCCCTGCCTAATTCCACGCCGTGACTCAATCCCAAATCTGGCCTGACCTGTTGTACATCGTGCGCCACGGCGAGTCGGCCGGCAACGTTGCGCGCGACGCCGCCGTCCTCGCCGGAGAGCACATCATCGCCATCGAAACCCGCGACGTCGACGTCCCCCTCTCGGAACTCGGCGAGCGACAATCCGTAGCACTCGGCAAATGGTTCGCGGATATGCCCGATGAAAAGAAGCCGAACGTGATCCTCACCTCGCCGTATCTTCGAGCTCGCCACACCGCGGAAATCGTCGCGAAGGAAGCGGGCCTGAGTCGTGATGCGTACTCGCTGGTAGTCGACGAGCGCCTCCGCGAGAAGGAATTCGGCATCCTCGACCGCCTGACAAAATCCGGAATCGAGACCTTCCACCCCGACCAGGCCGAGTTCCGGCGATTGCTCGGAAAATTCTACCATCGGCCGCCCGGTGGAGAGAGCTGGTGCGATGTGATTCTCCGGCTCCGCAGCGCGATCGAGATGATCTCGCGCGAGTACTGCGCCGAACGAGTCCTGCTCGTCGTTCATTCGGTGGTGGTGCTCTGCATGAGATACCTCCTCGAGCACATGACCGAAGATCAGATACTGGCGATCGATCGGCAGAACGAGATCGCGAACTGCTCGGTGACATCGTATGAGTATGACGAGTCGGTGCCTCCGCGCGGAGTAATGCGTCTCAGACTGTTCAATTTCGTGGCACCGCTCGAGGAAGCGGGCGCTCCGGTAACATCGGAGCCGGATGCGAAAGTTGCGGCGAAGTAAGAGCGACTAGCGTCGCGTCTGTCTAATCGCTGCGCGGCCGAGAGTGCCGGGCATGTCCGCGACGACGTACGCTGCTACTGCGATCATCGCCACGCACTCCGCCATGTCGCGCGGACTCAGCTTGTCCATGGTGTCGCCTTCGCTGTGGTGATAATTGAAGTAACGCGACCCCTCCACAGCGAGAGCCAGCGTTGGAACGCCACGCTCATTCAACGGGTCGACATCCGCTTCAGGCCCGCCTGCACGCACAGTATTCGCACCGATCGGCGACATCAGCGGAGCTATCTGACGCATCACCTGAAATGCGGCTGAATCTCCGGCGACCTGATAGCCGAGTGGCTTGAAGACGCCGTTGTCGGACTCGAACGCCATCACGTGCTTGTCGAGCTCGGCCGCGTGAGTGGCCCGATATGCTTCCGCGCCTCGCGATCCATTCTCCTCATTCGTCCACATCACAACGCGCACTGTCCGCTTTGGGCGCAAGCCGAGCTTCTTCATTAGTCGAACGGCCTCCCATGCGGCCACTGATCCGCCGCCATCGTCCATCGCGCCCTGTCCCACATCCCAGGAATCGATGTGACCGCCGACGATTACTATTTCACTGGGTCTCTCCCTCCCGCGCAGCTCGGCGACGACATTGCGTGACGGTGCGTCCGGAAGCGTGCGCGCTCCCATTGTCAGCTTCACTACCGGTTGTTGTCCACGATCGCTCATTCGATGCAGCATCATCGCGTCCTCGACGCTGAGCGCAGCGGCGGGAATACGCACGACCGTGCTGTCATAACTCATCGCGCCGGTGTGAGGGCTCTGGATCGATGCGGACGCGACGCTCCGGATCAGCGCTGCGACCGCGCCCGCTCTTGCTGCTGTGATCGCAGCCGAAGATCGATACCGGACTGTCTCACCGTAACTCCTGAATGGTGCATCGAAGAGAACGATCTTTCCTTTTGCTTCGCCGGTGCGTCGCGAGAATTCATCGAAGCTGCTCACCACCATTACCGGCGCCGTGATTCCCTGGCGTGGCGTGCCGATGCTTCTGCCAAGCCCCAGCATGTGCAATCGATACGGTCGCGGGCTCACGAGGTACGCTGATTCCTCACCGCGCACCCAGTGTGGAACCATCGCAGGCTCACCGCGGACGTTCTCCAGTCCGTCGCGCTTCATCTCGGCGAGAATCCAGTCGATTGCAGCTTCGAGGCTCGCCGATCCGCTCAACCGATGTCCGTACGTGTCGGTCAGGGTCGCAAGTCTGTCCCACGCGGAGCTGTCCGCGAGTGCTGCTGCAATCAGTTTGTTCGCGTCAGCGCGATATCTCTCGGTGAGTGATCCACCGCCCGCTGGATGCCGAGACGGCAAACACCCCAGTCCGAGGAGAGCGATTACTGCAATGTTGACGTTTCGTTTGATCATCCCGTCCGGAGCGCAGTGATTCTGGCGACCATCGGCGCTTCCGTAGCTGACCGCGTCGGCAGAGAGATCGTGAAGGTGGTTCCTTCCTCGGGGCGGCTTCTCACGGCGACATCGCCGCCAAGCAGCATCGCGAGTCGCTTCGTGACTGTGAGTCCCAGTCCGGTGCCGCCGGCTCGCCGCGTTGCTTTCTGCTCCACCTGCCAGAACGGCTCGAAGATCCGCTGAAAATTCTCCTGATCGATACCGATCCCGGTATCTGCCACGCTGATCATCACATCGTTTCCTCGCTGTTGTGCAGAGAGGGTAATGCGGCCCTGATCGGTGAACTTCACAGCGTTCGACAGAAGATTGACGATCATCTGTCTCACTTTCGTCGGGTCGGTTTCGAGAACGATGTCGGGCTGCGGCGGGACGATTTCAACGGGCAGATTTTTCTCTTTTGCGATCGGGTCGATCAATAGGGCTGCCTCATGCAGCACCGCGGTCACCGACGTCTCGGCAAGCTCGACTTCTTCGCGGCCCGCGTCGATCCTCGTGAAGGTCAGAATCTCGTCGATCAGCGACAATAGATGTCGTGCGCTCGCCTTGATTCTGCCGAGCTGCTGTGCCTGATGCTCGTTGATCGGCCCTGATATTCCATCCGACAGAAGCTCCTGGTATCCCATTATCGCTGACAGCGGTGTGCGGAGCTCGTGCGACATCACCGCGAGAAAATCGCTTTTTGCGCCGTTTGCACTTTCCGCTTCGGCTCTCGCCGCTTCTGCTTCCGTTCGCGCAGCTTCAGCCTCGGCGCGGGCTCGCTCGGAGACTGCTCGTGCTTCTCGCTCTCTGACCAGAAGGAACGCGCGTGTTCGATCCGTCACACGCAGAACTCGAGTGCTCCAGGCAATCAGAAGAAGGAACGTCGCGATGTCGGCGACTACGAAGAGGGATGTTGCCATCGGGCCGCCAAAGAGCCCGCTCTGCTCGCCCGCAAGACGAAGCATTCCAAAGATGAACGGCAGTGCGATCGTGCCGGGCAGGAGTCTCCGAGCGACAACGCCTGCTGCACCTTCATCCGCAACGAGACCGCTCAATCCGCGGTCCAGCTGCCCGAACAGCAGTCCGATGCCGAAGATCGTGAAGGCAATCGCGGAGTACAGCGACATTCCGATGAACAGCTGGATGCTGTAGAAGTCTCGAACGCCGAACGCGTATCCGATCAGTGCCACGAACGCGATCAGCAATACGGCTAACGCCGCCACCTGACTCTTCAGCCCTTTTACCTTGCGGTCGTGAGGGAGGAGCAGGAGACCAACGGCTCCGAAGAGAAACGCGATGGTCGTATTCATCGCCATTCTGCCGGGAGGATTCGCGGCCGCGCGGATCACCGCGTCGTGAAAGAGCGCGAGATCCACTCCCAGGTTGCGATTCAGGACATACTCCGCTCCCGACGTGATCGCGAGCGCAGCGACTACCAGCGCGAGAACAATCGAGAGGACGATGTCTCGCCTGGATGGATTCTCCTCACCACCGAGCATGAGTGAGAGGCCCAGGATGATGAAGGCGACGGCTGTCATGGGCTGCATCCGGAATTCCCCGCCCGGAGCGCCGGTGATTGCGTGCAGCTCGAGCGCCCAACCGATGAGCACCATCAAACCGATCAGCATCACGATGGTTGCGGTGATTCTCGGCAGAAGGCTGAACGCCTTCGTCATCCGGCTGCGTTGTTGTCCGGGGCCTTCAACTACAGTCATGCTGCTTTCCGGTTCACCAGCCTTTTCGCTTCCTCAGGTCGGTGATCTGGCCGGCGTGATGCGCGCCGTGGTCTGCGTAGATGTCGAGCAGGTCATCCATGGTCACTTCTCCTCGCTCCGGATGCATCGCTGTCCTGCTCCATGATGTTTGAGGAAGTGAATCGAGCAGCGAGCTCCATCTCTCGTGGAGGCCGTCGAGAATGACGAGCGAGCATTCCACGGGCAATCGCGAATCCGGCAAAGTTGCCCAAACGTCCTGATCGTAGGTCTTGATCGTCGGATAATCCTCTGCGATCACCCACTTGAATCTCAGGTACGCATTTGCATGCGAGTCGGCAACGTGATGTACGACCTGTCGTACGGTCCAACCGCCGTCGCGGTACGGAGTGTCGAGCTGTGCGTCGTTCAGTCCACGCACCGCGGATCGCATCACCTGCGCGGCGCGACGCAGCTCAGCGATCTTTCTCGACCGTTCTTCTGTTGTCGGCATTGAAAAAGCGGGAGGAGAGAATCTCGTATCCCGGGTGGCGAGGGGGCATCATCGAGAACGAAAACATACTCGCCTGTACGGCGGTCTCAATAGTATGACCGGAACGAGTTTCTTACTTGCCTGTCTCTCTTGCCGGTATCGATCGAAGGTACATCCACATCGCGCTGAGCTCCGTATCGCTCAGCTCCTTCATGAGCGGCCACGGCATCACGGCGCTCAGTATTCTCCCGTCGGGCCGCACGCCGTTACGAATCGCTTTCACGAAGTCCGCCTCGGTCCATTTGCCCAGCGCAGCAGGCGTGAGATTCGCCGCGGGAACTCCGTCGATCTCTCGGCCGCCCGAGAGGCTCTCACCATGGCAGCCGGTGCATCCGCCGGTCGTAACGAGATAATCGCCGTACTCCCTGGTGGCGCCTTCGGGAACATCAGGAAGACGATTGCTGCCTCGACGCACGATTTCGGCGGGAAGCTTGAGCACACCGAACGCCAGCAACGCGCGACCTATCGGGCCGACTGAACGCTTTGGCGGAGGAGCTGCATCAACGGGCGGCACGGTTCGCAAGTAAGCGATGATTGCAGCGAGATCTCGATCGCTGAACCGATTGAACGCCTCCGACGGCATGAAGATGAGAGACTTGCCGTCGCTGCGAACTCCATAACGAATGGATCGAACCAGATCTGCGTTGCTCTTCGCACCGACGCCGGCTTTACTCGGTGTGATGTTCGGTGCCGTCAATCGCGCAAATGCCGGATCGTCGAGGGCGAGCTCGCCACCGAGGTTCTGGCCGTGGCAGGCGGCGCATTTTCCGACCGCTGCAACGAGGTGCCGCCCGTGCTCGATCGATGCCGCATCGTTGGGAATCGACAGGCTGTCGGTCGCCGTGGTGTACGTGGTACCGTTGAGCTTTCTTTCGGCGAGAGCGTATACGGTGCCGACGGCAATGATGATCAGAATCACGAGTCCGCCAACAATGCGCCCGACCCACTTCAGAAATGTTCTCATCGACCAGGAGTTGTGTCGGGTTACCGGCTGTCGGCCACCGGTTACCGGTAGCCGGTAGCCGGTAGCCGGTAGCCGGTAGCCGGAGTTTCGCGCGCCAAACGTATCTGATACCATGAAGTCCGTCTAGCGCACTTCCTGCATTCTCCCCAGCGTGCTCTACCGCCAACTCGGCTCCAGCGACCTTCACATTTCCGAGATCTCACTCGGCTCCTGGCTCACGTACGGAGTCGGTGTGGATGACAGCGCAGCGCGCGCGTGCATTGACCGCGCATTCGACGTCGGCGTCAACTTCATCGATACGTCGAACATCTACGGACGCGGAAGCGCCGAGGAGGTGCTTGGGCGAGTGCTGCACGAGCGGCCGCGGTCTTCGTACATCCTCGCGACGAAGCTCTACTTCCCAATGTCCGAGACTGATCGTGGATTGTCCGCGAAGCAGGTCTACAAGCAGATCGATGCATCGCTTCACCGACTGCGCACCGACTATGTCGATCTCTATCAGTGCCACCGCTATGACCGGGAGACTCCGCTCGAGGAGACGATGGAAGCGCTGACCAACGTCGTCCGCGAAGGGAAGGCGCGATACCTCGGGTTCAGCGAGTGGACTGCGGATCAGATTCGCGAGTCGCTCGCGATTCCCGGCGTGGAAAAATTCGTGTCGAGCCAGCCGCAGTACTCGATGCTCTGGCGGCATTGGGAGTACGAGATCTTCGAGCTGTGCGCCGAGAATGGTATCGGTCAGATCGTCTGGTCGCCACTGGCCCAGGGCGCTTTGACCGGCAAATACCTGCCCGGTCAGCCGCCACCGCGCGATTCACGCGCAACGCATCCGGAAATGGGCTCGATGTTCAGTGAGGAGCTGCTCACCGACCCGATTCTCGAAGCCGTTCAACAATTGAAGCCGATTGCTCAAGCCGAAGGTCTGACTCTGGCTCAGCTCGCGCTCGCATGGGCGTTACGATTGCCTGAAGTGTCCTGTGCAATCACAGGAGCGACGAGGCCGGCGCAGGTCGAGGAAAACGTGAAGGCCTCGGGCGTCAAGCTTTCGCAGGAAACTGTCACGGTGATTGATGAGGTACTCGATCCGGTGCTGAGAGAATCCCACAATCCGCAGTACGACCCGCCGCGCCGGTAGCCTTTCTATAGAAGCGGCTCGATTGACCTCGCGAGAATCAGGGACGGGCTTTCATCAGTCACCGTGTAGCCGTCTTCAACGCCCCAGATGAGGGACAGCACCGCCTGTGCGTACGCCCACCTGAGCGCACGGGCGATGTCGATTCCGAGAATGGATTCGTAAATCTCGAGCCGTCGGATCACAGTTGCCGGCGAGAAAAACCGAAGGACGTTCTCTCCGGGATTTCTGAGACTCGCCCCGAGCTCGTACTCGACTTCGCCAATCACACCTTTCGGATCGACACTCAGCCAGCCGCGATTCTCATCGAAGAGAACGTTGTAGTGCTGGAGGTCGCCGTGTAGAAGTCTCGTACGCTTCTGTGTCGCGCACAGCTCGGCATACAGGGGTTCTGCGCTCTCGATCAAGGTGCGCGGAATTTGTTGATCGCTGCTCGTCCGGTAGTCCGCGAATGCCCGACCCCATCTCTCTGCCGAGGGAATCCACTCGGGCGCTCTCCTTACGGACGCCATTTTCTTGATTACATCAGCGAGTATCTCCGTCGCTTCCTCGTCGCGGCCGGCAATCGACATATCCACGAGGGGAGTTCCGGGCGTCAATCGCTCGAGGAGCATTGCTCCTTCGATCTGTTCGATTACACGAACAGTTCCATTTCCGTGGAATGCGGCGAGGACTTCACCTGATCGCCATTCATCGCCGGGACGCCGCACGATTTTGATGACCACGGGCTGATCTTCGCGCGCACCGAATGCGATGATCGAGCTTTCTGTCTCGCGCGTTTCCTCGACATTTACGTGCCACGCAACTACACGATCGTCGAGCCGCTCTCGAAGCGAGCCATCGATGTGATTGTTCACAAATTTTTACAGAAAATCCGTGCGTGGAAAATGGACAACCGGGCATGATCTCTGCCGCAATTTTTTCGACGCATCGGAAGGAGTGAATATGGATAACCTCGAGAACCGGAACGAGTCGAACCTGGACACAATCCCGGGAGTGACGTTCTCCGGAAACTGGACGCGCGATCAAAGCTGGTGGCGCGAGAATTTTCGCGATCGGCCGTATGTGAAGGCGGATCACCTGTTCGAGTACTACGAGCCGGCGTACCGATACGGCTATGAATCAGCCGGACGATTCAGAGGTCGAACGTGGAATGACGTTGAGCCGGAGCTCAGGACCGGCTGGGCTCAATTCGAGGGACCCGGTCAATCGACGTGGGAGAACATCAAGGACGCCGTTCGCGACGCCTGGGAGAGAGTAACGGGCCACTGATTCGAGCGGCATTGTAGAGGAGGAACCGACTAGAACGGAGGAACTGAATAGAAACCGCCGCGACAGATGCCCGCACGTTCCGGGTAGCCAGGAGGGGGGACCCGGCGTCTGTCGCGGCGCTACCGCAGGAATCGCTGGGCGAGCTGCTCTAGTCGCTCGTCCCGCGCTTGTGCGCCCCATTGGTTGACCTTCGCTGTTTCTTCGCCAGATTGCGCGTCAATGCTGGTCGACTCTCCTCCAACACTCATTTCCCCGTTCACCGCCCATTCGCCGTCCGGCTCGCAGTACGCGGCGATCGCAGCTGAGCCGGGGCCTCTGCTCGTCCTCGCCGGCCCCGGCGCGGGCAAGACTTATTGCCTGATCGAGCGGATTCGATTCCTCATCGAGCAGCGCGGCTTCGACCCGGCGCGCATCTGCGCCTTCACATTCACCAACAAAGCCGCCGGCGAAATTGCCTCGCGATTGCAAAAGACACTCGGCTCTCGCGCTGACCGCATCAAGCGGGGGACGATTCACTCCTTCTGCGGCGAGCTGCTTCGCGAGTTCGGCGAACAGGTAGGGCTCAAGCCGGGGTTTGGCATCGCCGACGAGGAGTACCAGCTGTCGGTTCTGCGGCGCGTCGGCGGGTACAGCAGATGGCACTCGGTGACGCTCAAGAACTTCACCGCGTATCGGTTCCGCGGCGATGCGCTGCAGAAGAACGATCCCGCTCTCTACGACGGGTACATGAGGTTTCTCGAGAAGCGGAACCTCGTCGACTTCGACATGCTCGTGCTCAAGGCGGCGGAGCTCCTCAGAATCGATGCGGTCGCGGCAGCCGTGCGTACCCGCTGTGATGCCATACTCGTCGACGAGTTCCAGGATCTCAACAGCGTGCAGTACTCGATACTCCGCGCACTGGCGATCGGGCATCGGAACATTTTCGTCGTCGGTGATGACGAGCAGTCGATTTACTCGTGGGCCGGAGCCGATCCTCAAGTCTTCAGGACTTTCGTCAATGACTTCCTGATCAATGCGGCTTTACAGCTCGGAGAGAATCGCCGCTGTCCATGCGAGATCATTTCACTCGCGCGGCGCCTCGTGACGAACAACACGCCAATCTTCTCGGACCGGAAGCATGCGGAATCGGATCGAAGCTCACCGTTTCCAATCACGGCCTTGAGCTTCGCAACGGAGGATGCCGAGCTCGACTGGATCATCGATGATCTTCGTCGCGATCGCGAGACACATGCGCTGAACTGGGGCGACTTTGCTCTTCTATATCGCACGAACGAGATGGGGTACGCTGCAGAAAGCGGCTGCATCACCGCCGGCATTCCCACTCGCCTTGCAAGAGGAAGGGCGTTGTCCGATGAGCCGGTCGTCGGATATCTCGTCGCGGCGCTCCGTGTGATCAGCGACCCGGACGATCCCGTCCACCAGGACCATTTCTTCAAGGTCGTCCTCCCGCGGTCGCTCTTCGACAACCTTCGGGTGAGATCTGAAGAATGCAAACGATCCATGCTCGCTTACCTGGAGACGAAGGCCCGCGAGCTGCCGCGCGCTGACGGCGATTGCAAGAAGATCTGGCGCGCACTCTACGCGCTCAACAATCTCGCCGCCCTTAGCCGGCAGCATACGTCTCTGTCAGCGCTTGTCGCGGAGCTTCTGTCCCACCGAGTGGGCCGTTTCGCGACTGTGCTCGAGGAGAATCACGACGAGTTGTCCGATCCGGCGGAGAATGAAGAGGTTCAGAAGCTTGCGGAGCGAATTCTTTATGCGCTCCGCACCGACCGAACGATCTGGATACCACGACTCGGTGGCCTCGAGATCCCGCTCAAGGGAATACTCGCTGGAATTGGTGTCACGAACATCAAGCTTGGCGGATCCCCACCGCCGGATTCTGTCGCGATTACCGAATCCGACTGCAAATCCCTGGGCATCGCTCTCAGTGTGTTCAAGGCAGCGCAGCTGATTCGAAGCGCGGCATTTTCCAACATCTTCCTCGACTTTACTGCCGTCGACATCGAGACAACTGACAACGACGTCGCGCGGGCTGAGGTCGTTGAGATTGCCGCTGTACGTGTTCGAAATGGCCGCGTTGTCGATAGGTTCGAGTCGCTCGTAAAGCCCCGCGTGCCGATTGCCGAAGGCGCCCGGATGACGCACGGCATTTACGAGCACGACGTCATGAATGCGCCGTACTTCGAGGAAGTGTGGCCCAGGTTCCGTGAGTTCTGCGGTCGCGATCTCGTCGTCGCACACAACGGATACGAATTCGATTTCCCCATTCTGCGACGAATGGTCGAGGCTATCGGACAATGGGACCTTTGTCCTTACGACACGCTTCCGCTCGCTCGAGAGCTCCGCACCGGAAGCGCGAGCCTCCCGAATCTCGCTCGAGTTTACGAAGTCCCGCGGGGGCGCTCGCACCGTGCTCCCGATGATGCGAATACTCTCGCTTCGGTTTTTCTCAGGCTCGGTGAAGAAAAAGTTGCGCGTGCACGGAAGACAGCGGTCAACGAGCATCTCGATTTTCTCGCTCTGGCATTCGCATTGTGCGAGAAGGAGTCGCTGTGCGAGGAAGCAGCGCGTCTTCGGCAGCTGATTCGCGTCTACCCATTCGGCCGCCGCAGCAACTGTCTCGAGTTCTATGCTGTCGAGCGACAGGAATCCGGTGACGAGACACTGCCGACAGTCGAGAACGTGATCGACCGCCTAGGCGGTGAGACGCTCATGATGCGCGTTCGGGCCGACAAAAGCGCGGAGCGGCGCTATCCCGTGGCGATGCGGAGACTGAGGCCGTTGATCGATCTCTTCGACGGGAAGCCGTTGTCGGAGCAGATCACCGGATTACTCGAAAGGGTTGCGCTGTCGAAGATGGATGGCGCCGAGCGGGAATCGGCGCGCGTGAATCTGCTGACTCTGCATTCGACGAAGGGGCTGGAGTTCTCCCGTGTGTACATCGTGGGTGCGGAGGATTCGGCGCTCCCCGGTGATGGCGACAAAAGCAAGCGCGCTCTCGAGGAAGCGCGGCGATTGTTGTACGTGGGAATGACCCGGACGAAAGATCGGCTCATCCTTACCCGCGTAGATGCACGAGGCGGGAAACCAACAGGAGGGCACCGGTTTCTGGATGAGATGGGACTGAAACCGCAAAAGCCACCTCGAACTAGGAACTAACTTCGAACTGCGAACTAACTTCGAACTGCGAACTAACTACATGAATTGCTGGGTTTTGTTCGCAGTTCGAAATGAGTGCGCAGTTCGCAGTTAGTTCGTAGTTCGAAGTTTCTTCTCTGGTTTCCTGCATATGGGACATGGTCCCATCTTCGGTTCCTTCCCGTACGTCAGAGTAACGGGCCCGAGCTGGCGACCGGTATCAGTCAGAACAACGGTGAGGGTCATCGTCCTGCCGTTGATCTCCCCGCTGAATCGCGCCGGGTGAAAAATTCCGCGATCCACAGGGTACGCATCGACGTTGTACTCGCCTGTCACCTCGAATCGGCCATCGGCGTCAGGATGGATCGGCCCCTTGGTATCGCCGAGCGTGCAGCCGATGTGCACGTGGGCTGACGTGTCGCTGGCGATGAGACCTGCATTGTCGCCGCCCCAGGTTCCGACGATATCAGTAATCGGCGGAGTGGACGTGTTGTAGCACGCGAGTACAATTGCGATCGACGCGAAAGTGAGCTTCTGAATCATCGATTGTTTCGCTCCCGCCACTGAGCGTACGCGGCCTTGATGAGCGCATTGATCCCGGGCTTCCGAACATTCGCGGGCGTCTTGAGCTGAACGTAGCGATGAACCTTCCCACTCCCCTCGAGGAGATGTTTGGGATCAGGCAGATCACCACCGCGCACAAGCCCGAGCTTCACGCCTGACTTGCTCAGAATCAGCGTGCAGATCATTCCCGCATAGCCCGGACCGTAGCCGTACGACAGGAGAGCCAGCGTGGGGTCTACCGTTTCCTCTACGCCAGGCAGCAAGCTGCGAATCAGCTCCTGCGCTGCGGACGCAGTTGCGCGCACCTCTTCGGTGTACCCGCTCAGGATACTGTCGACGCTTCTCGTCGCTGTCACACATTCATTCTGGTGGATGTCCACGCAACTCACAACCGGTGTCTTGTGAGGACCGCGAACTGAGGACTTTGCGGCCTCAGTCCTTAATGCATGCCCTCGACGGAGCCGGATCCGTATCGCAGTTTCCGGAATGCCTGATTCACGAGAATGGCGCGTGGAAGTCGGGGGCGAAAAGACCTCAGCAGCTTTCGACGCTGCGGATTCTCCCGACGCTCCGGTTTTCGTCTGCGCGCACGGCGCCGGCGGCAACGTCAACGATCGAGGATTAGTTCAGCTTTCCCGCGTCCTTCGCTCACGCGGCCTGGGCGTCGTTCGATTCAACTTCCTCTATCGTGAGAAGAAATCGAGTCGCCCCGATCCGATGCCCCGTCTTCAGGAATGTTTTTCAGCAGTTGTCGCGCAAACACGCAAGGAGCTGAACCCGAAAACTCTGATCATCGGCGGGCGGTCGATGGGTGGACGCGCCGGCTCAATGCTCGCCGCTGACAGTTTCCCCTGCGACGGACTTCTGCTCTTCGCGTATCCGCTGCATCCGCCCGGACAGCCGGAGAAGCTTCGCGATGCCCACCTCAAATCGATCAGCGTTCCGGTTCTGTGCTTCAACGGCACACGCGATCCATTCTGCAATCGCGAATTGATGGAGAAAGCGCTGACGACAGTTAAGACGCGCTGGGACATGCACTGGATCGATGGCGCCGATCACAGCTTCCACGTTCCGAAATCTTCAGGCAGAACCGATGCTGATGTCCTCACGGAAGTAGGCGAGGCGGTAGAGAGCTGGCTCCCGCGCCTGACGGGTCATTAGTGAGTCGCTTTCCGTCCCCGCACAGTCGCCTGTCCATCCGGTACGAGCGTCCGCACTACCTCTTCGGCATATGCTTCCAGTTTGGCATCACTGAGCTCGACATCGAGCGCGTTGACGTAATTGAACAGGCCGAGATACGAGAGATAAAGCAGGAGAGCACGACGCTGTGCTTCCGCCTTCGACATCCCCAGCTCACCAAAGCTTTCTGCCATGTACCCGAGGCGCCGGGTGGTAACGCGCACCACGACCGGACGAACGAGCCGATGCTGTGCCGCGTTCAGGAACGCTGCGTCGCGAAGGCCCCCTGATCTATCCGTTACCGCTGCTTTCATTACCGCGCGCAGCCTCTCGCGCGGATCGCGAATCAGCCGAAGGCGTTCGATCACCGTCTCGGTCTGTTCGCGCTCCCAGCTCTCCAGCGTCGCTGCAATGAGGGCATCGCGATTCCGGAAATGATGGTAGAAGCTTCCCTTCGTTGCTCCAAGCCGGGCGGCGATGGGCTCTACCGCTACCGCGGTGATGCCCTCATCGACGAGGAGCTCAGTTGCAGCTTTTATCCAGTCCGCCGAGGAAAGCCGGCGCGGGCGGGTTGACGAGGCCATAACAATACTATATCGTATCTTGACCATACGGTAGCGTATGGTTTCACAGGAGGCGATCATGAAAGCCCTCTTTACGGTCCAGCCGTCGACCGGTCACCTGCATCCTCTCGTTCCGCTGGCGAACGCCCTGTCAGCAGCGGGCCACGAGGTCGCCGTCTGCTCGGCGAGCTCCTTCCGCTCGGAGGTCGAAGCGTTTGGACTACGGCACTTTGACGCCGGGCTGGACTGGCTGACGTCCGACCACTCGACCTGGAACCGGTTCCCGCCGATGCCCCCGCCCGGACCCGAATTCGCCGAGTTCGTCGTCAAAATCTTCGCCGACATTACCACCGGCCAAATGGCAACCGATCTCCTCCGAGTGGCGCGCGAGTTCGGTCCCGACATCATCGTCAGAGAATCGATGGAGTACGGAGGTTGCATTGCGGCTGAGGTGCTCGGAATCCCGCATGCATCGGTCGCGGGTAACGCCTATTCAGCGGTTGATTCTCCGCGCATCCACTACTTCCCCGGCAACCGCCGGATGGTTGGCGAGCCTCTGGATCGTCACCGGAAGAGCTTCGGCCTCTCTCCCGATCCTGAAATCAGAATGCCGTTCCGGTACCTGCACCTGTGCTTCACGCCACAATCCTGGGACGGTATCGACTCACCGCGACCCAACAACAGTCGGTTCCTGCGTCACGTCAACACGATGCATCCGGGAGAAACTCTGCCCAACTGGATCAACGACCTTCCGCTTCCAAACCGTCCGATCGTGCTCGCCAGCCTTGGCACCGTTTTCAACAAGACTCCCGGAATTCTCGAAGCGATCATCGACGCTATTGGCAGAGAGGATGTGAATCTCATTGTTGCAATCGGGCGTGATGAGAATCCGAAGCGTTTCGGTTCGCTACGTTCGAACGTTCGCCTCGAGGCCTACGTGCCTCAGGCGCTTCTCCTGCCGTATTGTGATGTCTTCATAACCCATGGCGGATTCAACAGTGTGAAGGAGTCTCTCATAGCAGGCGTTCCGATGGTTGTCGTTCCAATCACCGCCGATCAACCTTACAGCGCAGAGCGATGCGCGGCACTCGGCGTGGGACAAGCGGTTCCGAGCGGCAAGCGTAATGCGACTGCGATAAGAGATGCCTTTCTCGACGTGCTCGGCGACGACGCTTATCGCACGCGAGCGCGAGCGTTTCAGTGCGAGATGGAGTCTCTGCCGGATATCAGGCACGCAGTCGGATTAATGGAGGAAATCGCGGAGGCTGTACCTACGAGCCGTTGACTGCGCCGAAAAACGACAGAGGCGTGGGTGCGCAAAAATAAAAAAAGCTGACAGCTCGAGCTGATTAGCTCGGGCTCTGAGCTTTTTTTGCAGTTAGTCTCGCCTAAAGGCCCCTAAGTGGACCCTCACGGTACACCTCTTGAATGATACGGAATGCATGAATCATCCATCGCATCATCAGGAGGGCCCTAAATGCGATTCCACCAGATGAAATTCATTTCGCGCGCAGCGGGGACGCTGGCGCTGTCGCTTTTGGCCGCGTCGAACCTCTCCGCGCAGAGGAGTCTCGTACTCCCTGAAGGAAGTGTCATAATCGTACGGACGAACTCCGTGCTTCAGTCAACGAACGCGCAAGCCGGTCAGACCTTCACGACCACCGTCGTTGATCCGGTAGGTATCGACAACTACACAGTCATTCCGGCCGGCAGCACTATCCGAGGTGTGATCAACTACGCCCAGCCGGCAACTCGTCAGCAATCGGGTGTGCTCGGAGTCGCGTTCGATCGAATCACGCTGGCTGACGGTACGAGCTACGCAATCAACGGCCGGCTGACGAGCACTGACTCCATGGAGCGGCGGCAGATCGAACAACAGGCTGATCCGCGCGTCGTGCTTGTTGGAGGACGGGGCGGGATAGGTGCCGCGATCGCCGGCGCCGGCTCCGACAGAAGTCCGGCATCAGGAATTCTTGGCGCGCTCGGCAGTCTTCTGTCGGAAGGACGTGACGTGCGCGTTCCGGTGGGAACGAACCTCGCCGTTCAGCTCGAGCAGCAGGTTGTTCTCCGAGGCCGCGGAACGAGACAGGTTGCCGACGCGTACACGATCTACACGTCGAGCGAAATGGTCATGGCCGCCCAGCAGGCTCTTGCGCGACAGAATTACTATCGCGGCCCGATCAACGGTGAGCTCGACGATGCTACACGCAATGCGATCTTCGAGTATCAGCTCGATAATGGCATGGTTGCAACCGGTAACCTGAACGGCCGCACTGCGCGGGCACTCGGACTTTCCACGTCAGTCGGAACGACCACGGGTAACGTTGGAGCAGTGCTCAGTGTGAACGACGCAATGCTCGCGCGTCGCGGTGCACAGGCGCTAGTTGCACGAGAGCGGCAGGAGCTGTTTGCCGCCAACATCGGTCGCGTGAATCCGAACCGAACGCTCGCGACGGGAGACGTTGACCTGTTCTTCGCGTTGTCGGCGTTCGCGGACAATTCGTCGCTGTACGAGCAGATCGTGCGCTCTGGCGAAAGCAATGAAGCCTCCGCGTATGCGGGCCGGGCGTTGATCGATGCTGCGCGGCGAGTCGACACCGCGATGCCGCGCGCACGCGCATCGGTACAGGTGCAGACTGCGTGGAGATCACTCAAGCGACAGCTTGGAGGTATCGATCCGGCGTACGCGCAGTCCCAGTAAAAGCTGAAACGAACGAGCTCGGAGCTGTCAGCAATGCAAGCTGGCAGCTCCGAGTTTTGTATTACGGATCCAGGACCGAGGACGCAATAGTCCACCGTCCGCAATTAGTCGATGGCTGTTAGTCCAGAGGCCGCAATCATTACCTCGCGGGCCCGATGGTGACCGCGATATTCCGCCATTTTCCCTGATTGAATCTCACGACGCTGAGCAGGCATCGTGTCACATGCCCGATCAGTATCGCGATCCAGATGTGCAGCGGCTGCAGTGTCCCGGTCTGTTGAATGACGAAGCAGATCCCGAGCGGCACGACGATCTGTGAGACGATCGATATGTAAAGCGGACTCTTCGTGTCGCCCGTTCCCTGCAATCCGCCCGTGTACGTCAATGCGACGGCGATGAAGAGTCCGGAAACACTGAGCACGCGCAGCAGCTGCGTGCCGATCTCGACGACGACCGGCTCGTTCATGCCGAATACCGCGAGCAGCTGCTCAGGGAAGAAGAAAAAGAAGATTCCGACGAATGCCGCGAGCGCAATTGCGAACCGCGCGGCCACGTGCACGGCTTCGTTGGCGCGATCGGGCTTGTGAGCACCGAGATTCTGACCGGCAACAGCCGCAGAGGCACCCATCAATCCGACCGATGTCCACGTTATGAGCGAGAACAACTGTGAATACGACACAGCGAACGCCGCCTGTGCAGCCGCACTCTGCGCGAGTGATCCGATGAACGCCATCATGAATGCGCCGCCGATGTTCATCGCGATTCCCTGAATGCCGGCGGGCAGCCCGTAGCGGAAGAGCGACCTGATGATCTCCCAATCCGGCTTGAAGCCGTGTCTCCGCGGGAACGATACAACCCATCCGCCGTTCCAGAGCTTGTATATCGCGTAAACAGCGACGACACCGGATGCGATCACCGAGCCGATCGCAGCGCCCGCGGTGCCGAATGCCGGGATCGGACCCAGTCCACGAATGAACACGATGTTCAACACGATGTTCAGTGCTGTCAACGCAATGCCAAGTACCATTGGTGTTCGTGCATCGCCGGCTGAACGGAGTGCCCCACTGAGCATGTAGAACAGGAGCATACCGCTCGAGAACATGAACATGATCCGAAGGAACGGCAGCGCTTCCGCTTTCACCGGCGGCGCCGCATTGAGCAGATCGAGCAGGAGCGGTGACGCGAAGTATCCGATCGGAGCGAGGATTCCTAACGAGATCCCGATCACCGTGAGGAATGCCTGATAGACGGTGCGATTGACCTTGTCTTCATCGCCGGCTCCCGCGAATCTCGCGACGAGCACACTCATGCCGATGAAGATCGACATGATGAACACGATGACGACGATGAAGATCTGAAATGCGACGCCGATCGCGGCGTTGGCCTTGAAGCCGACGAGCCGCCCGACGAGGATGTGGTCGATGATCCCCTGAAGCCCGCCGATGATGTTGGTCAGCATCGACGGCCAGGCAATCTTCCACACCGCCGGGATAAGCGGTCCCTCGACGATCGATCGGTCGTATCGTCGAGCGGCCGGCGCAGCTGCTATCTCTGGTTGAGCTGACGCCGCAGGCGGTGCGATTGCCTGCGGCGCGGTTGCATCCGTCAAGAGTAAGCGGCTCCTCTTAGGAGTGGCGCGCTCGTGCTACGCGATTGAAGCACGCTCTGTAGAGATTAACGCCTCCAGCCGATCGAAGCACTCCGTCCATCCACCCTTGTGACCGTCGCGCGACTCAACCGAGTCGAAGATGCCCTGCTTGAACGTCATCTCCGTTTTTCCATTGCGTTCAACTAACGTCACTGTCACGACGGTTTCATGCCCGGGCTTCCCGTTCTTGTCATCCCACGCATGAGTGAAGACGAGCCGCTCTGGAGGGATGATCTCGCGATACACACCGCCGAGCCATAACTCCGTTCCGTCGGGCTTACGCATCATCGATCGCCATTTACCGCCGGGCTTGAGCTCACCCTCGGCAACCGGGATCGTGAATCCTTGCGGAGCTGACCACTGCTTGAGCATCTCGGGATCCGTCCACGCCTTGAACACCAGTTCTCGCGGTGCATCGAACACGCGCTTGATAACGAGCTCACGATCCTTGGCGGTTGCTGAATCGGTGGGGCTACTTGTTGTTGCGGCCATCATTCCTCCCTTTGTGTTGTCTTGTCGTTCCGGTTTGTCGTGACTGCTTCTTCTGTACCTTCTTCAGATACTCATCGAGGCGATCGAATCTCTGCTCCCAGTAGGGTCGGTAGTCCTCGAGCCAGTCGGCGGCATTTTTCAGAGGCTCTGCGTCGAGGAGGCATGGTCTCCATTGCGCTTCGCGTCCGCGCGCGATGAGTCCGGCCCGCTCCAGAACCTTGAGATGTTTTGAAACCGCGGGCAGGCTCATGTCGAATGGTTGTGCGATCTGGGTGACTGTTGCTTCGCCTGTTGCAAGTCGCGCCAGGATCGCTCGGCGCGTTGGATCGGCGAGAGCAGCGAATGTCGTGCTGAGGTAATCGGCAGCCATGGTTGATTAAACCGAATGGTTAATTATCTTGATGGTTAAATAACACGTGGACGCGAACAACGCAACTGAGAGAATGCCGGTTACCGGCAACCCGTTACAGGCAGCCGGTCACCGGTAGCTGGTTTTATGTCACAGTTGTGTCTGGTCGGTTGAACTTTCCGTCGCCGGGAAGCACGTTTCGCGTCCCCGCGCCTGTCGATTTCCTCCCTCATCGTTCGTCGAGATCGTGAGGGCGCCTTGTGCCCCAGATGTTTCGGTATATGTTCGGTAGCGGACCCAGGAGCCGATAAATGCAGTTCGCTGAGAGATTCATTCGCCGCCCCGTGCTGTCGAGCATGGTCAGCCTCGGCATCGTCCTCGTCGGAGGAATCGCCTACACGCGATTGCCCGTCCGCGAATTCCCCGACGCCGACCCGCCGATCGTATCCGTCACCGTCCTGCTTCCCGGAGCCAGCCCGCAGGTCGTCGAATCCGCCGTAACGGACGTACTCGAGGAGGAGCTTTCGAGCGTCGAGGGACTTCGCTCGATCACCAGCGCGAGCCAGGAGCAGATCAGCACCATCACCCTGGAATTCACGCTCGACCGCGAGATCGAAGCCGCTGCTCAGGATGTCCGCGACAAAGTCTCGCGTGTGCGCGGTCTTCTCCCTGAAGACGTCGAAGAGCCGGTCATCGCGAAACAGGAAGCCGACGCCTTTCCGATCATGTTCCTCGCGCTCACGTCGAAGACGTACGGGCTGATGGAGCTGTCCGACATCGCCGATCGTCAGATCAAACCCCGCCTGCAGACCATTCGCGGCGTTTCCGGTGCGCCGATCTACGGTGAGCGCCGATTCGCGATGCGCGTATGGCTGTCGCCGGCTGAGCTCAACGCGCGCGGACTCACTGCACAGGATGTTGAAACCGCGATCCGCACGCGCAGCGTCGAGATACCGGCCGGCCGCATCGAATCCGAACGTCGGGAGTTCTCGGTCCGCTACCTCGGCGAAATGAGAACGCCGGGTGAGTTCGCCAATCTCACAGTCGCAAGCGGAAACGGCGAGCTCGTAAAGCTTGGCGACGTTGCGCGCGTCGAGCCCGGCCCCGAAGACGAACGATCGGTCGTGAGGTACTCCAGGGAGCCGGCGGTCTTCCTCGGCGTCGTGCGACAATCAAAGGCGAACGTGCTCGAGGTTGCCGACGCGGTACACAAGGGGCTTCCCGCGATACAAGCGGCGCTCCCCCCAGGTGTCACGCTGAGCATGGCGTTCGACGGATCGGTGTTCATTCAGCGTTCGATTCGTGAGGCGAAGGAAACGCTGTTCATCACGGCGGCCCTGGTCATCCTGATCATCTTCCTGTTTCTCGCAACGTTGCGCGCAACCGTGATTCCTGCGCTGGCGATCCCAGTGTCGATCATCGGAACGTTCGCGATCATCGGCGCCCTCGGCTATTCGGTGAATACGCTGACGCTGCTGGGATTGATTCTCGCCATTGGAATCGTCGTCGACGACGCGATCATCGTCATGGAGAACGCGTACCGGCACCAGGAGGAGCTGCACAAGGATCCGCAGACAGCAGCAATCGACGGTACTCGCGAGATCACTACGGCCGTTATTGCGACGACGATCTCGCTGCTCGCTGTGTTCTCGCCGCTGTTGTTCCTCACTGGCGCAACCGGACGACTGTTCAACGAGTTCGGCGCGGCTGTCGGCGGTTCGGTTCTCATATCCGGTATCGTCGCGCTGACACTGACGCCCATGCTGTCCGCGAAGATCCTTCGCGTCAGTGCGCGCGAATCGCGATTCCATCACATCGTCGGCACAGTGCTCGGAAGTGTCACAGGGCGTTACAGCCGTCTCCTGCAACGCTCGCTTGCACGGCCGTTCATCGTGATCGGTGGAGCAGTAGTGCTCACCCTCGGCGCAGTCGTCCTGTTCAAGTCGCTCAAGCGCGAGTTCGTGCCGCCCGATGATCGTGGATTCTTCTTCACCTTCGTCGTGGCACCTGAGGGCGCAACTGTCGCCTACACCGATGAGTATCTCAGACAGCTCGAGGGAATCGTCCATGGCACGAAGGACGTTCGATCGACGTTCGCGGTGATCGGATTTGGTGGTCCGCCGAGCTCCGCAATTCTTGGCGTGCTTCTCACCGATTGGGACCAGCGCAAACGCTCGGCGCAGGACATCATCGGCGAGGTGCAGCCGAAATTCTTCGGCGTCCCCGGTGTGTTCGCGTTCGCTGTGAACCCGCCGGCGTTCGGCGGATTTCAGGCGCCTGTCCAGTTCGTCGTCCAGAACCGCGACTTCGAAGCTCTCGTGCGCGGCATGGACACGCTCACCGCGCGCGCAAGGACGATTCCGGGTCTCTTGAACATCGACACCGATCTTCGTGTTACCAAACCGGAGCTGGTCGTCACGCTCGATCGCGATCGCGCGGAAGACCTTGGCGTCCCCGCGCGCGACATTGCAACGACTCTTCAAACACTGCTCGGTGGACGCGACGTGAGTCGATTCACATCCGATAACAAGCTCTATGACGTCATACTGAGACTCGACGCAGGAGAGCGCGCGACGCCATCGGACATCACAGGTTTACAGGTTCGTGGCAGGAACAACACGCTCGTGCCACTCGATGCTGTGACGCAAGTCCAGGAGCAGATCGGTCCGCGCCAGCTGAATCACTTCAATCGTGTGCGATCGTTCACTCTGTCCGCGAGTATGGCGCCGGGATTCACACTTGGTCAGGCGCTGGATTCACTGAAAGCAGCTGCCGCGCAGGTCTTGCCCGCGGGAAGCACCGTGGATCTCGCCGGCGAATCGCGCGAGTTCGCGGAATCGGGCGGTGCGTTGTACTTCGCGTTTGCCCTCGCACTCATCTTCGTGTTCATGGTGCTTGCGGCGCAGTATGAATCGCTGCTCCATCCGCTCACGGTGCTGCTTGCTGTTCCACTCGCTGTCACGGGTGCGCTGGCTGCGCTCTTTATCGCGCGCTCTACACTCAATGTGTACAGCCAGATCGGAATGATTCTGCTGATTGGTCTTGTATCGAAGAACTCGATTCTACTCGTGACGTACGCGAACCAGCTGCGGCTCGAGGGACGTGATGCCGTATCGGCGATGCTCGAAGCCGGACGCATTCGACTGAGACCGATTCTCATGACATCTGTTGCGACGATCTTCGGCGCAATGCCGATAGCATTCGGGTTGGGCGCAGGAGCGGGGAGTCGCCGGCCGCTTGGCTACGCGATCATCGGCGGACTGCTGCTGTCGACATTGCTGACGCTCTTCCTCGTGCCTGCGGTGTTCGTCGTGTTCGAGCGATTGCGCGGTCATCGTGCTCCTGTTGCTGCGTCGCGCGGGGCCGGTGACTATGAACCGATTCCACGAGCGGCTGCTTCGTCGGAGGCGCGATGATATCGATTTCCTCTCGCGGAGTTTTCGCTGCATTGCTCGCGAATTGCCTCACTTCGCTACCCGTTGCGGCACAGACGACGGGCGACACCGTTCCGGTCGTCACGCTCACGGAGGCGCGACGGCGCGCGGCTTTGGTTAATCCGGACGCAGTTACCGCTCGCAGCCGCGTCGAGGCCGCTGTATGGCAGCGACGCTCCGCAGTCACGAGCCTCCTGAGTCCCAATGTGACCGCGGCGACCACGTACACTCACTTCTCCGAGCCATTCTTCAACTTCGGCACAGGAGCAATCAGTCCGAACTCGACAAGTGCCACACTCGATGCGCGGTACACGCTGTTGGGCACGGGGAAATTCGGCGATTTGAAAAGTGCGCGCGCTTCTGTCGAAAGCGCCGAGGCGACCGAGACTGTAGCGCGGTTCCGTACATCGCTTGCGACTGACGAAGCTTATTTCTCGGTACTTGCAAACCGCGAGCTGTCGCGTGTAGCCACTGATCGATTGACGCGTGCGGCTGAGCAGCTCGGCATTGCGCGAGTGCGTGTTGTCGCGGGGGAAGCGATCGCTTCCGATTCTCTGCAGCTCCTGCTCGAGGTGAGTCGCGCGCGTCTCGCGATACTGAGCCGGGATTCCGCGCTCGAAACATCCCGGCTGCGACTCGGCCGTTTGATTGGGCTCGATGGTGCAGCGGAAGCAGCTCCGATCGATACTGCCAAGCCTCCGCCATTACCGATGACGCGCGAGGCTGCAATTGCGGAGATGCGAAGACGGGGTCCCGAAGTCGAAGCGTCGCGCGCTGATGAGAAGAGCGCCAGCGCTGTTCTATCCGCTCAGCGTGAGCGGTACTTCCCGGAAATCACATTTGGCGCGACGAAGGGGGCATACGACTCGCAATTCTTCCCGTCTGCGTTGAAGCGGAGCCAGTACGCAATTGCTGTATCGGTTCCGATATGGAACGGTGGTACACGTGAGCTCGCGGTTGCGCGTGCACGCGCCGATCGCGACATCGCGCGCGCGACGAGAGTGGACCTCGAACGGGCTGCGGGCGAACTCATGGCTCAGGCATACCATGGCTATATCACTTCACGCGCAGGGATCGATCTCGCATTGGTGGGCGTGGCTGCTGCAACGGAGAATTATCGCGTGCAGCGCGCGAGGTACCGGGAAGGTGCAACAACGATTCTGGATCTGCTTGAAGCGCAAGTCGCACTGAGCGAAGCAGAAGCATCGCTAATTCAGGCGAGGTACTCGACTCGGCTCGCGCTTGCGAAGATAGAAGCCTTATTGGGTCGACGGATTTTCTGACAAACTTTTCGCGTCATGAGTTCACTGTTTTTGCGTTGTCCGTTATTGCGTTT
>DATBRZ010000215.1:0-11109 GCA_036560025.1 Gemmatimonadaceae bacterium | reverse complement strand
CCCGGATTGGAGACCTTCCGTTCTTCCGCGGCAAAGGATGCGAGGCATGTCAGGGAACGGGTCTCAAGGGACGACAGGGCCTCTACGAGACTATGAACATGAGCCATCGCCTGCGGAAGCTGATCATGCAGCAGGTCGGTGCCGCGGAGATCGGCAAAGCTGCGATCGCCGAAGGCATGCTCACCCTGCGAATGGATGGATGGCTGAAAGTGATCAAGGGAATAACGACGCTGGAGCACGTGGTTCGGGAAACGAGCATATGAGGCGGGTGCCGGTAGCCGGTCACCGGTCGCCGGTCGCCGGTCACCCGTAACCCGTAACCGCTTTCGTCGCTTACCCCTAACCACCGTTAATCGTCCTCACTTGACAGGATTACCCATCGTAGGAAAGCCACTCATGACTGCACCGCTGCCGTCGCACACGGCGCCAACAGATAATCACGCAGCGCCAGGAGCTGAGCAGCCGCCACCGCACCCGGTGGTCGGCCGTGCCGCGCCGGCAATGGCGCTCAACCTGCGCAATCTCCTCGAGGAGATGGTGTCGGTGAACGCGTCCGACCTGCACATCGTTGCGGGTGAAACGCCGAAGCTGCGCATCGATGGCGAGATCACAAGTGCCCGCACCGGCGGTATCCTCAGCCCGAAGGACACCCTTCAGCTAGCCTACTCGGTATTGACCGAGAATCAGAAAAAGCGATTCGAGACCGAGGACGAGCTCGACTTCTCATTCGGCATCGCGAATCTCGCGCGGTTTCGCGGCAACTGCTTCCGCCAGCGCGGATGCGTGTCGATGGTGATCCGTCAGATCCCGTTCAACGTCCGCACGTTCACCGAGCTCGGTCTGCCGGGCGCCGTCGCAAAGATGGCGGAGAAGCCGCGCGGGCTGGTCCTCGTGACCGGTCCGACCGGGTCAGGAAAATCCACGACGCTCGCCGCGATGATCGACAAGATCAATCGCGAGCGCAAAGGCCACATCATCACCGTCGAGGATCCGATCGAGTTCATTCACCGCCATCAGGGATGCCTGATCAACCAGCGCGAAGTCGGCACTGACACCAAGTCGTTCGCGAATGCGCTCAAGTACGCGCTGCGCGAAGACCCGGACGTAATTCTGATCGGTGAAATGCGCGATCTCGAGACGATTCAGGCGGCGTTAACAATCGCAGAGACAGGCCACCTCGCGTTCGCGACGTTGCACACGAACTCAGCGGCGGAAGCGATCAACCGAATCATCGACGTATTCCCGTCGCACCAGCAGGCGCAGGTGCGAGCGCAGCTCGCGTTCGTGCTGGAAGGGATCGTCACGCAGACGCTGGTGCAGAAGGCATCGGGTCGCGGGCGATCGATGGCTGCAGAGATTCTCGTCGTCACGCCGGCGATTCGCGCACTGATCCGCGACGACAAGGTCCATCAGATCTACTCGTCGATGCAGGCCGGAAAGAAATTCGGAATGCAGACGCTCAATGACGCGCTTTACGGCTTGTACATGGCGCGCGACATCACGCTTGACGAAGCGCTGAGAGTAACGGGTGCGCCGGACGAGTTCCTGCGAATGATCGGCAAGGAGCCGGCATCAGAAGATGGAAAGAACGGCGCAACATCGCGTCCGCTCACCGGCGGCCTGGCCAAGAGATAAACGATGGCAGCCTTCACTTATACCGCGAGATCGTTCGCTGGCGACCTCCGCTCGGCAACCATTGAAGCGCCGTCACGCGACGACGTTATCGCGCAGCTCCGCCGTCAGCGGCTCACAGTCGTAAAGATCGACGAGGCCGGAAAGAAAAAGGGAGGCAGGCGCGGCGCGATCAAGATGCGGGACATCGTCATCTTCACGCGCCAGTTCTCGACGATGATCAACGCCGGTCTGCCGCTCGTGCAGGCGCTGACGATTCTCGCCGAGCAAAGCCAGAACAAGACCCTGCAGGACATCACCCGAAAGGTGGTGTTCGACGTAGAGTCGGGTAACACCGTTGCTGACGCGCTGGGTAAGCATCCGCAGGCGTTCAGCAACCTGTATGTGAACATGGTCGCCGCCGGTGAGGCCGGCGGTATTCTCGACACGATTCTGATGCGCCTGGCAACGTTCATGGAGAAGAACGACGCGCTGATCCGGAAGGTGAAGGGCGCGATGATCTATCCGAGCGTAATCATGGCTGTAGCGGGAATCGCGGTCACGGTTCTCCTCATCTTCGTGATTCCGGTGTTCGAGAATCTGTTCAGCTCTGCAGGACTGGCTCTCCCGTTGCCGACGCGCGTAGTGATGGCGCTGTCGCGATTCCTCAAGAGCTACTGGTATCTGGTCATCAGCTTCGGAATTGCGTCGGTGTTCCTATACAAGAGGTACGTGTCGAAGCCGGATGGTCGACTGAAAGTCGACAGATTTCTGCTCAAGGTTCCCGTGCTCGGTGACGTGCTGCGCAAGTCGGCGGTTTCACGCTTCACGCGAACACTCGGAACGCTCGTGAGCTCGGGCGTGAGCATTCTCGATGGATTGGAGATAACGGCCAAGACTGCGGGAAATCGAGTCGTTCAGGATGCGATCATGGAATCGCGCTCGTCGATCGCCGGTGGTGATACGATTGCGGCTCCACTCAAGAAATCAGGCGTATTCCCACCGATGGTCATATCGATGATCTCGGTCGGTGAGCAAACCGGTGGACTCGACGAGATGCTGTCCAAGATCGCCGACTTCTATGATGAGGAGGTCGACGCGGCGGTGAGCAACCTGTTGAGCCTGCTCGAGCCGGTCATGATCGTGTTCCTTGGCGTCGTGGTGGGTGGAATGGTGGTGTCGATGTATCTCCCGATCTTCGACATGATCAACGCGGTGCAGTAGCGCCGTTTGCGGGTGGTCCCGCAAAACGAAGCCCCGCCGTGAAGGCGGGGCTTCGTCGTTTTAGCGACCGAACGTCCGGTGGGCCTTGGTCAAGTCAGCAAGAATCTGAAAGCAGTCGAGAGCGAGGTCTTGCTACGCTCAAGTTTACCGGACATGCTCTGCCAATCAGTGCTGACCCTGTGCTTCCTTGCGACGGTAAACGCGCAGGGATCCCCGATTTATCGCGGCCATGACCGACAGCTTCGCGTTGCCATTCCGAGAGACACTGCCGACGTAACGATCGACGGAAAGATCGACGAAGCGGTGTGGAACAAGGCGGCACTGCTCACCGGATTCTCGCAGTTCTCACCGCAGGACGGAATTCCCGCGCAGGACTCCACACACGTGCTCGTGTGGTATTCGCCGACCGCGGTGTACTTCGGAATCAGAGCGTTCGAGTCTCATGGAGTCGCGCAGGCGACACTCGGCCAGCGCGACCATGTAATGGACGTCGACGACAACGTCCAGCTTTACCTCGGGACGTTCAACGACGCGCGTCAGGCGATTCTGCTCGCGGTGAATCCCCTCGGAGTTCAGGTGGATGGAACGGTGCGCGAGTCGTATCAGCGCGCTGCTGCAGGATGGTGGGAGCGTCCGACAACCAGGCAACCGCCCGATCTGAGTCAGGACTTCGTGTTCGAGTCAAAGGGACGTCTGACACCGTGGGGCTACGAAGTGGAAGTGCGTGTTCCATTCAGGTCACTCCCGTATCAGCGCGGCTCGCCGCAATCATGGGGATTCAATGTCGTCCGCCAAGTCCAGCACTCAGGATACGAGGACAGCTGGGCACCCGCACGTCGAGCCAGCGTATCGTTTCTCGCGCAGAGCGGGACGCTCGAAGGACTGAGCGAAATTCGCCGTGGACTCGTGCTGGAGTTGAATCCGGTCATCACGCAACAGACGTCGGGTGCGCGAGACGGCGGCGAAACATCGGCGTGGAGCTATGACGCTGAGCGGCCATCGCTGAGCGGAAACGTGAAATGGGGGATCGCCAGCAACGGGACGTTCAACGCCACAATCAACCCGGATTTTTCACAGATCGAATCGGATGCGGGACAGCTGATAACTGATCCGCGGAAGGCGCTCTTCTTTCCCGAGAAGCGGCCGTTCTTTCTCGACAACCTCGACGCGTTCTCGGTGCCGAACAATCTCATTTACACCCGCTCGATTCGTCGTCCGAGGGTAGCGGCGAAAGTCACCGGCACTCTGCCACGGACCAGCCTGGCATTTCTTTTCGCGGCCGACTCGAGGGAGACATCGCGCGAAGGCGATCTCGGAAGGGAACGAGCCACGCCGTTTTTCAATGTTCTTCGTGCCCAGCGCGATATCGGAGCGCTCTCACGCGTCGGCGCGACTCTGGTTGATACTCGCGACGGCGGATCATCCAACAGCGTCGCTGAAATCGACGGCGCATTTGCCCTCGGCCGCAGCTCGGCTCTCGCTCTGCAGCTGGCCGGCAGCCGCTCTCGCGACAGTGCCGCCGCGGTCAGTGCACCGATGTGGTCGGCCGAGCTGAATCGTCAGGGCATTCCGTTCGGCTTCAACTACTCGCTGACGGGCATGGATCCCGATTTCCACGCACGAACGGCATTCGTGCTTCGCCCCGGCATCGTAGCGGGACAGTTCGCGCATCATCTGACGTATCTCGCCAGGCGTGGTCGATTGTTCGAAGCGGTGTCGTTCGATCCGACGTACGTGACCAACTGGAAATATCGTGCATTCACTCGCGGCGAGACTGCGCTGGAGAAGAAGCTCCATCTGATCACCCGATACCAGCTGCGCGGCGGATGGACAGCGTCTGCAGCGCTGCTGCTCGAGACGTTCGGGTATGATCCCGACCTCTTCCGCGGCGTTTACGTCGAGCGACGCACGACGTCGAGCGTTGACACAGTTCCATTTACTGGTGGCGGGCGATTGCCAAACCGCGACTACGTCCTGTCTGTCAATTCACCGCAATGGAGCTGGCTGAGCTTCAACGAAGTACTGCTATGGGGTCAGGACGACAATTTCGATGAGTGGTCATCAGGCGGTGTGATCTATTCGACGTTCGCGGCGCTGATTCGTCCTACCGACCGTCTTCGGTTCGCTCCCACGTTTGATTATCTGCTCGTCACGCGAAAATCGACTGGTGAAACTGTCAAGATCCAGCGTGTCGCAAGGCTCAAGACCGAGTATCAGCTGACGCGCGCTCTGTTCGTTCGGTTCACAGGCGAATTCGACGGCTTCGATCGAATTCCGCTCCGCGATGAGACGCGCACGGAGGGTTCGCTCTTGTTCAGGGATTCCGATGGGTCATTCACGCGGAGCGAGAGGATGCTGTCGCGCCAGTTCCGCGCAGATTGGCTGGTCGCGCTTCAACCGGGCCCGGGAACGGTATTCTTCGCCGGCTATGGGAGTACGATGGATGCGCCGACGTCCGGGATTCCAAATCTCTTCAGAAGCCGGTATCGACAGGCAGACGCGTTCTTCGTGAAAGGGAGCTACGTGTTCAGGCGGTGACCTTCGGCTTGCGCTCCTCATGCGCGTTGAGGTGAGCTGCGAAGTACGCTTCCATGTCCGGTCCACCTGAGCGTCCCAGCACGTAGGCGATCCATGCTTCGCGCTCGAATTGGAGTACCTCCATCTCCCAAACGCACACACCGATGCCAAGTGGCGAGAGGTAAGTGAACCTCTCCGGTGCGTCGATCGGCGAGCTCCACACGTGGTGTTGCAGTATCGATTCGTCCACCCACCAGTCCAGCACGATGTAATTCGCGCCTTCACCGTGGTGAACGATCACCGATGCGGCGCTGTGATCCGGCCATGGACGAGTTTCTCTCCTCCACTCGTCGAGCTTCTTGAAGGCAAGCCGCTTTGCGGCGCTGACGAGCTCCTTCGAGATCGGTCGTCCGGCTGTGATCGTGTAGACCTTCACGGTCCAGTCGCCGTGGGATGCGAGCTCGAGAAATCTGATGGGCCGCACTGCGTACGGCGCGCTCAATGTCATTGTCGACACGTTTACCTCTGGGGCGAGAGTCTCGTTCGGTATTTACGAACCGCAGATTGAGCCGGCTTTCAGATTCTTGCGCCATCCCAAAAATCGGTGGACGTTGGCAGACTAATGAGGCACGTGTGGCCCGGTAATCACCTCGAGTGCCGCCGCGAGATTGCGGAGCTGCGCCTCACTCAATCGACCCGTGAAATGCTCGCGTATTCCCCGCAGATGCGTCCTGGCAGCCGTGCGAACCCGTTTCATTCCCGCGTCGGTCAGACGTGCGAACACGACACGGGCATCGCTGTCGCTCCGCTCGCGCTCGATCAGCTTCTCCTTGACCAGGGCATCAACGGCACGGGTGAGCCCGCTCGGCGAGATCATCACGCGTTTTGCAAGCTCGGTCATGCGCAGCCGACGATCCGGTGCCCGCGCCAATCGAAGCAGAACGTCGTAGTCCGCGAACGTCACGCCGTGCTCCGCGCGCAGCTCTGAATCGAGCTTTCTGACGATCTGGTGGTGCGCGTGCAGAAGCCCCTGCCACGCGTTCATCTCCGAATCGGTCAGCATTTCCTTCACAGCTCGAACTCTATCCCGAAATACTTGCATTAGCAAATATCCATGATATAGTTCGCTATGCAAAGATTGCATGTGCAAATATCTCGGACATGAGACTGATATCGAGCAATGAATCCGATGCATACGCGGGCGCCCGCGCCATCGCTCCCGTTGCGGTCGTTATCGGAGTGGTGGCCATCGTATTCGGCGTCCTAGCTCGGGGAGCCGGTCTCACGGCTCCTGCCGCGATCGTCATGTCTGCGACGACATTCGCAGGTTCGGCTCAGTTCGCAGCCGTCTCAGTGCTGGCGTCATCCGGCACCGTCGCTACTGCCGCTACGACAGCTGCGCTCCTCATGTCTCGCTATCTCCTCATGGGTTCAGCCGTCGCGCAGAAACTGCCCGGCGGTCCGATCAGGCGGTTTGCATTGGCGCAGCTTGTCGTCGATGAAACCTGGGGAGTCGCGTTCGCACGAAGGCAATTCAGCGAACGGCGACTATTCGGCGCCGGTCTTGTTCTATACGCGACTCACGTCGGATGCACCGCCGTGGGCGCAATTGGCGGAATGAGAATCGTCGACCCAACCGTGTTTGGTTTGGACGCTGCGTTTCCCGCTCTATTTGTGGTGTTGCTCAAGCCGCATCTCGCGAACAGTAGCGGTCGTGCCGCGGCCGTTTTCGGAGCCACAGCAGCTCTGCTGCTGACACCATTTGCGCCGGCAGGCATTCCATTGCTCGGTGCAGCCGCGACATCGCTCCTCGACCTTCCGGCGGGAGATGCATCGTGACGCGCGGCTGGCAGGTCGTCGTCTGTGTGGGCGTTGTAACAATGCTCACCAAGGGAGTCGGCCCTCTGTGGCTGGGTCGCCGCTCGCTCCCGCCTTTATTGCGACGCGCAGTCGTGCGATTGGCACCGGCACTCTTTGCTGGCCTGATCGCGACCCAGGTCTTCGCACGAGATCACGGCATCATGCTCGACGCTCGGGCTGGTGGGCTTGCAGTCGCAATAATTGCCGCGGCCGCTGGGGCTCCTCCTATCGCGATCCTGGCAGCGGCGGTAGCGACGACCGCCACAGTCCGTAGGGCTGTCCGATGATTCCGGTTGAGGCCGCATCCGATCGGCGCACGCACGTGCTGGCGATATGCGGGAGCCTGAGAAAACGGTCTTTCAATCGTGCGCTCCTGGTCGCCGCATCCGAAAATGCGCCTCAGGGAATGACAATCGAGATCGTTGAAACGCTCGGGACGATCCCGCTGTTCGATGAAGATCTCGAGCAAGCGACCGGTGGTGGGACCCACTCGGTGCGTCTCCTCCGCGAACGAGTCGCGAAGGCCGATGGCGTTTTGATCGGGACTCCCGAATACAATCAATCCGTGCCGGGCGTTCTGAAGAATGCGATCGATTGGCTGTCTCGTCCCGCACCGGACGAGGTGTTATCGGGAAAGCCTGTCGCCATAATCGGAGCGACGGGTGGACCGTGGGGAACGCGACTCTCGCAGACAACGCTTCGACAGGTTTTGTACGCGACCGGCTCGCCGGTATTGCCAATGCCGGCGCTTTTCGTTCGTGAAGCCGCCAAGCTCATCGATGACTCCGGCCGCTTGACGGATTCCCGCACGCTCGATCAGCTTCGATCGCTGTTGAATTCGTTTCAGCGCTGGATCACACTCATCACCGGGCGGTCAACGTGAAAGCGACCGACGTTCTGATTCTCAATCTCGAGGAGATCCGCCGACGGAGTCTCATTGTCTGGCGCGGCATTCCGACCGACAGGCTCCACTGGAAGCCCGATGACGAGGCGATGACGTGCATCGAGATGGTGAGACACGTTCTCGAGGGGGAATTCCTTTACACGTCTATGCTCGAGCTCGGGAAGAGTCCCCCCTCGGAGGATTCGCCGTTCAAGCCGCGGCCGTTCGACGACGTCGAAGCCGAAGTGTCGCTCGCCGCTCCCTACCACCAGAAGTGTCTCGACTTGATCGCTTCATTCAGCGAACGCGATCTGGTCGAGAAGAAAGTCGATCGCTCCGATAAGGGTTACGTGCGACCGTTCGGCGATTTCATTCTCAGAATGGGATATCACGAGGCTATACACACCGGCCACATGCTCAGCTATCTGCGCCAGATGAGCGCCCCGCGCCCAAACATCTGGGACTGAAGCTGTGCTTTATTTATTCGGCGTCATTGCCGCCTGTCTTACCTGCTGCGGCGTAAGAATCGTCTCGTAGTGCGCCGATCGTTCATCGTACCGTGTCAGCAGCTTCCCGGCTCCGGGCGCTATCACCGCCTTCGTGTAGTCGGCACCTGCAAATCCCCGGACCGCGTCGAGATCATCGAACTGGGTAATCGTGACGAACTCTGTCTCGTCTCCTGCGTCACGCCGCAGCAGATACGCGCCGCTGTATCCCTTGACCCGATTAATCCCCGGCAACACTTCGGCGCGCAGCATCGCCTCGTACTTGTCCGCGTCCTCAGGCTTCGTCCACCCATGCCAGATGCGACTGATCATCGTTTCCTCGTCTGGTAATCAGGTCGATAAACCTGCTCGGCCCCTGATCGATGCACTTTCAGATTCTTGCCGACTTCCTTCCTGAGCCTCGCTTCGTTCGCCGATAGTAACGCCGCGCCTTTGCGCGGCTCCCGCATTCCTCCATGCTGCACCAGCGCCTGCTCTGATTCCTCGATTCGTCGAGAAAGAGCCAGCCGCATCTCTCGTTCGCGCAGCTGCTGAGCCGCGCCAGCTCCTGCGATGTGAGAAGCTGCGCCGCGGACCACGCCAGACGATGCACTATCACCGACAAACCAGCGCGAGGGTCATTTGCCCACGTAATCGTTCTGCCGGATTCGCCGAGTCGAAATGATGCGAGCGCGCGTCTTACTTCCGTGTTGAGTCTGTCGAGATCGCGTTCCCTGACGCGCTTCCGGTGTGCAATCGGAGACAGCGCGTCGTGCAGGATCTTGCGGAGTCTGCGAGCTTCGGCGAGGACTCGTGTCGCTTCACCAGCATGTCGCTGCGCGCGGCGAGTCAGAGCTCGGGCTTCAGGAGTGGTGAGAATACCCGCGGTCCGGCACCAATTGATCAGGTCCTGAGGACTGTAGAATCGCTCGTTCACGCCTTCGGGGCTCGGCCACGCGAGAGTATTGTGAAAGTCGAGTGCAGGATGATTCCCTATGAATTCAGCCAGTGGCGGCTTGTCCGGGATCGGCCTTACAGCTCGAGCAGTTGATGGAGGCATTGCGTGTAATTCTCACTGGCCGTCGGCGTCTTGACAAGGTGCCGCCATCGCGGTTGTTTATCACCAGTGTAGCCGCATATGGTGGTAAGACTACACATTTCGACGTCGTGTCGTTTCCGGCGGCGTTGATATCCGATGGAGTGACTTCATGAATTCGGCAACGCGGAAGCCGTCTCGGGTCAAAGCCGAATCGAGAGAGCAGGTTCCCGGACGCGACGTGATTCTCCGGACAATCGAGGAGGTCTATCGCGGCCCGGCATGGCATGGCCCATCCGTCCGCTCAGTTCTGCGGGAGCTCACGCCGTCAACCGCTGCCCGTCGAATAGCTCCCGGTCGCAACACACCATGGGAGTTGATGCTTCACCTCGCCTATACACGCCATCGGCTTCTGCTTCGACTCGGGATGAGCACCGCCGGTGACTTTCCGCGAAAGCTCAAGGCATCGTGGTGGCCGGAAACTCCCGAGCGACCAACGGACGCAGCCTGGGCAGCCGATCTCGCGCTTCTCGAGGAATACCAGCGGCGACTGGTCGACGCGATCGAGCACGCACCGGGAAAGAATCTGCGCCGCGTTCGTCCGGGCCGAACGTGCACCGTTGCCGACGAGCTGCTCGGCGTCGCCGCCCACGATGCGTATCATTCCGGACAGATTCGTCTGTTAGCTCGACTCGGCCGGAAATAATCTGCTCATGCATCGATACCCGCTTTTCAAGAATGAGCTGGTAAGCGTGAGCGACCTTCGCTGTCGCAACGTCGAAGCGCCTGCCATGCCGGAGGAAGAGTCGACATCCCACCAGGTTGTTTTCGTTCGATCGGGGATGTTCGTGAAGCACATTGGCCGAACACGCATCGTTGCGGAGCCGGCGCATGTCGTTTTCTTCAACAAGGGAGAGACATTCCGGGTCAGTCACCCGTCGCGTGGCGATGATTGCACTTCTCTGGCGTGCTCACCTGAGATCACATCGGTATTGATGACAGGCGGCGTCGACGGCGACACGGATTTCCCATCCGCGTTGAGGCACGCCCGCGTCCGCCCTTCCGCGTTAATCGACTACCAGCTGCTCCGACTTGCGCTTCGTGACGGTCTGTTTACTGCACTCGAGGCGGAGGAGCGGACGCTCAATCTGCTGCGTGAGATTGTCCGCGACGCATTGCTCGCGAGCCCGAAACGAGCGAGCGCTGGCCGTCGAAGCACACTGGTTTACAGACGCAGGATCGTCGAAGAGACCAAGCTGCTTCTGGCGATGAATCCGTCTGCTTCGTTCTCGTTGACGGATCTGGCGCGGTGCGTCGCATCGTCGCCGTTTCATCTCTCGCGGATCTTTCGTGCCGAAACGGGAATCCCGATTCACCAGTACCTTCTTCGACTACGCCTCGGGCTCGCTCTGGAACGTCTTGCATCCGGTTCGCACAACTTGAGCGAGCTGGCGCTCAGTCTCGGGTTCGCCAGTCACAGCCATTTCACCACT
>DATBRZ010000214.1:0-4742 GCA_036560025.1 Gemmatimonadaceae bacterium | reverse complement strand
GTATGACTGCCCACGACATCGAGCGGAGCGCCCGTGAATTGCGGCGGAATGCGGAAGCCGAGCTCATTCATGAATGCGCTGAAGTAGCCGGACCATCCAACCGCGACCGTTGCTGCGCCGAACAAATACTCGAGGATCAGGTCCCAGCCGATGATCCACGCGACGAACTCGCCGAGCGTTGCGTATCCATATGTGTAGGCGCTACCGGCGATCGGAATCATCGCCGCGAATTCCGCGTAACACAGTCCGGCGAAGAGGCAGCCGAGTCCGGCCAGAATGAACGAGTAGACGATTGCCGGACCGGCGTACTGCGCTGCCGCAGTACCAGTCAGGACGAATATTCCCGCCCCGATGATCGCGCCTATTCCGAGCGTCGTGAGGTTGAGGGCGCCGAGCGCGCGCCGAAGAGTGTGTACGCCCTCCTCTCCGCCTGCCTCAGCCTGCAGGACAGCGACGCTCTTCTTGGTCCAGATACTCATTCGGGGTCTCCGGGGTATCGGCTGATAAGCGATGCGTCGGGCGCAATGATCATGCTCGCGCGCCGACGCGGTCCTACTATAGACAGCGGAAAGCGTTGTGAAGTTGGTATTTCGCGGGAGACATTGTCAAGCAAGGAAACTGCGAGCGTCCTGAGTTTTCAGCTCGCATTTCCCTGCCTCAAACCGAGTAGTTCGGTGCCTCTCTCGTAATGGTTACATCGTGCGGATGTGATTCGCGCAACCCTGCTGCCGTGATGCGGACGAATTGCGCTTCCGTCCGAAGTGCATCGATCGTTGCGCATCCGACGTATCCCATTCCCGCGCGCAGTCCGCCGACCATCTGGAAGATCACGTCGGCGACGGGGCCCTTGTAGGGAACGCGCCCCTCGATTCCCTCCGGCACGAGCTTCTGCGACGACATCTCGCCTTCCTGGAAGTATCGGTCGGCACTTCCATCCTGCATCGCTGACAGACTTCCCATTCCACGGATCATCTTGAAGCGCCGCCCCTCGAGAAGGATCGATTCGCCTGGACTCTCCTCCGTTCCCGCCAGCATCGATCCCATCATCACGCTCGACGCGCCGGCAGCGAGTGCTTTCACGATGTCGCCTGAATACTTGATTCCTCCGTCGGCGATGACGGGCACATCACCCGCTCCTTCCACTGCATCGAGTACCGCCGTCAGCTGAGGAACACCAACACCGGTCACCACGCGAGTCGTGCAGATCGAGCCCGGGCCGACACCCACTTTCACGGCATCCACTCCCCGCTCGACGAGCGCCGACGCTCCATCGCGTGTCGCAATGTTGCCGGCAACGAGCTGCACGTCGGGGAACATTTCGCGAACGTCAGCGGCCGCATCGAGCACACCTCCCGCGTGTCCATGTGCGGTGTCGATCACCAGCACATCCACGCCGGCATCCACGAGCGCTTTGGCACGATCGCGGTATCCTGTTGCACCGATCGCGGCAGCCACACACAACCGTCCGTGTTCGTCCTTGTTCGCGTCGGGAAACTCGCGACGCTTGTGAATGTCGCGGACGGTTATCAGGCCTTTCAGCGTGCCCTTGTCGTCGACGACCGGAAGCTTCTCGATACGATGCTTGCCCAGGATTCGCTCTGCTTCCTCGAGAGTGGTTCCGAGCGGAGCAGTGACGACCTTCGACGTCATCACCTGTTTCAGCGGCTGGTCGAGATTCCGCTCGAATTGAAGATCGCGGTTCGTGATGATGCCGACGAGATGACCGTCGCGGTCTACGATTGGAACGCCCGAAATGCGAAAGCGCGTCATCAGCGCCACGGCTTCGCGCAGCGTCGCTTCCGGCGGAAGCGTGATGGGATTCAGAATGATTCCGCTCTCGGATCGCTTCACCCGATCGACCTCGGCCGCCTGACGGTCGATCGACATGTTCTTGTGAATCACACCGATTCCACCGGCGCGGGCCATCGCCATCGCCATCTCCGATTCGGTAACGGTGTCCATCGCCGCCGAGGCGAACGGAACGTTGAGGCTTATCCTCCGGGTGAACCTCGAGATGATGCTGGCGTCTTTGGGTGCGACGGTCGAGTGGCGCGGACTGAGGAGTACATCATCGAATGTGAGAACCACATCCTCACGAACGCGCGCCGGCACCTGCACGGTCTCCGCGGGAAGGTCCTTGAAACGCGAAGGCCCGCTGCCGGGTGAAGCCGGTGCGGGCCGCTGGGCTGGTCGAGTTGAGGTTGCCATAGCGGAATGTAAGGCCGGTTACGGGTTACCGGTAGCCGGTAACCGGTAACCGCTGGTGAGTGGCTACCGCCTTGACCTTGGTCTCAAATAATTGTTGAGGAAGATAATCGTCTTGCTCCAGCTCTCTCTCGCCTGCCTCGTGTCGACGCGATTGAACGAGTGACCACCCGGCGGATCCTTCCACTCACGGTAGTAGTACAGCCCCGCCCGATCTTTGCCTGCCGCTACCATCGAGTCGCGCAGATTGTGATTCTCGATGATGAACACATCGTCGTCGTTGGTCGCTGCATGAACGAGGAGAGGTGTGCGGAGCTCCCGAGCGTGGGCTATTGGAGATCTCTCGACGTAGGCACCCAATCGCTCATTGAGATTGCCTCCAAATCCCGGCTGCGCAGCGAAGATCTGCTGATACTCGGCAGAGTGCGTACGAATGCGGGTTGGAAGATCCGCGACCGGCACGTGTGCAACCGCCACCCGAAACAGCTCCGGCCGCCTGAAGATCGAGTGGAGCGTGATGAATCCACCGTGGCTCCAGCCGATGATGCCGAGGCGCGATAAGTCGACGTAGGGAGCGAACACAGCAAGGTAATCGCGAGCCGCCAGCGCATCGTCGACTTCCTTTCCGCCGTAGTCGATCATGTCGTAGAAGCCTTTCCCGTATCCCGTGCTCCCACGGTACTCGGGTGCGACGATGACGTAGCCCTCGTGAATCAGCGAGCGGATATGAGGGACGTAAATGTCCGTCAGATCTCCGTGAACTCCGCCGTGGACAAAGATCAACGCGGCTCGCCGTCGCGTCGTATCGCGAGGCGCGAAGAAATACGCAGGGATCGTGACCCCGTCAGACGATGCGTACTCGATCTTTCGCACGATCATTTCCCGTCCGAGCTGCGAGAAGAACGAGAGATCGGTGATGCGTTTCATCAGCCGCTGCCGGTCGAACTCGTTGAGATCGGCGGTGACCGGCATTGCCTGAACGGCGCGTCCGCTGGGTACAGGGGCCGGAGGCGGAGCCTGCCGCGCTGGCGGACGATTGGTCTCTACGGTCCGGGGCGGCTCGCGTGGAATAACCGGACCGGGTGGCCCGCCTGGAGTGCTGCGACTGCATCCGGCGAAGGCGGCGAAAACGATCAGCCAGCCGAGCCGGTTCCTCTTCTGCTTCAGCTGTGTCTCAGACGCGTCCGATTGTACGAAGTCGGCGGCGCATCCGCCGCGGGAGGAAGAACGCGCACGCGATTAGAATCCGCTCGAGGTTTGCGGCGGTAAGATCGGCGACGTCGCCGGCCCAGTGCTGTGACACTACTGCGCGTCCTGCATTCGAGATAAGACGTTGTATCGATAGGATCAACAAAAACACATCGTCGACCTCACCCAGAAACGGAATGAAATCCGGAATGAGGTCGAGCGGGAGCAGAATGTAGGCAATTGCCCCCGCTACAACCAGCTTATCTATTGCGGCGACGCGTTTGTCAGTGATCAGCCCGTATAACAACCGAAGAAAGTTCGGGATTTCGCTGATCGTGCCCATCACCGTGCGCTTGGCACCGGTGCGGGGCCGCTCGGAAACCTCGACGTCGGGCGGAAGCCGACGGGGTCGTCGGCCGGTGGCGGCCGCGCCGCGCGCTTTCCGTGGTGTCACTTATCCTGCTCTCCGGTTTGCGGAAGCTGACTGCCAAGCTCGTGCGGCCCACCGCGCGGAGGCGCGCTCGGGTGCGGCGTCGGCTCGTCCGGCGACGCCGACCCTCCTGTGGCGACGCCGATGATGCCCGATGCAACAGACTTGCCAGCCTGGGCAACATCGTTGATCGCGCCGACCGCCTTGCTCATGATGTTCATCGTCCCGCCGATCACGTTCGCCGACACGCGCCCCGCGCGCATCGTATCCTCCATTCCCTCGGCGAACCGCGTCAGCGGATTCCCTGACTGGCTCGTTCGCTGCGAGTACTTCGACTCGAGAAAATCGATGTAGTCGAAGATCTGATAGACACGATCCTCAGGTAGCGAATCGAGCTTGCGGATCAGTCTGTCACGCAATACGTCGTTCATGTCGGTGTTCTCCCTCAGCCCCGCCATCGTGCGCGCTTTCCGCGCGCATCAATATGCACGTAACTCGTGCGGGCGTGACCGCTCGTGTAGAGCCCAAGACCCCCTACGAGCTCGGGGTGTTTCAGTTCCACGATCTCCACCGCGAGCCCGATCATTCTGCTGTCGAGCGCGGTGTATCTGCCGTCGCCGTTCGCGTCCATTGCTACGTCGGCAGCGTCGCCGTATTGATGCTGACTGTCGCGCGCCGCTCTCGCAATGCGGCGGTTGTGGTCGGGCGCACGGAATCCTGAATGAACGTCGAGCGCAAGATTCACCTGGCGCTCCGATCCATGCCAGCGCGTGATCTCTGCGATTACGAGCTCTAGCTTGTCGAGCAGTCTCGGATCGACCGCAGCGTAGCGCGGCCAGGTATCCTGCTCATCGTGTGTGAGAAAGTCGCCCACCTTGAGATGTTTGCTGATCGGCAGGTCGACATCACGCTCGGTAAT
>DATBRZ010000213.1:0-3367 GCA_036560025.1 Gemmatimonadaceae bacterium | reverse complement strand
AATTTCCGCAACCGCTGTCGAGACAGATGACGAGACTCGGCGTGCCGATGCGTTTGCCGAGCAGCTCGATGTACGCGGTCAGATCGGTCGATCCGCTTTCTTCGCAACACTCGATGATGATGACGATGCGTGAGTGCTGGGCTTTCTGCTGTTCGACGGCGCGAATGGCGGAGACGGCGGCGAAGACCGCGTAGCCGTCATCGGCACCTCCGCGGCCATAAAGCTTTCCGTCCCGCAGGACGGGTGTCCATGGACCGAGGCCGGTTTCCCAACCCGTCATAGCGGGCTGTTTGTCGAGGTGCCCGTACATGAGGATTGTGGAGGAGGGATCGCCCTCCACTTCGATGAAGAGAAGGGGAGTTCGCCCCTCGATCTCATGGACTTCGGCGCGGAATCCCTGCTGTTCGACCCAGTCGCGGGCGAGCTTAACTGCCTGCTGCATATAGCCGTTACGCTTCCAGTTGGGGTCGAAAAGAGGGCTCTGGTTGGGGATGCGGATGTACCGCTCCAGGGCGGGGACCGCCGAGCGGGTCCACACATCATCTATGGATGCAGCCAGTAGCCGGGAGTCCATGCGGGAGGGGAGCATATCCCGGCCCAAAAGGGCTTGACTACGGTATTTCGCCTTTTTGCATTCTTCATGATATGTTGCCGAGGCCAGATCCATAATTAACGCACGTGTCTGACCCGAGCACACTCGAAGTCAACCCGGTCGTTCCGGATAGCGCGATGGAGAGCTCTGTCCTCACGCAGACTCCTGATGTGGGGATGCTCTACGAGCAGTATCGCGAGCTGTTGCTGCACGTTGCGTGTCGCAAATTCCGCGTTCCCGATTCCGACGCCGAGAATCTCATGCAGGAAGTTTTTCTCGCCTACATGCAGACCGAGGCGAAGGTCGAGAACACGAAGGCGTGGTTGGTTGCGGCGATGTGCAATGCGTCGCGTCATTACTGGCGGACGCAGGCGCGGACGGAATCGCTGCCCGACGACATTCACGATCACAGCGATCCGGTGTCGCACGGACTGGCGGATCGTTTCGCGGTCATGCTGACGCTGCGGCAGGCGCTGAAGTATCTGCAGCCGCGTTGCCGCGAGACTTTGTACCTGCACTATTTCGAAGGGCGGTCGGCGGTGGATGTCGCGCGCGAGCTGGACACCACGAATCGATACGCCGAGAAGTTGATTCACAATTGTCTGAAGCGCGTGCGCGAAATCTATTTCAGCATCACGTCGGTGAGACGGCCGTCATGATCATCGAACAGCACTACGACGAAGAAGTTCTGATCGGCCTGCTGGAAGAGGCGGATCACGACTCGCATGTGCCGGGATGCGAAACGTGCGCGGGGACTCTCGAGTCGCTGCGCGATCTGACGGGCGCGCTGCGCGACAACAGCGTGTGGGATGAGCGCCAGCTCTCCGAGACGCCGGCACCGAAGACAACGAACATGCTGCGCGCGTTCGCAGAGCGCACGAAGGCCGAGGACGCAGCGGCGGCAGCGATTGTGCCGAGGCTGATCGCGGCGCCGGCGATGATCGAGGTGCATCCGGAATGGCGGACGGCGGGGGTTGTTCGAAAACTGCTCGGAGTTGTTGACGAGAAAAACTTTTCCGAACCGAAGGTTGCGGCAGATCTCGCAGCGCTTGCGGTGGAAGTCGCCGAATCGATTGAACCGGGGCTCTATCCGTTCGATACGATCATGAAGCTGCGGGCGACGGCGTGGCGTGAGCGGGCATACGCGACGTACTACATCGGATCCTTCCCTGAATCACTCGTCGCTCTTGAAGAGGCCGACGGGCGCCTCTCTCTGTGCAGCGTTTCCGAATACGAACAGGCGCGGACAGTGTTGGTCCGCGCGCTTCTTTATCGCGAGATCGACAGGCTCGATGAGGCGTCAACTTTGGCGAGAAGAGCTAAGTCTGTCTTCCGCGCTTATGGCGACCGAAGACGGGCGGCGATGGCGGATTCTGTCGAGGCGATGTTGCTTCTTCGCCTTCGCCGATTTGCTGAAGCCCTTCCGATTGAGCTGTCGCTTGCGGGAGATTCTTCTCTTGATCAGGAGATGCGAGCGAACGCCTTCCTCGATTCCGGACGTTGCTACAAGGAATTGGGCTTGCTCAGTCAAGCGAAGAGCGCCTATCTTGAGGCAATCCGCTCGTACGAAGCACTCGGCCTTTCGGCAAGGCGCGCGATCGCGCGATGGGGTCTTGCGCGGGTTTTCTTCGTCGAGGGACACTACGAACCAGCGCTTACTATCCTCCAAGAACTTCGCTCCGAATTTGGCGAACTGGGAATGGCTCAAGATGTCGCGCTATCTGCGCTCGACGTTGCCGACGTGTTGCTTGCGTTAGGTCGCCCCGCGGAAATCGCCGACCTTTGCCGCGCATCAATCGCATATTTCGGCAAGGTTGGCCTTGCCTATAGCGAGTCTGCGATGACGGCACTAGCCTTCCTACGTGAGTCGGCAGAACGCAGCCGCGTCACGCCATCGACGGTTGAAAGCGTCAGGACGCACTTCGAACTCCTCCCGAAGCAGCCGAATTTGCTCTTCGCCTTTCCCGCCTAGAGCCGGTTTCGGCACAAAGTCGTGACCCCGGTCACTTTTAGGGTAGGGAAATGTCTTTCCCCGTCACTCCTAGGCTAAGGGCGCCCTCCAGGTTGGAAAGCAAGGCTCTGTCTCGCGAGCCACAAGGAGGGTGTATGCGTCGTTCTCTCTCGGCAAGATTTGTAGCGCTCATTTTCGTCCTCTTGATGTCGGCGCCGGCGTTTGCTGCGCCGCGTGACGACTCGCCGATTGGTGGATTTGAGCGTGCAATCAGCCGCATCGTTAAGATTATCCGGACTTTAGTTCCAATGGATTTCGTCGATGCCGGCCCACCAAAACCGTAGCGGGACCGCATAGTTGCACGGGTACAATACGCCGCCATGTGTAGCAAAGGCGGCGAATGACAGAAGTCCTTTCGGTTCGCGAGATCGTTAAGACATTTGGCGCCGTCCGCGCAGTGGACGGCGTTTCCTTTTCTGTACGAAAGGGCACCATCACCGGCCTCCTAGGTCGAAACGGTGCCGGCAAGACCACCACCATCCGGATGATCACGGGGATCTTCTACCCCGATTCCGGATCTATCGAGTGGCCCGACGGCGACGGCCGAAATCCCCAGGACCGTATCGGTTATCTGCCGGAAGAGCGCGGGCTCTATCGGCAAATGAAAATCGTCGAGCAGCTCCTGTTTCTCGCCGAGATCAAAGGTCGCCGCGGTCGCGATGTCGTGCGATCGATCGACCGGTGGCTCGAGCGGTTCGAGTTGACGGACAAGCGGAACGCAAAAGTCGAGGAACTCTCAAAGGGCAATCAACAGAAGATCCAAT
>DATBRZ010000212.1:0-28264 GCA_036560025.1 Gemmatimonadaceae bacterium | reverse complement strand
TCCGAAGCTTGCGATTACGGGCGGATCGAATGGCGGTTTGCTCGTCGCTGCTGTTCTCAATCAGCGTCCCGATTTGTTTGGTGCTGCGATTCCCGCAACTGGCGTGATGGATATGCTGCGTTTCCAGAAGTTCACCATCGGCTGGGCGTGGACATCGGATTACGGATCGTCGGATGATCCGAAACAGTTCGAGTTCCTGCGCGCTTACTCGCCAGTACACAACGTGAAGCCGGGCACGCGTTATCCGCCGACGATGGTATTGACGGCCGACCACGACGATCGCGTTGTTCCGGGTCATTCCTTCAAGTACGCTGCTGCGCTTCAGGCGGCACAGGCAGGGCCTGCCCCGATACTGATTCGCATCGAGACACGCGCCGGCCATGGCGCTGGGAAGCCAACGTCGAAGCAGGTCGAGGAATCCGCCGACAGAATCGCGTTCCTGGTGAAGAACCTTCATGTGACGATGCCGCCGCGGTAGTGAACGAAATTCCGGTCGGCTCCGGCCTTTACACCTTCGATTGGGCACTGGGCATCGTTCGCCTGGTGATTTTTGGAACAGCTCTCATCTTCGCCGTCTTCTGCCTTCTCGACTGGGCGGTACGCACTCGGCGAGTAAATCTGTTCGGTGGAATCGCGCGATTCTCGCGCGCGAGAATAGATCCACTGATCGAGCCGATCGAGCGGCGTGTCGTTGGCGCGGGCGGGAATCCGGTAAACGCGCCGCTGTGGGCGCTCGCCGCGGTTGTCATCGGTGGGATTCTGCTCGTCAGCGTGCTGGATTTCATTCGCGCCGAGATTCTCGCGGCGGGATTCGCGGTGCAGAGCGGGCCGCGCGGAATTTTCCGCTTGATCGTAGCGTGGGCGTTCGAGCTGGTGCAGATCGCGATACTGGTCAGGGTCGTCAGCTCGTGGCTGCCTGTTTCACCGTACTCCAAGTGGATTCGCTGGTCCTACACGATCACCGAGCCGATTCTCAAGCCTCTTCGGCAGTTCATTCCTTCGCTTGGGCCGCTCGACATAACTCCCATTATCGCTTACTTCCTCATCCGCTTTTTACAGGGCGCAGTGCTACGGATGATTTGATTTCTACTTTGTAGAAATCCCCCATTTTCGCGGTCCCAGGATTGCTGTGAGTTCAATTCGCGTTGTTGAACGAGGGAATGGCGTGAGGTTTGATGTCAGGGTTCAGCCGCGCGCATCGCGGAGCGAGATTGTCGGACCGTATGCGCAGGCATTGAAAGTGCGGGTGGCTGCGCCGCCTGTGGATGGATCGGCGAACGATGCGCTCGTCGATCTGCTGGCACGGGAAATGGGAGTTGCGAAGCGGGACATTCGCATTGTGGGTGGTCTCGCGTCGCGCAACAAAACTGTGGAAGTTTCTGGTGTTGCGGCGAACGCGGTTCACCGTCTCGCTGCCGGTGTGTCTGTACCGCGAGGAGAGAAGTAGATGGCGACGATTCTGCTTATCGGTAGCGAGGAATCACTCCTCGAGGGCGTATCGCAGACATTGATCGCTGCGGGCCACGCAGTGATTTCATCGCAGAGCATTGCCGCAGCGGTCGACTCGTTGGGAGACCGATCCGCACTCGTTGCCGTAGTGGAGCACCACCTTTTGTTATCGGAATCCGCTGCGCGGCTGCCGCTCGCTCCAGGCGGTGGGATTCTCGTATTCCACGTTGCGGAGCACGGAGCGATTCCGCTCCCGCCGCGTTTGAGGCGGTTGACTATTGCTGAGCTTGAGCTGCCGCTCGAGCGTCATCGTCTCGTTTCAATTGTGAAGCACGTCGAGGGACGCGCGCAGTCAGTCGGACGCGACGAGCCGGATGTCAGGCCGGGGGTAAGCTCACCGGAGGCCTAGCTGTTGGTGAGCCGCTGGAGCTTCGTCTGCACCTGGTTTATCTGCGTGGACACGGCTCGGTTTCGAGGTCGGGATAGTAGTTCCTTCGATAAAACGCATTGTCGTTACGGTCGTAGTCCTTGTCTGTCAGGTTAATAGTGATGGGCTTCCCGCACGCTGGTGTTGTAGCCTGTATAAAAATGATCGTCGTGGTTCTAACTACGATTACCGGTTCCCAAACATCGGGTTGCCAGCGCGACAGCTCGGCGACAGCGAGGTCGGCTCCATGGATTGTAAAGGTCACCCTTGTCATGGGCGGAACGTGGCCGGAGGATGTCACTGCAGACGCCGTGATGCTCGTGAGCGGTCCCGTCGCAGAAAGCCACACGTAGAATTCAAGGGGACCATTGACGCAGTCAAAAGCGATGAACGGACAAGTAATGTTGAGCCAAAGCGACTTCCTTCCGCGTGTGGCGGACGTGCTGGCCGTTATTCGGACATGCACCACGCCTAAGCTACCAATATCCTTCTTGTCGATAATCTGTCCGGATACGCCGCTGATTGGGTTGACCGATGTCGCATAGTCGAGCCATGGTCCCGTTAGCCAGATGTCCCTTTGCTCTCCCGCGCCGACAGTGACATAGTTGACTTCCTCGAGTCGGCCGGGATGCCACAAGACCTCCTCCATCTTTGTTATCCGAGGAGAGCTGGCCGTCGCCGCAATCGTGAGCGATCCGGCCAGAACCATCCGATGGTTCAGCGTGCAGAGCAGCCTGGCCCCGTTTAACCAAGTGGACGGTGCAACGAAGAGAGATACGGATTGAAGCCAGGTGGACGATTTCATCTTTGCACTCCTGAATGTGCAGGCGCGCTGCAAATGACTGACGGCGAGAAGCAGCGTTTAATGGTCCGTAGCGTTCCCTCCTATACTGCGTAAAACCTCGAAAATCGGGATCTTTACCCGAGCCCAATGATTGGCCTCAACGGACGTCGTGGAGGCGCGGATCGGAGCATTTTTCGCCTGCGTCGCGAAGGCGCATGGGCTGCGCAGCAACCTGAATCACGCCGCTCGACCCTTCGCGGATTCCCATCTGGAACACTTCCTCATCACGTGCGCTTATCTCGATCGCAGCGGTGGTGCCACTCGAGATCACGCGCCAGTGCACAGCATGCGCGTCGCGCGACGTCTGGCTACCGCCCATCCCGGGGACAGCGACATTCAGCGCAAATCTCTCCTGGTAGAGAGCCCTCCCAGCGTCGCAGAACGCGATCATCATATCCTTGACGGCGCTGCCGGACGATCCGCCGCCAGTTCGTTCCGTTCGTGCGATCTCGCGCCCTACAAGCTTGCGGGTCCACTGCCGTGCCAGTGGTGACTGCGATGTCCATCCACTTCCGCGGCGAATCAGAGTGAGCTCTTGGTGTTCGCCTGATGGATCTGAGAGCGTGACGTTTAATGTTGTTCCGACGATCTTTCCCGCCCAACGCGCACTGCTGCCATCCGGGAATTTCGTTGCGAATGCGACGCTCCGGCCATTAATCGTTCCTTCGAACGGAACTTTGTAGCTCGCCGATACACTCCCGCCAATGCGACCGCCGCCAGCCGAGGTGATGTTGACGCTCATCACCTCGGTGCCGTCCTTGAGCAGGATGTAATCCCCGGTGATTCCCTGCGCGGCCGCGGTTGTGCCTACCAGCAACAGCAGCACACTCCACGATTTGATGACGGTGAACGCTCCTTGGGCAGTGCTCACCACGGGGACGCAAAGATGAATTGCTGTGACGCTTGTGAGTCTCATCCCGCAATAGCAGATCATGACATCAGCTCAAGGAGAAGTGATCGTGACCTGGAGCGCATTCGATTCGCCGCCGTTCGGTCCCGCATTGAACACCGTCACGCGGTAGGTGCCAGGAGTCCCGACAAGAGTCGCGGAAACCTCGGCAGACAGTGTGTGACTTCCATTGAGACTCACATAACCTTGTGCGAGGTCGACTCCATTCCATCGCACGATGGATCCAGCAACGAAGCCGTCACCCGTAACGTCGATAAACACTGTCGCTCCTGCGGGCGCGGTGGTTTTGCTGAGAGCGGTAATTCGTGGAACGCCGCTCGCTGACGCGTCGATCTGGAAATCCGTCGCGGGAGTTTCCGAGCCAGTCGCAGGATTGAAGACAGTTACGCTGGTCGAGCCCGGCGAGATCAAATCAGTGGTTGGAATTATTGCTGAGAGGCCCGTCGGCGATGAGAAGGAAGTCGGCCGATTACCACCGTTCCAGCGAACGATCATGCCGCTTGTAAAGCCAGAACCTTTGACGATAAGTCCGAACCCGCGCGCGCCTGGTATCGCGCTCCCCGGCTCGAGCGTCGATATGGTCATTGTCGGCGGAGGAGCCTGTGGAGTCACCGTGATTGTGCTGCTGATCGTAGTCTTGTTACCGGTCGGGTCAGTTGCCGTATAGACGACAGTCGAGGTGCCTACTGGAAAGAGCGTGGTAACCACCGGAGGTGGCTGTGATGTCACTGTCACGCTTCCGGAATTGTCGGTCGCGAGGGGGAGTACAAGGGCGACATATGCGCCGGCAGGACTCGTCGCGGGAATTGTCAGGTTTGTTGGTGTGGTCGTGAATCGCGGCGGCTCCGTGTCTGCGGTCGAAGCCGGAGTTTCGATCGCCAGTGAAAGCATGTTCGAGCTTCCCGCGCCCGGAGTGAAAACGCTTACCGCGTGCGAAGTGGCCGATGCGACGTCGGTCGCAATGAGCCTGGTGCGAACCTCGGAGGCAGAAACGAACGTCGTGGCGCGATGTTCACCGTTGATTCTCACCTGCGATTTTGACGTGAAGCCCGTGCCGCGAACCACCAGATCGAGATTACTGCTCCCTGTCGCTATGCTTGCTGGCACCAGCGACGTCAGTCTGATCGACGAATTCGGCTGGCCCTGTGCCTGTACCGCCGCGGGGGATGCCAGTATGAGAATCGCGGCCGTCCTCGCTGCCGCCATCCAGTTCTGTATTGTCATTGCTTTCCTCGAGTTATGGCTCGTCACATTTGATGCTGAGCGCTTTGACTGCAGTCGTTGCGCGAATGCGCAACGCGCGCGCAGGCTGAGATTGATTGCTGCAAGCCACCGCGGCCTTAAGGGGCCAGCCGTCGAAGCCGGTCGTTGCCGCGGCCTGCGGCAATCCGCTCGAAAAACCCCCCGACCAAGTGCTGCACCCGATCTCGACACCACCGAGGAACGGATAGACGGCGGTGTTCTCGTGGTACGACACGCGAAGTCGTGTGACGACGTGGCCGTTCTCGCATTTCAGCTGGAATGCGCCGACTGTGGGCGGGGGATCGACAGTGGCAAGGTCAGCGAATGAGCCATCTTTTTTTATGATTGCGCACAACGGCGTGATCTTTTGAATGAACTTGAGCTTCGAACCGGCAGCTCCAACTATCAACTTTCCAGATGGACACGTCACGACGACACTGGTCGCAGTACTTGAAATCCCGATAAATGGAGAGTTGTAGACGGGCCGATCTGTGATGCTGATTGTGACGCTCGTGGATCCACTCGAGGGCGGAATGGAATCCTGCGCACGAGCACAAACTGGAACGAGGAATGCGCTGGCAATAATTGCGACGAACGAACTAAGCCGCGACGATAAAAGTTTTCCCATAGTCATGGAACTCCTATGTGCCCCGGGCGTCTCAACGTAGACGACGGTTCGTTCACCTTGCATCCCTCGCCGACGATTGGCGACCCGCTGTGATGGATGTCTATTACGGTATCACTGGTTGCGCGCAAACGAGCCTCACTCCGACGATTATCCACGAATCAAACAAGACGGTTACGGTTGGACGCATTATATCCTCGGCGACTTTGAGTGCACGTGCAGGGCGCCCTTGGGTGCATAAATCAGGATTGAGGCGGTTCGTTGTAGGCGTTCCCGCAGGCGCGAGAATAAGCTCGCGCTCCGAGCCACTAGTGAGTCCGGAGCTACCTACTGCTTTGCAATGCAGCGTGAGACTTCTGAGTTGAATCGGATCCGTCTTGCTAGTCGCGGAAACAGAAACATCCACCCCACTGACTGCCGATCCGGGGGGACATGGTCGGTCGAACCTGTTACCTCCCCCGTCGTTGGTGGGCCAGAGATTCGTCCAACGAACTGACGTAGAGAGCACGCCGGGTGCTTTCATGGGGGAACAGCCGACCTTGATCTGGTTGATCGCTTGCCCCTGCCAGCCGCTGATTCCAACCATCACCAAGGAGTCGCCGAATTGCTTGCAGTCGAGTTGGGTCACCCCTCCTGCGCTTACATTGAAATCTCCGCGACTCGCCAGAGACTCCTCGGCCAGCCTCGGGGGTGCTGCTTGCGTAATCGTCGCTGCAGCTGCCTGATTGTTGGTCTCGTTCGATTCCGCAATAGTGTTGTTGGGGTCGGCTTTGGTCCCAAAGAGGATGTCGTGCCCCGATGACGCTCCGGAGGAAAGCCAGGTCTCTATCCGGATCCTGGCACTATCGCCTGCAGCCAATGCAGGTGAGGAACAATTCACCGTCGTGCCCGACCGCGTGCACACGAATCCGTTGTTGGAATCGGTGAGCAGGTGGGTCAGATCCCCCGAAATCGAGTTGCGTACGACAATCGCGCTCGCTGACTTGCCGCCTCGATTGTAAGCCTTTACTAGATAGGTTTGCCGGGTGCCGCCCACCAGCGGGTTCGATGACTGACTGACATGCAGGTCGAGGTCGGGCAACTGATCCGCGGGCAGAGCAGTCGACGATGTAGCGTCGATGGCGGTCGACGCGCCGGGGCAGATGAGTCCCCCACTGCCGGTCGGCAGCTGCATTGTCGTTGAAGCGCTCGTTGCTCCCGCCGTAAGCGCGACGACTGCGCTATCTCCACGGTATCCACCTTTGCTTGCAGTGATCACGTACGAGCGCTGGAGGGGCAGGTTCGAGAAAATTGCCCGTCCACCTGTGCTGGCTGTTTTAACTGGCGCGTACGCGGCAACCGAAGTAGGCGTGCCGACACACACCTGCGCCGCGGGTAGCTCCCGGCCGTTCGAATCACGGACAAAAGCGATCAGTGTGACGGTGGGCAACACGCATGGCGACGCCTCAGTGCTCGGCTCGGCGAGCGCGATTCGCGCAGTCGCATCGGTCGTACCCGACACGCTGATATCTCCGCGCCGTGCGCGAAACCCATTCTTCCACGCAACCGCTGACCATTGGCCGGCGGGCGTGTTATCGAACGTCACTATCCCGTTCGCGTCGGCGAGCTTTGTATTGCTAAGGGAACTGAAACACACCGCCGCACCAGCGGCTGGTGCCATGTTCGATTGTGTGACGGTAATTATCACGCGCGAGCCCTGAGCAGCGACTGCGGCAGCGGAGCTCAAAAGCATCGCCGAGGACGCAACTACGCCACGGATCCGTCGCTTCATATTGCAATTCCTCGTCATAGTTGTCTGAGATTCGAGTGCCGCACTTCGAATTCTCATCGTTGATATCACCCTGGAAGCGTCATGACTTTAACGGTCTTGCGGAACGAGCGGCCGTTGAGTGTCGCGTTGATGAGTGTGCATCCGTCGCCGGCGCCCCTGATCTGGAATGTCGCGCTGCCGCTCGAGCCGACGGTTATCGTTGCCGGGGAAACAGTGGCGACGTTGGTGTTGCTGCTTCTGACAGAAATCTCTGAACCGGCTGCGGCGGTCAGGGTAGCGTCACGGTTCTGCCCGACTAACAGGATCTGGTCCTGAAAGCTGAAGCTCAAGCGCGCCATTGGATCGATCGCGGGATGAACCACAAGCTGATCGGACCTTGTTATTCCGCGATTGCTTCCCGTGATTGTGGCACAGCCTCCCGCAATACCGCGGACCGTGAAGGTTTTTTCGGATGCACCCTCTCCTATCGAAGCGCTGTTGTCGGGCACGACGATCGCATCGCTGCTGGTCGTGATGGCAACGTTCAATGCAATGAGCGCTTGCCGGGTTGCGCGCACTCTCCCCTGCGCAGAGTTGCCAGCAGTTATCGAGAACGGCAGGAGAAGGTCGCGAAGTCCAAACGGCACCGGCCTTCCGCATTTCAACCCGATCCTTTGAATGACGCTCACGACGCCTGACGTTGCCATTCCGATCACACCGACTGCCGGATTATTCTGCGTACAGTTGAACGGACCCCATGCTGCGCCAGTTCCGACCCCGACGACGGGCTGAGGTGACGCAGTCCCGCTTACAGCTCCCGCCGATCCGATCGCCTTGCACCAGATCTGTACTGTTTGGACCGCCACTGTGTACCAAGCGCCGATTCCAGCCGCGGCTTGGTTGCCGCAGTTGGAAGTCTGACCTCCGGTGCCTCCCCCACCCTCAAGCCTGGTGAGCGAGTCTTGGCCGACCAATACCCCATCGTTCGTTATAGACCGACAGATACCCATGACTCCCACAATGGCCAGGGCAGGCTTGATGGTAATCCCCCTCAACACCTGGTCCCTGCCGCACACGATCGTGAATGCTGCTCCTCCGCCATCAGGGTCCGGCGACATCGGCGTATCCTGCGCCGACGATCTCATGGCCGCCGCTAGCAGCATCGCGATCGCGATCGACAACACTCTGATGGCGTTCATCAATTGTTCACTCCCTCGAATTCTCTGCGTCACTGTTTCCTCGTGGTTTGCAGGTGATGTGCGATGCTTGTGATTTCGTCTGTTGCGGATCATCGAACGATTTTCAGGGGCGTATCCGTCCAGTTGTTGGCGATGTCGCTTTCTGCAATCCCGTAGATGCGAGTGCGAAGCGTATGCGTCGCTTCGTTCTGGCCGGGCTGAAGCACGTTGTTCGTGCTCGCCCGGATGTGAATCGTGACAGCGCCGTTCACGCCCATTGGCGCCAGGCTGCATTCCACGGTTGGAGTATCCGTTATCTTGCAGCCGTCGCCGACGAGTCTGACGGGCCCGAAATTCACTTGAACCAGCTCCATCGGCAGACTGTTGAGGACGAAGGAGTTGTAGACGTGAATCACCTGGCCGGGCGGAGTGCTTTGGCCGGCGTTGGAGATGGTCACGTCGAACTCGAAGTTTCGGAAATGCCCGTCCTGAACACTCGCGGGCATTTCCACCTGCGCCCGTAAATCCGGAAGCCCGAGGACGATCGTGTCCGCAACGGTCGGCGACAGGGTCGCCATCGTAACGCCAATCAGCGACGAGGTTCGCACGATGGAACCGGAGCGCGTGTCCGGCAGACTACCAGAGGGTACCGCAGCGGCGACGCCCACCTGCAGGTACACCGTCTTGAAACCGTTTCCGCTGCTCAATGTTATCTGCGGACTGGTCGACATCGGCCGCCACACTGCACCCTCGAGATCCTGGCGTTCGCTTGCGCGAAAGTGAGTAGGCGCAGGACCTTCAGTTGTGATGCGAGCGCTCACCGTTCTTTCCGCGGTATTGAATGATCCGCTTGCGAGCTGGAAGCGGGTAATCCGCGGGATACCAGACCCTTGCGCCCCAATGGCTGCCCACGGCAACACCGCCGCCAGCGTCAGCGCAACGAACACATCGTTCCCTCGCGTCATCGAACTGCACCCGAGACGCTTGCGTTCTGCCAGGACGTGCGAGTGACATCACGCCCCAACAGGTCCAGCGCTACGACGCGCCATCTGATCGAACCATTCGCTGCTTTCTCGCGCAGCCACGATGGTGCGCGATACAAACCGGGCCCTCGTGGAACAATCGCCGCCAGCAACTCTTCACCGGAGCCGCTTTCTATCTCGACGCGGAAGAACGCAGCGCGCCCGCTTATTTCTGTCCAGGTGAAATCGATCGGCGCATCGCCGATGGCAGCATCGGCGATCGGCGTCAGTGCCCTTATCTGCGTCGACGCGATTGTCTCCGACAGATCGCTGTTGCCCGCGCCGACCATGTACCGAAGTGGTGGCAACGGGAATCCCGCGACCGCGCCCGCGTGAACTAGACCAGTGCCGGCGCCGGCGGATCCGAGATTGGAATCTGCTTCCTTGTCGTCGCTGACTTCCACGCGAAGGAGCAGCAGATACATCCCTTCCGTAGTCGTCGGAATTCGACTTACGTCGGGACCCGGCAGGAGATACTCACCGGTCGGCGGCAGGAATACGTTGAATCGGTCAAGCTCGGTGTATCGCCGCTGCGTTCGGCGCTCTTCTGTCGGCAGCGTCGCTTCCGTTAGCAGATCGCGCTCCGACGGCGCTTCCTCGCCGGGAAACACGATCTCCCAACGACCCTTCAGTCGCCCCGTTCCGTTGTAGAGGATTCTTGCTGAAGACGGCGGCGCTACTTCGCCGGGCTTGAGAAACAGAATCGGTGTCTCGACGTCGAACTTGATGGACACGTCGACGAGCGAGAATGGAACGCGCGCACCGCCGCCGGCCATTCTGCACGTCACCGCGACGTACTGATCCGGACCGCCGAGCGCATTCACGAACCGGCGAACGTAAAAGAAGCTGGACTTGTCGCCGGCCTGCGCTGATTGATACGCCCGCCGTGATACTGACGGCGGAATCGACATGATATCGGTAAACCCACTTACGCCGCTCAACCGCGATTGATCAAACCGGATTGGAAGGCGCCCGAAGATTGTCGACGGATTGCATTTGAGTCCGACGTCGGGAGCGGCGGAGACCAGCTCCCCACACCACGTCGCTTCAACCGGGCGATAACTGCCCAATCCGCCGAATGTCAGGAACGCTGTCGTTGCGCCGTTCATGTTCACGTTCACGCCAGTCGGATTCACGCGGATCTGCCCGTGAGCCGACGACGGGATTACGCCAATCGCGAGCGCTCCGATGAACACGCTCAGCACGACAGAATGCGAATGCCTAGAACGCATTGAGACTCACTCCGCTGTTGAGCGACCAGTTCAGCCGGGGCACGGCATCACCGCGCACGCCGTTCACGATCGACAGGTTTTTCGCCGTTTGTCTTAGGTACCTGAGGAACACCCGACCGGCAGGACGCTCGGCACGATTCGCCAGAATTCGGAAGTTCTGCGATGCTTCCGCCGACATCTCGGTGTTACGGTTTTCAGAAGTGCGAGGATCATCACGCAACCAGGTTCTCGACACCGCGCTCGACAGAGCGAGATCCTTCGTCGCTCTGATATCGACATTGCCGCCAACTCGGCGCGTGTCGTTCTTCTGGCTGAACTCTTTATTGTTCGCGTCTTCGAAAGCGAACGTCGCACCCAAATCCACCCACGACAGCGGCGAGTACGCGGCAGCAACGTTGTGGGCCAGATTCCTGAGATCAGACTTCTCGCGTCCAACCTGCCGATTGTCCTGTGACGACAAGTTGTAGCGATATCCAGCACGCCACTTCCCTATCGTCCACTGAACGTCAACGCTCTGATTGTCGCTCAACTGATCCGGAACGTGTGTGTCAGTGAAGTCGCTGTTCGCCGGGAGATCCTTTGCGAACTGATGAGTTCGGCTCAGGGTATAGGTGAGCTGCGGCAGGAATGGAGTGGGACGCGTCGCACTGAAGAGCGAACCGACGGGAACGCCAACGTTGAGCGAGCTGACGTGAGTGAAGGTCTTAAGAACCGACGCGAGGTCGTCGAGATTGTCTTCAGACCGCGCGTGCGATGCCTGTATCGCAATCGGACCTAATCCACCGGTTAGCTCGAGAACGTTTTGCAGAACATTCGCCTGAACCGCGGCAGCCAGGCTTCGATACAGAGGATCGACACGCTCATGTCGCAGCGTCGCTGTGAGATTTGCCTTGACGCTTTTCGAGAGTGCGAGATCGCGCAGCAGGCCTACTGACAAATCAGCGAACTGAGCAGCTTTTCTCTCCGGCCTGACGGCCACCAGCGTGACACCCTGTGAGAGTGTCGGATCGGATGGATTCTCAAACCGACTCATTGCCAGGCCGGCATCGAGTGTCACTCTGTCATTCAGACTCTTCGAGCCGAAGTGCAAACCCCAGCCGCGACTTCGCTCACGATCATTGATCTCGGTCTGATTGACTCCGTTGAGCGGAAGCTGCGATCCCTGCAACACCGAAACGTCGAGCAGCAGTGCTCCGGGACGCTGCGGAACCGCTTCCAGCTTCAGCGATGCTCCGTAGACACGGTGCCTTCCGTCGTCGAGTCCAACGGGATTGTTCCAACCGACAATGCTCGAGCCGTTGAGCGCGGCGACGGAAAGCTCAGCGAATTTCGCTACCGTAATTCCAGCTGAGACTCCGCGACTGGCGAAACCGCTGATGAGATGCTTGTTCGCGCCGTAGGACAAATGTCCCAGTGACGCGTTGAACGGACCGCTCTGCGCGCGCACGAGATAGTCGGACAAATCGAACTTCGGGGCAGCCGATCCCTTCGCTCCGAACCTCAGGGCCTGATTCTGATGTGTGACAGCAAGGAAATTGGATTGCAGCTCCATTGTTCCGTTGTCGCGCACCAGCGTGCTGCGAAGGGCCGGATTAAAAGTCACGCCGGATGCGCTTCGACTTCGCTCAGGCGCAACCTGTCCTGTCGTTGTGAGCGTGAGTCCAGGCTTGAGCTCCGCTTTGTGAAATCCGCCGCGCATGCGGACACGAATCGGGAACCGGCCTATCTCCTTCCAGGGCTGTCCCGGAGTTACGAGATAAGCCGCGAGCTCGCTCTCACCTGTCGGAAGCGGGAGTGTATTCGCCGAATACCGCGCAACTATCGGGGTCACCATGAACAACGCCGACAGATCGGTCCTGCCTACAATCACAGCGAGCCGTTCGGTTTGTGGGTTGAGCGGACGACTGAATCGAAGACCGATAGGCTGGTTGGCGTCGACCCAGCCGTCTGATGCGTAATCGGGAGTGACGGTAATCGAGGCCACAGTCGCATCGGACGCGGCCGAATCGGAGGCCACCGGTTTGGCTACCACCGAGTCAGAGGGGACTGATTGCGCCACAAGAGCTCCGGGGAATGCCATCAGCCCAATAGCGAAGGCGCATACCCAATCCCGCTTCTTCATTGAATGACTCCTCGCGTCGGAGGGCCGTTGGTGATGCCGTGTGTACCCATGCACCATGTTCTGCGCAAAAGAGCGAGAATTGGGATCATCGACTTGCGCCGGGGGGCAACCGGCGAATCTCAGACATTGCCCGACTCCGGACCGCCGCTCATATTCGGGGTCGCCTCTGACCAGGCGGTGACAAGGCGGTACGAGCCGTACTGTATCGAAGGCCTTTCACGGTGATTCAATGGCCCCTCACGGCGCTGAGCTCGTTGTCTTTCGCAGGACAGGCTCGGACGCCTTCGCGAAGCGCGGGAGAACTATGAGAGACTCGTGCGAACTAAAGCGATCGCGGGCAACAACGACTTCAGGGCGATTACCTACTATCTCGCGTATGTCGCAGCCGAGCAGGGTGACACTACGCGCGTGAATGAAGTCCTACGCATGCTGCGCGAAAATCCCAATCCATACTGGATGGGAGGCGACGCCTTTTACCTCGCGCGGCTTGCGGCGCTCCGTGGCCAGAAGGAGCTCGCAATGAGGCTGCTTCAGCAGGCCACCGCTGAAGGGTTCGGCTTCAATCACACGCTTCACCAGATGTACGAATTCGACCGGCTGCGAGGTTATAAGCCATTCGAGCAGTGGTTGCAGCCCAAGGGCTGACCGTTAGCCACGAATCATTTCACCCGGGTATCCGAATCACTTGCAGGGCCTTCTGCAGGGTTTCTGTGCCGGTGCTGATACTGATCACTGCGCAGCCCTCACCCGTGGCGCGTATGTGGAACGTCGTAGCCTTGGAAGTCTGAGGAACGCTCGCCGGAACGGTGGCCACGGCAGGATTGCTGCTTACGAGTGAGAAACTCGCGCGCTGAATCCGCAACGATCCATCCGGCGCCGTAGTTGTGGTAGATGGTTTATTGATTGTTCCATCGACCGTTTCGCCGACGATGACAAAACGGTCGGGAACACTCGCAGAGAACGACGCGCTGGCTAATGAGTGCACTACGATGTCGTCAACGCGAGTGCGGGCCCCAAAGGAGGCAGTGATACGCGCGCAACCGGGCGCGACCCCGCGAACAGGTACGGTTGCTATGCCCGTCGCAGAGACAGGTCTCGAGAGAGGAACCGTCGCCACGCCCGTGTTCGAACTACTGAATGAAACGATCGGCGTGCCCAGTTTAGTCAGGGACGTCAGTGTTGCAATTCCGAGCGCGGATTCGCCGGTTGAGAGCGAGAAGTTCCCGATCCTGAAGCTCACCAGCTCGGCGAGCGCTGACGCGAAAGACTTCGCTCCCATGAGCACCAAGGCGAGCGCGCAACCCACCCCAGCTGATGTGAGGGCCCGCGCGCTTTTGAATTTGATGTGATCCATCGTTTCCTCGTTCGTCTCGGAGTCCGTTTCAGCGGACGATGACTCGCCTTTTTCAGAGTTCGCCATGCACGCTCTACTGCGCAAAGGCGCGGCGGAGCGGATCATCTGCTTGCGCGAGAGGGCGATTCGGAGCACACTGTTCACTCCCAAACACTTGGCATGAGACGTGGCGTGAGCCCAGGTCGACCGCCGCTTGATCCAGTCCGATGGGAACGGGCCGTTGAGATCTTCGAGCGTGCGCTCGAGGTCGCTCATGACGACCGCGATGCCCTGATCCGCCGAGAGACTTCCGATGATCCTGAAGTCGGTGCGACTGTGAGGGGTATGCTGTCAGCCGATGCTGAGACAGGCGCGCTCCTCGACGAGGGAATAGACGAATTCGCGCAGCTCGCGACAGGTCCTCGTCACGCCGCCTCGACCACTCTCACGCCAGGTGATCGGGTCGGAGACTTCGAGATAATTGCGGAGCTTGGCCGCGGCGGAATGGGCATCGTGTACGCGGCGCGCGATCGGAAGCTCGGCCGCGTTGCAGCGCTCAAGCTCTTGCCCGCGCGATTCACAATGGATTCAGCCGCAAGCGAGAGGTTGATAGCTGAAGCGCAGGCGGCATCGGCGCTCGACCACCCGAATGTCGCGACGATCTATCAGATCGGCGAAACGCACGACCGTCGTCGTTTCATCGCCATGGCGCGATACGAAGGCGAGACTCTGCGCCAACGAATCTCGCGGGGACGCCTCAGTCCGCGTGAGGCATTCGAAATCGCCACACAAGTGGCATCGGGACTCGCTGCGGCACACGCCGCCGGGCTGATTCATCGCGACGTCAAGCCCGAGAACATCTTCATTACCCGGTCGGGCCTTGTGAAGCTGCTCGACTTCGGCATCGCTACGCTCGCCGGATCACCGCGTGACGGACCGACGACCAGAGGAACCATCCTCTACATGAGCCCCGAGCATGCACGACAAGAACCTGCGGATGCGCGCAGCGATGTCTGGTCGCTTGGCGTGGTGTTGTACGAAATGCTCACCGGTACGCCGCCCTTTACGGGTGCGACATCAGCTGAAGTTCTCGCGCGCATCACAGATCCCGCACCGGTAAGGCTGCCCGCTGTCGCACGGACGCTTCCCGCAGCAGCCGCTGCCATTCTCGCACGCGCTCTCGAAAAAGATCCGAAGAAGCGATTCCCGGATGCTTCACATTTTGCGGAGCAGCTCGAACGAGTCGAACGACAATGGTCGCGGCCGCGGAAAGTTCGCGTCGCCCTGGCTGTTGCGGCTGTTCTCCTGGTGTCGGTGCTTTCACTCGCGCAGCGGAGAGAGAATCACCCGAATAGTCAGCACCTTCCCGAGCTCGCTGTCCTTCCGGTTACGAACGATCCCGCGGATCGTGAAGCGACTGAGCTCGTATCGGCTTTGGGTGACGAGATTGTCGCTCGCGTAGTAGGCCTCGGCCGTGTGAGACTCGTTCGATTGCCGAGAGATTCCGCAGCGCAGTCAGCGGGGCGTCGCGGTTTACATCTCCTCAGCCTGACAGTTCAGAGCGAACTACGCGGCTCGACACTCACCGTCTCCCTTCAGCAATCGCAGCCGCGCCGTACGATCTGGAGTGCGCGACGCGCTTTCGATCGCAACGATTTGCGCGAGCTCGGAAGAGATGTCGTAATCGGCATTCTCGAAGCGCTCGGTCAACCACTGACTGAACGCGAGCGCGCCGTCATTGGGAGTGGATTTCCGTCGAGCGCGGAGGCGTATCAGGAGTATCTTCGCGCGAACAGGCTGATCGCTGTGCGCACTCCTGCGGCGGTAGAGTCCGCGCTGGTGATGTATCGCCGTGCCGGTAGTCTCGACTCCATGTTCGCCGGCGCATTTGCGCGGCAGTCGTACGCATACTCACTGCTGGTGGAGTGGGGTTGGAAGCCGTCGCGACTGTTTCCCGCTGATCCACTCGAGGAAGGTCTCGCGCTTGCTAATCGGGCAACGAAGCTCGATTCAACCTCAGCGGAAGCATGGCTCGCACAGGCGTACATCCTCGTTCAGCGCGACCCTCGACATTTCGCTGGAGCGATAGAAGCATTCCAACATGCTATTTCCCTCGATCCGTACAGTCCCGAGGCGTTCCATCAATATGGGCAAACGCTCACGGCGCTTGGCCGTTATACGGAAGCATTGGCTGCCTACCGCCGAGCGCTGGATCTCGAGCCTGACCGCGCAATGTCACTCGTGCCAATGGCGGCAATACAAAAGCGACTGGGCAGGCTCGACGAGAGCCTGCGGCTTCTGGACATAGCCATATCGATGGCGCCGCGAGTGCCGTATGCAAGAGCGGCAAGGTCGCTGTCCCGCACGCTATCGGGGGATTTGAAAGGAGCGCGGACCGACGCAGAATTCGCTCTCACGCTGGATTCGAATTATCGGATCCCGCCTCTCGCTGCGCTTGCCAGAGCGCAATGGTTGTCCGGCGACACGGCTCGCGCTCGTGCACACATCGAGGAAGCGGAACAGTCGATTGCGATCCCGTCCGCCCCATCGCCGACGGAGGCGTACTGGATCTCGATGGCAGAGGTTACTGCTGGTCGTATCGACCATGCTGTGAGACTTCTGCGTTCCGCCCAGCCGCGAGGAGGATGGCTGTGGTTCTATTTCGAGGGTAAGGAGCTGGATGACCTCCGCAAGGACCCGCGAGCGGCGGCAGTGCTCTCCGAAGCCGATCCACGGCGTAAAGCTCCATGACGGCCAGTACGGAACAATTACTTCGCGGAGCCCGAGATGGAGACAAGGACGCAATCGACACGCTCTTTTCGCTTGCGTACGACGAGCTTCGGCGGATCGCACGGCGAGTTCGCGGCGCTGGGAGCGAAACCTTGAGCACGACTGCATTGGTACACGAGGCGTATCTCAAGCTCCGGCCGGCGGCAGTTCCAGCCAGAGATGCTGCACATTTCAAGCTTCTCGTCGCACGCGCGATGCGTGAAGTGCTGATCGACGCTGCGCGTCGTCGGCACGCCGCCAAACGGGGCGGTAGCGATCTGGTTGTCACACTCGATGAAGATGTCCAATCCGCTCCGCTCAAATCCGCCCAGCTCCTCCAGCTGCACGCAGCGCTGGAGGAGCTTGAAAAAGTCGATAGTCGACGAGCAGCAGTAGTGGAATGCCGATTCTTTGGCGGTCTCGATGTCGATGAGACCGCCGCTGCACTCAATCTGTCCACTGCCACCGTCAAGCGAGATTGGCGCGTCGCGCGCGCCTGGCTCGCTCAAGCGATGACGTGACGGATTCTACGGACGATGATAATCCACCGGATCCTGACGGAAGAACGCGCGCAGCTCGCCATATAGTTCCGGATGTCGCTGGCGCAGCTCAACCGGCTTCTCGAAAAAGAATTCCGTAGCTACTGCAAAAAACTCAGCTGGATTCTGCGCGCCGTACTGGTCGAGCAATGGCGCTCCCTGACCAGCATCGCCGCTCCGCAACCGATCGAATTCCCGGCCGAGCACCCGCGCCCATGACGCATACTGTGCGGGATCGCCTAGAATCGGAGTACCATCTGTAACGTTGTTCTCGAAATCAAGCTGATGCGCGAACTCGTGTAGCACGACGTTCTCTCCGTCGGTTGCGCCGCGCGCGCCATGGAGCGCTGCGTCCCACGCGAGAACTACCGCACCAAGCTGCTGCTGAGTGTGGCCAAGCCGTTCCTCTTCTCCCTCTTCCCAGATCCCACCGCCGATGTTGCGCTCACCACGTGCAACGTAGGCCGACGGATAAACGAGAATGCTCGTGACCCGTGGGAAGTAATCAGCGTCGCGATGCAGAAGCAGCAGCGACGCCTGCGCAGCAATCGTTACTCGAATCTCATCGTCGAGAATGAGCCCACCGCATCCCTCCCAGTTTTTCTCCGCGAGCAAAACCTGGATGTGACCCTCAAGCTCACGTTGATCAGCTTCGGGGAGTCGCGCGAAGATTGGAACGTTGTCCGCGATGATCTCCCGCCAACGCCGCGGAAACGGCGACTCTTTCAGACGGCTGCGTCTTCGCCGGGCGAGAAAGCTTGGCATGATCCAATGATAGTCTAAGTCGTTTGCCCGCAGGATGGTCGCGCCATAGCTTGCAACGCCGGTCGCCGGACGGAATTGGATGAGCCTCCTCGAGCAGCTGCAGACGACGCTTGGAAACGCCTATTCGGTCGAGCGCGAGCTCGGCGGAGGCGGCATGTCGCGCGTCTTCCTCGCCGAAGAGACCGCGCTCGGGCGAAAGGTCGTCGTCAAGGCTCTCAACCCGGATGTAGGTGCGGGGCTCAGTGCCGAGCGCTTCGCGCGAGAGGTGAGACTCGCGGCGTCCATGCAGCATCCGAATATCGTTCCCGTGCTGGCAACGGGAATCACCGCCGGCACTCCCTACTACACCATGCCCTATGTGAAGGGAGAATCGCTTCGCGCGTTGCTCCGGGGGCCGACACCGCTTGGTCGACGGCAGGCCATCTCCGTTCTACGTGACGTCGCTCGCGCGCTCGAGTTCGCACATGCGGAGGGCGTGATTCATCGCGATATCAAGCCGGACAACATACTGATCGCGGGTCAGGCTGCTCTCGTCTCCGACTTTGGAATCGCGAAGGCAATTTCGGCTGCCCGCAAAACGGGTTCCGAGGAAATCGGGGACGGTGCGGGCACTCTGACCGTGGCCGGATCCACAGTCGGTACCCCTGCATACATGGCGCCCGAGCAGATCGTCGCGGGCTCGGTTGACAACCGCACTGATATCTATGCCTGGGGTGTGGTCGCTTACGAAGTGTTGTCGGGTTCTCATCCCTTCGCAGACCGGACGACTCCAAATCAACTCATGCTGGCGCACATGACGGTCGCGCCGACGCCCCTCACTGAGCGAGTGCCGGATTTATCACCCGAGGTGAGCGCTTTGGTGATGCGGTGTCTCGCAAAGAATCCGGATCAGCGTCCTCAATCAGCGAGCGAGCTGCTGGAGGCACTCGATACTCCGATTTCTTCGGGCACGCACGCGCCCCTCGTTACACGTTCTCGCTGGCGCACTCCAGTTGCGCTCGCGACTGGAAGTCTGGCGCTCGCCGCAATTGTGTACGTAGGTGTAACGAAATTTCGCGCGCAGGGAGCGCTGGAGAAGCAGAGCTCACTGGCGGTGCTTCCGTTCGCGCACGATCCCAATGATTCGACGGACGCTTACTACGGCGACGGAATCGCAGATGAGCTGATCAGTGCGCTGGGAAAGGTGCGTGGGCTTCGAGTCGCCTCTCGCACTTCAGCTTTTGTTGTCGGACGACAGCCGGGCATTGATGTCCGCGAGATCGGCCGGCGACTCGGCGTCGCGAAAGTCGTCGAAGGAACTGTGCGCCGGGCGGGCAATCGGTTGCGCGTAAGTGCACAGCTCACGAATGCGTCCGACGGTTTGACGCTCTGGAGCGAGTCATACGAGCGCGACACCAAGGATGTGTTCGCGGTGCAGAACGAAATCGCGCAATCGATCGTAAAGGCGCTCGAGCCGGAGCTGGGTACTACGGCGGCAAGTACGGCCCCGAGAGGCCCTGGCACCGCCAATCCGGAGGCGTACGATCTTTACCTGCGCGGACTTTATCTTGTTGAGCGGCGCGGTCCCGGCGTCGCGCGCGCGGCCGATTACTTCAGTCAGGCCGTTGCGAAGGACAGCATGTTCGCGCGTGGATACGCACAATTGGCGGCTGCTCTCGAGTTTTTTCCATACTTCGCAGGAACGCCTGCGTCACGAATCGAGGGCCGCGCCACCGAAGCCGCCAGACGAGCACTCGAGATCGATCCCGGTCTCGCTGAGCCGCACGTCGCGCTGGCAATGGCGCATATGCACGCATTCCGCTGGAACGAGGCAAACGCTGAATTTCGCCACGCGATCGCGGCGGATTCGACTTCATCGACGGCGCACACGCAATACGGGCGTTATCTCGTCGGCGTCGGGCGAATACGCGAAGCGTTGACCGAAGTCCGAAAAGCGCGCGAGCTCGATCCGCTCGCCGGCACTGCTTCTGTATGGTTGGCCCACACATATTCGCTCGTTGGCGATCATGATTCCGCCTGGATGGAGAGCAAACGCGCGCGCGAGCTGGACCCGGCTCTCTCAACGGCACGCACCATTCTCGCAGTCGACAGACTGGCAGTGGGACACCCGAGGGAAGCCGTCGAGATCGCGCGAGGGCCGATGCTGCCGCTTCCGTTTAACGGCAGCACGGCTTACATCCTCGACATGACTGGCGATAAAAAGGGCGCGGCGGAAATCCGTCGAATGATCGACCAGCTTCCCGATACTACTTGGCTTGTGCACACTGCACGCGTTCACGCCTACCTCGGAACCGGGGATACTGCAAAGGTGTTGACGGAGATGGAAGCCGCCCTTCGCGCGCGTGAGATTCTTCCAAACTGGTACTCGCTGCCCGAGCGACTGTTCGATCCTGTGCGAAAGAGCGTGCGCTTTGCCGCAGTTGTTCGAGGATACGGCCTGGACGTGCGACTCCTGACGGGTCGTTATGGAGGTCGGCCCGCTCCCTAGGTCCCGACGCTCACTTTCCAACCCTCTCTGACGCTCGGGAAAACCGGCGTCCAGCCGGTTTCATTTTTCAGCTTCTTGTTCGAGATCCGCTGTGAACGCGACAGCACTTCTCCGACTGATCCCAACAGCCGCGCGATGAACGCCGGAGGAATTCTGGGTGGCTTCACTCCGAGAGCGGCGGCAAGCGAATCGATGTATTCGCGCCGAGTGAGAGGCTCGTCATCGGAAACGTTGTACACGCCTTTGCGCGCGCCGAGCGCCGCAATCACTCCGGTGGCAGCATCGTCGTGTGATACCGACGACATGAATGACTCGGCCTTGCCGAAAGTCGGCGCAAAGCCTTTGCGCACCATTTTTATGGTATCGATCAGATAACCGCTGTCGGGACCGTAAAAGAACGCGAATCTCAGGACGATTCCAATGCCTCCGCGTTCCGTGAAGCCCGCCGCAGCAGCTTCTGCATCGAGGACCGCTCGTGCATATTTCGGAACTTTGACCGGCGATTGCTCATCTATCCATCCATCGCCCGCGTCAGCGTAGATCGGCGCAAACGATTCCTGAATGAATCGTTCTGCGCGCGTGGCCGATGCGGCGCGAGCGAGATTCCCCGATGCGAACCGGCGAATGTAGGTGTTATCGCGCCACGCACCAGGCATGAACGCACGCGAGCTCGGCGGAATCTTCGTTGCGAGGTTGATTACGACGTCATGTCCTTCGACGGCAAGGCCCACATCTTCGCTGTCGAACAAGTCGACCATCACCGGCGTGGCGCCGAGCTTTGTGAGAAGATTCTGTTTTTCCGGCGTGCGGCCAACAGCAGTGACTCGGTGGCCAGCGTCAATCAGTTGAGGAACAACTCTTCGTCCGATGACACCTGTTGCGCCTGCAACGAAGATCCGCATGTCGCGGAAGTTAATGCTCGAGCGTCGACGCCCAGTTGAGAATGACGTTCAACGATTGCGCCGCTGCATTTTCGGGAGTCCGTCGAATAAGTAGTCGGCCATCCGGGGCCAGACTCCAGCCCTGAAGCCGGTCTATTCGCGGTAGCGGCTGAGCGGTTCCGATATCTCCCTGCTCCGGATTGACGCTCACGCGAATGAGTCGACCGTTACTCCAATAGTAGATGGAGCGGCCGTCACGCGCCCACACCGGCGCCTCGCCGCCATTCACCGATACCTGAACTCGCGCCGGGCCGCGGTCGACCGGATACGGCGCGATGTAGGTTTCGCTCCGCCCCGATTCATTCGAGACATATACGATCCATTTGCCGTCGGGGGAGAATCGCGCGTTGATTTGCCGACCCGGCCCGCCAATGATCCTGGCTGGTGTGCTCACTCCGCCGCGAACAAGACACACGGCCCAGATATCGTCTTCGCTTCCGGGGTCATAAAAATCATAAAGCAGCGTATGTCCATCGGGAGACACTGACGATGGGGATTTGTCCCTGGACGATGTGAGCACCAGCTCCTCCGGCCGGCTCGCGTCCGCCGGCCGTCGGAAGACATCGAACTGCGGAACGTCGCGGATGTAGAGAAGGTCGCGGCTGTCGGGAGTCCATATGAGGTCTCGCTCCTGCTGTTCACTGCGCGTAAGTCGCGTGTAGATCCGTCGCTGGATGTCGTACGTCCATACGTCACCGTCTCGAACGAGCGCGATCTTTCGGCCGTCGGGTGATGCTTCTACGTAACTCATCCGTCCGGCGGAATCGAGAGCGGGCTGCTCGTTTCCCTTATCGTCGATCCATACGACTTCGATTTGATCGGACCCTTTTCTGAGATAAGCGAGAGTTCCGTTGGGAGATACTGAGAATCCACCCGTTCCGTTTGTGGGATTGATATTCGCATCGAGTCCGACAGGAACCGGCGAGCCCGTAGCTTTCAAGCGCTTTACATCGAATGGGACGCGCAGCACCGATTCGCCGCGTACGAAAAGGAGCTGTCCCTTTACGTATCGTCCGAAGTATGCCCCTTCGAGTACTACATCGCGTTTGCCACTTTTCAGCGAAAGCACTTCGAGACGTGATCTGTCTGCGGGTGTCGTGTAGTTGCTGAAGAGGATATGGTCGCCGTCGGGTAATGTTTGAGGCCACCAGTGCCCAAGCTCACCTCGCTTGCGATCGGGACGCGTAAGCCTCGCGCTGTCTCGTCCATCCGCTGATACACGACGCAGCCCGTCGTCGTAATCGAACGTGTAGATGATCGCATCGTTACCGGCCCACGCGGTGTGGGCCCAATTCGCACGACCAATCTGTGTCGGCGGTCCGCCGGCCACTAAACTCTTGTAAAGCTTGCCGTCGGCACTGAACACAAGCGACTTTCCGTCCGGAGAAAACGAAGGTCCGCCAGTGGCTCCGTCCGAGCCTGGCACGAATCGAAGCTCGGCGTCGTCGAGTCTCCGTAACGCCAGATGACCGCGACTCCCGCCGCTGTAATAAGTGAAGGCGAGGGTGCGGCCGTCCGCGGTAAGAGCCGGAAAACTGCCGGCATCGGGAAGGAGTCTCATCCCTGGCGCGAGCTCTACAGCGAGCTGCGTAACCGCCTGATCGCCCGGTGTACGAGTTTGGCGCAGACCGAGGACGATTGCAGCAGCAATCGCCAGCCCCGCAACTGACCACGCAACACCGGGCTGTCGCAGTACGCCGGCGACCCTTAGTTGCGGGGTCGTCGTCGTCTTCTTCGCTGATGTTTCTTCGGGTAGCGTGAAACCGGGAGTGACGAGAGCACTGGAGAATTCCGCGGCAGAATGGAATCGATCCGCCGGAATCTTCTCGAGAGCCCTGAGCACTGCGGCGTTTACCTGCGGCGGAACCGATCGCCGCTGTCCCGTCACCGCACGTGGCTGTTCTGTCATAACGCGTGCGACGATCGCCTGAACCGTCGGACCGGTAAACGGTGCCTCTCCCACGAGCATCTCGTACAACACTGCGCCGAGTGCGTAGATGTCCGCGCGTCCATCAATTGCGCGCTCACCCACTGCCTGCTCCGGCGCCATATACTGCGGTGTCCCAAGCGACAATCCCGTTTGCGTCATACGCGCGCCGCCCGCAGCGCTGACCGCGAGGGCAATTCCAAAATCCGCCACGAGCGCCTGATCCTCGTGAAGCAGGATGTTCTCGGGCTTGATGTCGCGATGCACTACTCCGTGCCGGTGCGCGTAATCGAGCGCGCTCGCGACTTCACGCGCGATTCGCACCGCGTCATCAACAGCGAGCTGCGTCTCTCGATCGAGCCGCGTCCTCAGTGATTCGCCCTCGACATACGGCATGACGTAGTACAGGAGCCCGTCGACGTCGCCGGAATCCAATAGCGGCAGGATGTGCGGATGCTGCAGCTTCGCAGTCGTCTTGATCTCGGCCAGGAAGCGCTCGGCGCCGAGTGCGGCGGCGAGATCCGGATGAAGCACCTTTATTGCGACGTCCCGCTCGTGGCGCAGATCGTGAGCGAGATAGACTGTAGCCATGCCGCCCACGCCGATCTGGCGTGACATGCGGTATCTGCTCGAGAGGGCGGTCGTGAGACGGGTGAGGACGTCGCTCATCGACCACGAAAGTAGTGCCGTGCCGCTGAAAAAACCAAAATCGAAAGGCAGGGATCCGTGATCTGGGCAGTTCTATGTTGTCTTTTGCAGTTGCCGCCCGCACCGACGACAAATGCGCAACGAGTAGCCCCGGGAATCTCGGTGCTTCTCGCGGATTCTCTTCAGCTGATCCGCGGCAAGCGCGTTGGTCTGATCACCAATCACACGGCTGTGGACCAGAGAGGCCGCAGCACAATCGATCTGTTGTTCAAAGCTCCGGACGTGCGGCTTACCGCGCTCTTTGCTCCCGAACATGGAATCCGTGGCGCGCTGCAGGGAGGCGCGCGGGTCGAATCAAGCGTCGATCGCGTTACCGGTGTCCCGATCCATTCGCTCTACGGCGACAACAAAGCGCCGACGAGACCGATGCTCGAGAATGTCGACGTCCTCGTCTATGACATCCAGGACATCGGCGCGCGAATGTACACGTACGTGTGGACAATGACGCTTGCTGCCGAAGCTGCGAAAAAGGCCGGCAAGAAGTTTGTGGTGCTCGACCGCCCAAATCCTATTCGCGGCGACGTGTTCGAGGGCGGATCGATCGAGCGACGGTATCGCTCATTCACCGGATTGCATGACGTTCCGCTTCGTTATGGTCTGACACCCGGCGAGCTTGCGCATTACCTCGCGCGTACCGGGCAAATCGACGCGGAGGTGACAGTCGTACCCATGACGGGCTACCGCCTCTCGACGTGGTGGGAGAATACCGGACTCACCTGGATTCCGCCGTCGCCGAACATCCGCGACGTTGAATCCGCGCTTTTGTATCCCGGTATGTCGTTCCTCGAGGCGACGAACGTGAGCGAAGGTCGCGGAACCGATCTGCCATTCAGGGTCGCCGGTGCAAGGTGGCTCCGGGATGCTCCGGACATCGCTCGCGCGATGAATGCGAAGCATTTGCCCGGTGTTCGGTTCGAGTCGACGCGAAAGCGAATCGCGCGCGGAGAAAAATTCGGCGGTGAGATGATACCGATGGTTCGGGTGATCGTCACAAATCGTGATAGTGTGCGGTCATCGGAGGTCGGTGCACACCTGTTGCGCGAGATCTACCTGCGCCATCCGCGCGATTTCCGTTGGAAGGAAGACGGAATCGAGTTATTATCCGGGTCCCGCTCGCTCAGGCTTGCCGTGGAACGCGGCGGCATCGAAAGAGTCCTGGCAGAGTGGCGGCGCGAGTCCTCGCGGTTCCGGGACAGCGTTGGTGGCTACAGGTTGTACAACCGGTAACCGGTTACCCGTATCTCGTAACCCGTAACCGCAGCTTTTTGGGGTGTAGGTCAACTGGCAGACCGCCTGACTGTTAATCAGGAAGTTGGTGGTTCGAGTCCACCCGCCCCAGCTTTAGCTTCTTTCGAAGTCGCCGCGGGCCGTCGCCGGCTCGGGTAGTCGACGATGTGCTCCCACTCACTGGCATCGGATCGGGCGACCACAGCCACGACCGGCTCGGTGTCGCTCATATTGCACACCTCGTGGGGCACGCCCGGCTCGATGAAAATGAAATCCCCCGCTTCATTTTCGATGCTCATAATGAGATCCTGCCCGTACTCGTGCCTCACACGGCCCTCGAGTATGTAAAGCATCACTTCGAAGTTGACATGCGTGTGCGCGTACGCGACTCCCCCGGGCGGTATCGTCGCGACGTTCATCGACAGCTTTCGCGCGCCGACATTCCTTGCGGACAAGCCTGTCTTGTACCGGATACCGTTCCACGATCGCGTCGCACCGGATCCGCGAATCACAAGGATGCCGTCATGGCCGTCGACATCGGTGGTCATTTCAGCTGGTCCCGGGATTGTCATGATTTCCTCTCAGATAAATATCCTCCCTCGACCACGGCACATTCGCTTTTCCGTTGTCCTTCTTCGCTAACAGCGTTTGATGCACTCCGGTGTCACCAGCCATGAATTGCCACGCCGCTACTCCGAGCCAGATGCGGCGAAGGCGGTACGTCGCCATCCCGACAAGTTTTACCGCCGCATCCCGATTCGAATCGAGCTTCCGCATCCACAGCACGAGCGTCCGCGCGTAATGCTCCCGCAAATCCTCCACGTCCCGCACCTCGAATCCGGCCTGCTCTGCTGCAAGGTTCGCCTCACTGACTGCCACAAGGCCGCCGGTCGGGAAGATGTAGCGTTTCCGGAACTCAACGGTTCCCACTAATCGTTCGTACATCTTGCGCGATATCTTCCGCTTGATACCCGCACCAGGACGCGGCCAACCCGAAATTCCGTGGTTGAGGAACAAGCCTCCTGGACGAAGCAGTGAAAACGTGTGCGCGAAATACTCCGGGAGCCGAGCAAACCCGACGTGCTCGAACATTCCAACGCTCGCAAGCTTGTCGAACTGCTCGCCCTTCAAGTCACGATAATCCTGCAATCGGATCGTAACGCGATCCTGAAGGCCCGCTTCCGCGACTCGCTCGGTTGCCAGTGCGTGCTGCTCCTTGCTCAACGTGACCCCGAGCGCAGTAACTCCGTACCGCTGAGCCGCGAAGATCACGAGAGCGCCCCATCCGCACCCGATGTCGAGCAGCCGTTCGCCCGGCTTCAGTCTCAGCTTCCTGCAGATCAGATCGAGCTTGAGCTCCTGCGCGGTATCCAGGTCCTCAGTCCCTGTGGGATAGTACGCGCATGAGTAAACCATCCTCTCGTCGAGATACAGACGATAGAAATCGTTGCCGGCGTCGTAATGGTAGCGAATCCCCTCGAGATCCCACTGCTTGCTTCCTGTTTCTGCGGTGATGTTCGCCGTATCGACGGGTGTCCGAGCGGCGTGGTCTTTTGGAAGCGTGCGCCACAGTCGATAAATCCGGGCAGCATCTGCCGGCGTGTGAACCGCCTCCAGGTACGCCAGGATCGCGGGTGCGGCAACCCACGGATCGCCGTCGAAATCGTAGTCGCCGCGGATGTACGACTCGCCCAGCGATAGCGCGAGCGGAATAGTGAACATTCTTCGCAGCGATCCGGGAGTTTTCACGTGCAGTGTAAAAGTGGATGCTCCTTTGGCCGGCAAAAGAGTGCCTTCCCACAAGCGCAAGTCAAAGTGACGTTGCCGGGGGAACAGTCTCTCGATGAAAGCGACAGCTGAAGCTACGTCGGACGAGGAATTCAAGGGACCTTGGCGGTTTAGTGATCCTGGGGGAACAAAGAATGTATCTGTTGGCCCAGCGTTCGCATCTCGACTGTGATCGAGTGACAAACAAATTGCCGTGCGGAAATTGTCGAGTGCGGCCGATCAATTCACCTGAATGGTTCGCTCGACAGCAATGTCCACCTTCCCCGGATCTTTGCGGCCAAAGATTCGGATCGTTGCACTACCCTGCTCGAGGAACGTCACCGGAGCGCCATGCGCAAAAAGAACAATATTGCGCGTGCACTCCGCGCTCTCCGCATTTGCCTGAAATACATCGAACGGCCGGATTTCGGCGATCCGGCCGTTCACTGCAACCTGCGTATCTCCCTGTAGCACGCAGTCGCCGCCGTATGTGGTGACGACGATATTGAAACTGGTTCCCACGATGACTGTCGCGGGCATCGTGATGTGCACCGAATCGGCGCCGCCCCGGTCTATCACCGATGGCTGGCGCGTCGCGAAGTGTCCGCTATCCGTGGTAAGACTGCAGCCGACGAACAACAGCGCGGAAGCACACAGCGCCATGCGCAGATTCACGAGCATGCGCAAATCTACGTCTTTGATACCGAGTCGCACCTTGCCGTCAACCGCGTGCGGGGTAGAGTAACATCGATGAACGAGTTTCCGATCCGGCGCAACACCATGCTCCTCGCGGCAGCAATTGCCGTGAATTCGGTCACCCTTCAGCTCGTGAGCGCAGTATCCGCAATCACGTTCGCGCTGGTTACGGGAGTATCGAGCCTGCTCGGATTGGGGCCGGCGCTGTTTCTTCTTTCGTCGGCGGCGACATCGTTCCCGGCAGGACGCTTGATGGATCGAGTCGGTCGAGTTCCCGTCCTCGCCGCGGGTTTTCTCCTCGGC
>DATBRZ010000211.1:0-24556 GCA_036560025.1 Gemmatimonadaceae bacterium | reverse complement strand
CTGCTGCCGATGCGATCGTCGTCCTGTCGGCAGGAATCACGACGGATGGAACACTTCATCCACAGGCGACCGATCGGTTGTTGAAGGGACTCGAGCTTTTTTCACACGGAGTCGCGCCAGCGCTGGTGCTCACGCGTGAAGATCGGACCTTCAATGGGACGCGCGTGACATCCCAGGCGGATCAGGCGCGCATCGCTTCGCTCGTGACGTCGGGAAATGGCCGCATCGTGTACGCAGGAACGACTCGCTCAACCAGAGAGGAAGCCGTTCGCGTGCGCGACATCGCGCGACGCTCCGGTTGGAGGCGACTCGTGGTTGTCACCTCGCCGTTTCACTCGCGCCGCGCGTGCGCTGTCTTCGAGAAAGTAGGGTTTGCAGTTGCATGCCTCCCCGCCGATTCGCGCGATCTGCCTGTGAGCCGCATCATCACGCCGAAGGACAGGTTGCGAGCTTTTCAGTTATGGATTTACGAGGTGGCGGGAGACATTCGCTATCGTCAGCGTGGCTGGCTCTGACCGAAACAACGCGCGCCGGTGAACCGTAGGGACACGAACCCAGGCCTGATTCGATGACCCCAGTAACCACAGTCGTTCAATCGCTCGGCGTCGCGTATGCGGCAGGTATCAACCTGCCGGCGACCGTTGCCGTGCTTGGCGTCGCCGATCGCGCCGGCTGGATCGAGCCGCTTCCGGGTGCGCTCCACGTAGTGAGCAGCATCTGGATCATTGCCCTCGCTGCGGGCCTCTATGCGATCGAGTTTCTGATCACGCTTGTCCCGGGGTTGGCGAGCTTCTGGGAGACGGCGCAATCGGCGATTCGTCCGCCCGCCGCGGCGCTTCTCGCAGCCGCGACGGCGTTTCATCTTAACCCGGTATTCACCATCGCTGCCGCATTGCTCGGCGGCGGGCTCGCGCTGACAACGCACGGTACGAAGCTGGGTCTTCGTTATGCCGTTGACACCTCACCTGAGCCGGTGACCAACGGCGTGGCGAACATAGCGGAGTTCGGGACGATCGCGTCGATCCTTCTCTTCATCTGGAGCCATCCGTACATCACGCTGACGATCGCGATCCTCGTCCTCATTCTGCTGATCCTTGTCGTAAGGAGGATCATCATCACGTTGAGGAAGCTCTTCCGAGGCGAATTGAGGCGAAGCCCCGCCACGTAATAAGGCGATCAGTTGCCTTCCAGGCACTGGTAGCCGCGCTCTCACGTCCCCGCCAGATTATCGCGCATGTCCTCTCCGGCGATCGAAGCGAGGGTGGCTCCCGACTATAAAATCTGGAAGGTCATCACCGCCTCTTCCGCAGGCACGATGATCGAATGGTACGACTTCTACATCTTCGGCAGCCTCGCAACGATCCTCGCGACGCAGTTCTACCCCGAGGGAAACGCCACCGCGAACTTCCTGAAAACGCTTGCGACATTCGCGGTTGGCTTCGCCGTACGGCCATTCGGCGCGCTGGTGTTCGGACGAATCGGCGACATGATCGGGAGAAAGTTCGCGTTCCTCGTCACACTTCTGATCATGGGCGGCTCGACTGCGGCAATCGGGCTTTTGCCCGGATACCATAGAATCGGAATCGCAGCGCCCATCATTCTCGTGCTGCTGCGTTTGCTGCAGGGACTCGCCCTTGGCGGCGAGTACGGCGGTGCAGCGGTCTACGTCGCAGAACATTCACCGGATGCGAAGCGCGGATTCTACACGAGCTTCATCCAGACCACTGCAACGCTCGGGTTGTTCGTCTCGCTGATCGTGATTCTTGTTGTACGGCGACTGGTTGGGGAGGATGCCTTCAAGGCGTGGGGATGGCGCATTCCGTTTCTCCTCTCAGTGCTCCTCGTGGCGATGTCGTACTACATACGGGTGAGGCTGAAGGAATCGCCGCTCTTCACACGTCTGAAGGAAGAAAACCGCACGTCGGTTGCGCCGATTCGAGAGAGTTTCGGTACGGCAGAGAAGTGGCGGGTCTTTTTTCTGGTGCTGCTTGGAGCAACGGCAGGTCAGGCAGTGGTGTGGTACACTGGGCAATTCTACGCGTTGTATTTCCTGCAGACCGTTCTGAAAATCCCGCTCGCGACCACGTACACAATCGTCGCGATAGCACTGATCGCGGGAGCACCGCTATTCGTTTTCTTTGGCGCGCTTTCCGACAGGATCGGACGAAAGAAGATCATGATGGCAGGCAATCTCATCGCCGCGCTCACCTACTATCCGATCTATCACGCGATGAAAGCGTTCTCGGATCCTGTGAACACTCCACTGCTTACGCTTCTCGTGTTTGTCCAGGTGGTTTACGTGACGATGGTATACGGTCCGATCGCTGCCTTCCTCGTCGAGGCATTTCCTGCACGTATCCGCTACACCTCGCTCTCTCTGCCGTACCATTTCGGCAATGGATGGTTCGGCGGCTTTCTCCCTCTGATCGCGACGGCGGTAGTCGCCCGTACGGGGAACATCTACGCCGGATTGCTTTATCCGATCGTGGTTGCCCTCGTGACATTCGTCGTCGGCTCGCTGTTTCTGCGGGAGAGCCACAAGCAACGTATCTGGGACGAGATCGAATCTCCCGCCGAAGCGGCCTGATCACTCGAGAATGCCGTCGCTCTTCGCGGTCCTCGCGTCGGTGTTGATCGTCGGAACGTCCGCGCATACGCAAGCTGCCCCCTACGAGTCCAGTCCTCTGGATTTCCTCCGCGACAGCATTCTGGCGCGCATTGCGCGGTCACCCGGCGTGACCGTTGGGCTCGTGTTCAGGGATCTCCAGAGCGGTGACAGTCTGACGCTCAGCGCCGACAGCGTATTTCACGCGGCCAGCACGATGAAGATTCCGGTAATGATCGAAGTGCTCCGCCGCTCCCAGGATGGCGGGTTCACTCTCGATCAACCGGTGCTGCTGCTGAATGAGTTCGCTTCGATTGCGGACGGATCGACGTTTTCTCTCGATCCCAAAGAGGACGGCGACACTCTGCTGTATCAGCGAGTTGGGCAGAGAGTCCCAATTCGTGAGCTGATGCAGCGGATGATCACGCTCTCGAGCAACCTCGCGACCAACGAGCTCATCGCGCTCGTTGGTGCGGCGCGAGTTACGGAGGCCGCACACCGTCTCGGCGCAGTTCACATGCAGGTGCTTCGCGGCGTCGAAGATCAGAAAGCATTCGATCGGGGCATCATCAACACCACTACTGCGCGAGACCTCGCAATACTGCTTGCGGCTATCGAGGACGGAAGAGTGCTGTCTCCGGCGAGCTCAGCGCTGATGCGTGAGATACTTCTTGCTCAGGAGTTCAACACCAAAATCCCGGCCGGGCTTCCACCCGGAACCCGCGTCGCGCACAAGACCGGCGAAATTACCGCCGTGTCACACGACGCTGCCGTCGTTTACCCTGAAGGCCGCCGGCCTTACGTGCTCGTGGTGTTGACGCGCGGTCTTCGAGATGGAGCGGAGTCGAGTGCGTTGATCGCTGACATCGCGCGTCTCGTGCACGCGCACGTGATGTCCCGATGACACGCGTCGCATTCCTCGGGCTGGGAGCGATTGGTGCGCCGATGGCTTCTCATCTCAGTGGGCCTCCATTCGAGCTCACGGTTTGGAATCGGACGCGGGAGCGGGCAAAGGGATTCGTGTCCAACCACGCCGCGCACATCGCTGCGACGCCGATGTCGGCGGGGAACGACGTTGAGTTCGCCATCACGTGTCTGCCGTCTTCGCGCGAGGTGGAGGAGGTGCTGTTCTCAGATGAGGGTCTCGCTCAATCGCTGGCACCGGGGGCAACCCTCATTGACTGCACTTCCGGCGACCCAGCGTCCAGTCGCCGAATTGCGGAGCGGCTCGCACAACAAGGCGTCGATTTTCTCGATGCGCCGGTAAGCGGAGGAGTTGCAGGCGCGTCGGCGGGGACGCTGACCGTAATGTGCGGCGGGAATGAGACTGTTTTCGAGCGCTGTCGGCCCGTTCTCGAAGCGTTTGGAAAAAAAATCGTGCGCTGCGGCGATGTCGGTGCCGGTCACGCGGTGAAGGCCGTTAGCAATGCGCTGCTGGCGGTTCACGTCTGGTCGCTTGGCGAAGCGCTCGCCTCGCTGGCTAAGATCGGCGTCGACACGTCAGTTGCCCTCGATGTGATCTCGGCTTCAGCCGGGCGGTCCAACGCGTCGCAGAATCTCTTTCCGGAGCGGGCGATGACCCGCGCCTTTCCGCGAACGTTTCGCCTCGCGCTGCTCGACAAGGACATCGACATTGCTGCGCGAATCGCCAGGGATGCAGGGGTGCCGATTCCCCTCATCGAGCTCACCGCAAAGCTGATCCGGGGGGCGCACGGCGAGCTCGGAGAGGAGGCGGATCACGTCGAAGCAGTCAAAGTCATTGAAGAGAGAGCGGGCGTCCAAATCTCGTAACTTTTCGAAGTTGTTCAGGCAGTTGACTTATATTTGATCTTTAATGCCCGCCCGCACCACAACCCAACGGACCATCCTCGGCGAGCGCGCCGTCGAGCGCACGCTCAAGCGGATGGCCGACGAGATCATCGAGCTGAACGATGGCACCGCCGACCTGATCATTGTCGGCATTCAGCGCCGCGGAGTGCAGCTCGCTGGCCGGCTTGTTTCCCTGATCGAAGAAAGCGACGGCGTAGAGGTTCCGCAGGGCTCGCTCGATATCACGCTCTATCGGGACGACCTTCAGACGATCGGTCCCCGCCCGGTGGTCGGACCCACAGACCTTCGACCCGATCTCGACGGCATGCATGTCGTGATCGTGGACGACGTTCTCTACACTGGTCGCACCGTTCGCGCTGCACTCGATGAGCTTGCGGACTTCGGACGGCCCTCGCGGATCGCGCTCGCGGTACTTGTCGATCGTGGCGGCCGAGAGCTGCCGATCCATGCAGACATCGTCGGCAAGCGAGTCGACGTGGACCCCGAGGATCGCGTCGACGTCATGCTTGAAGAAATAGACGGTCGAACTGCGGTCGTCGTCGTCTCCGCAACTTCAGAGGACGAGCCGTGACCAGTGCGCTTGGCAAAGACCTTCTCGGGCTCGAGCCGCTATCGGCAGATCAGATTCGTCTCATTCTCGACACGGCTGAGCCTTTCAAGGAGATCAGCGAGCGCGCGATCAAGAAAGTCCCGGCCCTGCGCGGACAGACGATCGTCAATCTGTTCTTCGAGAGCTCCACGCGGACGCGCATCTCCTTCGAGTTCGCCGAGAAGCGTCTCTCTGCCGACACGGTCAACGTTGCCGCATCGGGATCGAGTGTGCTGAAGGGAGAGACACTCGTCGATACGGCGCGAAACCTCGAAGCGATGCGGATCGACATGGTCGTCATTCGGCATTCTGCTTCCGGCGCCGCTCAATTCCTCGCCGAGCGGATCGAGTCGAATGTCATCAATGCCGGAGACGGGACGCACGAGCACCCGACGCAAGGCTTGCTCGATCTCCTCACCCTCCGCGATCACTTCGGCGCGATCGAGGGAAAGCGCGTGTGCATCTGTGGTGACGTGCTGCATTCGCGCGTCGCGCGGTCCAACATCTGGGGGCTGACGAAGCTCGGAGCCGAAGTGGCAGTCTGCGGTCCGCGCTCGCTGCTTCCAAATGCCATCGGCGAGTTCGGCGTTACTGTCTTCGACCGAATAGAGGAAGCGATCGAGTGGGCCGATGCGCTCAACGTGCTGCGGCTTCAGCTCGAGCGAATGACGGCCGGCTACATTCCGTCGAGTCGGGAATACAACCGCGTGTTCGGAGTTTCGCGGGAGCGCCTCGAGCGCGCCGGCCGCGACATACTCATCATGCACCCCGGTCCGATGAATCGGGGAGTTGAAATCGACTCCGACGTGGCAGACGGTCCGCAGAGCGTGATCCTCGATCAGGTTACGAATGGAGTCGCCGTTCGAATGGCGGTGCTCTATCTGCTCGCCGGCGGAAAGCCCGAGCTCGCAGAAGCAGCGAAGGGCACTTCAGGCAGGCGCGGCGAAATGACGGAGGTCGCGTGATTTCGGTGCGTCCGATTCTCCTGACGGGCGGGCTCGTTGTCGATCCGTCTCAGGGCATCGAAAAGGTCGCTGACCTTCTCCTCGATGACGGCCGCATCGAGGCGATCGGCTCGTCACTCGAAACGCCGGAGGGAGCCGAAGTAATCGACTGCGACGGTCTCATGGTGGCGCCCGGATTTATTGACGTGCATTGCCATCTTCGCGAGCCGGGTCGAGAGGACGTCGAGACGATCGCAACCGGCGCGCGAGCCGCGGCGGCGGGAGGATTCACAGCTGTCTGCGCCATGCCGAACACAGATCCCGTCACCGACAATCAAGCCGCCGTCGGCTTCATCATCCGGCAGTCTCAGCGGGCAAATGCGGCCAGAGTGTATCCGATTGGCGCGATATCGCTCGGTCAACGCGGCGAGATGCTCGCTGAATTCGGCGAGATGGTTGCTGCGGGCGCCATCGCGGTAACTGATGACGGCAGGCCCGTCGTCAGCGCGCAGCTGATGCGTACCGCTCTTGAGTACTCGCGGTCCTTCGGAATTCCGGTGATCGATCATTGCGAAGAGCCGACGCTCTCTGCCGGCGGAGCGATGAATGAAGGGATCGTGAGCGCTCGCCTTGGCCTCAAGGGAATTCCGTCCGAGGCTGAGGAGATCATGGCGATCCGCGATATCCTCCTTGCCCGGCGCACCGGCGGTCACATACACCTCGCGCACATCAGCACTCAGGGTTCGGTCGAGCTGATTCGATGGGGCAAGGAGCGTGGAATCAACGTGACCGCGGAAGTATGTCCGCATCATCTCATGTTCACCGAGGATCGCGTTGGTCTCTACGACACGAATGCGAAGATGAACCCGCCGCTTCGCACGAGGGCCGATGTCGACGCGCTTCGGGACGCGGTCCGGGATGGGACAATCGACGTGATCGCTACCGACCACGCGCCACATCATTATGATGAGAAGGAGCGGGAGTTCGCGGACGCTCCGAATGGAATCGTGGGACTCGAGACTGCGCTCGCCGCCTGTATTACCGGGCTGGTTGAGACGGGGGCGCTCGATGTGTCGACCCTCGTGGAAAGGATGAGCGTCGCTCCGTCGCGTATTTTCCGACTGCGCGGAGGAACGCTGCGTCGGGGCGCGGAGGCTGACGTTACGGTCTTCGACCCTTCGGCAAAGTGGACCGTGGACCCGTCGGAGATGCTTACAAAGGGGCGGAACACGCCATTTACCGGGATGACGCTTACTGGGCGCGCTGTCTGCACCATCGTCGGAGGCAAGGTGGTTCACCACTCCAGAAGCTCGGGGGCCTTGCCGAAACGCGCTCCGGTGACGATTTAATTGGGGCAATGACGAAAATCAAATCCAACGCCCTGGACGCCCTGCGTGCGCTGATTGCTGAGCGGCAGCAATACGATCAGTGGATTGCGACGCTCGAGTCGAAGCGCGACGGCACGTCTGAACACGTTTTTAACCGCGTCTACACGGACTATCGCGGCCGACTTGACCGCGTGCTCGGGGAGATTCGCAGTCATGCAGCGGAGCTTCAGCTGAGCATAACGACTCTGTCGGCCCGCCTGGGCGAAGTGGAGCGTGACGAAGGGAGCCGTCGCGAAACGTTGCAGGAAGCCGAGCTGCGCGCGGCCGTCGGAGAGTACCCGGAAGAGCAATGGCAAAAGCTGCGCGTCGACGGCGAGGGAGAGCTCGAGCGCATTGGCGGTGAGCGTGCCTCGCTGGAGAGTCAGCTCAATGAGCTGCGAGCGATCCAGAAGCTGAGCGAGACCGGCTCATCTGGGTCCGTCGAGGACGTGCCGGTGGCGATTGTTCGGGAACAAGCGCCGGAAAAGGTCGAGCCGCCTCGAGAGAGCGCGCCCGAAGTTGTCGAGCGGCGCGAGCCTGACATTCGCCCCTCGCCACAGCCGGCTGTGGAGCCTGCATTCGCTGCAGCGCCAACCCCGGGCGAGACGCAGGTTGCCCTCGAATCAGCTCCTGAGCCGCACGTGGAGTCGCGCGCAATGCCCGAACGGCCGCGCGAGGTCGCAACGGTCACGACACCCAAACGTTCAACGCCCACAAGGCCGGAACAATCGAAGACGCTCAAGTGTCCCGAGTGCGGCACTGCGAACTATCCGACAGAGTGGTATTGTGAGAAATGTGGCGGAGAGCTCGCCACGATGTAAAAAAAAGGGGCGCCTCGAGGCGCCCCTTCAGTTTGCGGAGTGTGAGTTACTTCGCGGGCTTCTTCGCCATCCGGCTCTTGTGGCGGGCGGCGGCATTTGGATGAATCAGTCCCTTTCGTGCGGCACGGTCGAGCAACTTTGCCGCGGAGAGCTGATCGTCGGCCTGAGCCTCCGGCGCGTGTGCCTTCTTCAGCGCCGTTCGGAGCGCGGATCGTTGTGCGCGATTGCGTGCCATGGCGGCGCGTGACTTTCTCATATTCTTCTTCGCTGACGCGATGTTGGGCAAAACCTCTTCTCCTGATTGCGTGACGCTGATGCGGGTGATTCCAGTCGCACGAAAGCTATCTTCGACGACGCCGAAGTCAATTCATGCGCGCACGTCACTCTGCCGCGATTTTTACACTTGCGCTAATTTCCAGTCGCCACCGCAACCTCCTCTTACCGAAACGTCTTGGAAAGATTCCAGAGCTTCGTGCTCATTGCGCCGGTACTCCTCTTTTCAATGGTGGCGCACGAGTATGCACATGGCTACGCGGCCTTGAGGAACGGCGATCCCACTGCGTATCAGCTCGGCCGTCTCACCTGGAATCCGGCCAAGCATATCGACCCGTTTCTCACGATCCTTCTTCCGCTGATGACGTTTCTGACAGCAGGCATCGCGTTCGGCGGTGCGAAGCCCGTCCCGGTGAATCCGCGGAATTATCGTGACTTCAAGCGCGGTGATATCATCGTTTCACTTGCCGGCGTAACTACGAACGTGATCATCGCCTTTCTGTGCGTCCCCTTTGCTGTGCTGGCTGGAATCATCGGACAAAAGATTCCGGCACTCGCTGGCGGCGCCGCCATCCTGCAGCTGATGCTGATCTACGGCATCCTGCTGAATCTCATTCTCGCGGCGTTCAATCTCATTCCGATTCCGCCGCTCGACGGCTCTCACGTAATGAAGTACCTCCTTCCGCCGGCGTGGGGACTTCAGTACCAGCGTCTCGGTCGACAAGGAATGTTCCTGCTGTTCGCCCTGCTGATATTCGGCCGGCCCCTGCTCGATCTGTGGTTCAAGCCGGTTTATCTGTTGTTCGGTTTTTTTCGTTCGATTCTCTTTCCGTATCTTTTGCCCAGTCAATGGTCGTTCTGACTAGGGATCCCGGCGTCGAGCAGGAGGTATTCGTTGTCGAGCTGACCGCATTCTCGGGTCCGCTCGATCTTTTGCTGTCGCTCATCCGGGATGAGCAGATCGACATCTCGGACATCCCTGTCGCTCGCGTCGCCGAGCAGTTTCTCAAGCGGATAAGAACACTCGGACTCGACGAAGCAGCCGACTATCTGGAGATGGCTGCGCGACTCGTCCGAATCAAAGCGCAGATGCTGCTGCCGCGGCGCGAGGGAGAGGAAGGATGGGAGGATCCGCGCGCGGAGCTTGTGCGACGGCTGCTTGAGTACCAGCAGGTTCGCGAAGTGGTCGACGTATTGGAGCGCCGGGCGGATGAGCGCCGAGGGCGATTCGCGCGTGCGTATCTACCGCAGGATCTTTCTTCACCCGCCCCTCAAGCCGCAATTCTCGCATTGTCTCTGCCCGAGCTTTTTGCTGCCGTGGATCGCGTGTTACGGGTCGCGCGGAAGCCGTTGATTCACGACGTAGTGCCGCGCGCGCTCGATGTCGATGGTGCGATCGCGACAGTCCGGGCCGTCCTCGCGATGCGGGCACGGGCTCGATGGCGCGATGTATCCGCTCCGAATGCTGAGCCGTGGCAGGTTCTCTCTACGCTTCTCGCAATACTGGAGCTCGCCAAACGCGGCGAGCTTCGAGTAGCACAGGATCGTCCCTTTGGCGCAGTCGAGATAACGAATGAATCCGCTGGCGAAGCTGCTTGAGGCCGCGCTCTTTGCGAGCGCGCATCCGGTGACGATGGAAGAAATCCGCGGAATGATCGCGCGCGACGAAGCATCGTCCGATGATCTGACCGCGGCGATGGACGAGTTGCGCCGACACTACGATGACGACGGACACGGCGTCGAGCTGATCGAGGTCGCCGGCGGCTGGCAGATTCTCACGCGTCCGGAGTTCACCGAGGTCATCGAGAGAGCGCAGCTCGCCGCGCGTCCGCAGCGGTTATCCGCCGCTGCCCTCGAGACGCTTGCGATAATCGCTTACCGCCAGCCGATCGGTCGCGCGGAGATCGAAGAGATCCGCGGCGTGGGCGCGGGACAGATGCTCAAGTCGCTTCATGAGCGTGAGCTCATCGAAGTAGTGGGACGCGGAGAAGGCATGGGCCGCCCCTTGCTTTACGGCACCACCCCCGGTTTCCTCGAGCATTTCGCTCTCCGCCATCTCGGCGAGCTTCCGCGCGCGGACGAGCTCGCCATTGCACTGCGTGAGCCTGCACGGCCCGCAGACCTGCCCGAGGAGAACGGCGCCACCCCAGCTCGCGCAGCGACAGTACAACCCCGAGGCTGATGTCGGAGACGATGCGCATACAGCGCGCGCTCGCGCGGGCTGGAGTCGCGTCGCGCCGCAAAGCTGAAGAGCTTGTCGCCGCCGGCAAGGTCCGTATCAACGGAACTGTCGCAACGACCGGCCAGAGTGTCGACCCACACCGTGACGAGATAACCGTCGACGGGAAACGGGTCGTATTTCAGCGCGAAATCACATGGCTCGTGCTGAACAAGCCCCCGGGGGTGATCGTAACACGTTCCGATACGCGGGGCAGGCGCACGGTTTTTGATCTTGTACCCGATCGCCCGGGGCTCACCTACGTCGGCCGCCTCGACTACATGACCGAAGGCGTGCTGCTGCTCACTACTGACGGCGACGCGGCGCATCGGCTGACGCATCCGAGCAGGGAAGTCGAGCGCACGTACGTCGCCACGGTGAGAGGCGACGGAGCCGGAGCGGCACGCGCCGCCCGCGATGGTGTAAAGCTTGAAGACGGCTGGGTACATCCGCGCGATGTCGTAGCGCGGAACCTGAGCCGTGGACTGTGGGAGCTGGAGTTGACCATCGCTGAGGGCCGCACGCACGAGGTGCGGCGTCTTTGCGAAGCGCTCGGAGTGAAGGTCGAGAGATTGGTGCGGACGAAATTCGGTCCGGTGCGACTTGGGTCGCTCGCGCCGGGTGCGGTGCGGCAGCTGACGGGCAGGGAGCGCGACGTAATACTCGCGCTGACAGGATAGGAAGGCTTCAGGCAAACGAGAATCAGGAGAGCAACGTGGCTACAATGGCGCCCCCGGCGGCCGACACTTCGCTGATCCACGACGTCGTCGATCAGGTCTCGCGACGAATAGTCGGACAGAACTACATGATCGAGCGTCTGGTGATCAGCATCCTCACCGGCGGCCACGTTCTGCTGGAGGGTGTTCCCGGTCTGGCCAAAACCCTCGCAGTGCGCACCCTCGCCGAGACGATCAACACCACCTTCCAGCGAATTCAGTTCACACCTGACCTGTTGCCCGCCGACATACTCGGTACTCAGGTCTACGATCAGTCGAACGGACAGTTCTACGTAAAGAAAGGGCCGATCTTCGCGAACATCATCCTCGCGGACGAGATAAATCGCGCACCGGCGAAGGTTCAGGCCGCGCTGCTCGAGGCGATGCAGGAGAAGCAGGTAACGATCGGTGGCACCACTTACCATCTCGACGAGCCTTTTCTTGTTCTCGCCACTCAGAATCCGATCGAGCAGGAAGGAACGTATCCGCTTCCGGAAGCGCAGGTCGATCGATTCATGCTCAAGCTCCACATCGGATATCCGTCGCGCGAGGAAGAAAAGGAGATCCTGCGGCGCATGGCGAGCGGCGATCCGATTCCCGTGCGACATGTAGCGACGCCTCAGGCGATCATGGCGGCGCGAAGGCGCATCGCCGATCTGTACATGGATGAGCGAATCATTGATTACATCGTGCAAATCGTTCACACGACGCGATTCCCTGCGGACGCTGGACTCAAGGATCTCGCGCCACTGATCGAGTTCGGTGCCAGTCCACGTGCCACCTTGTCGCTCGCGCAGGCGTCGAGGGCGCACGCGTTTCTGCGCGGCCGCGGCTTCGTGACACCGGAAGACGTGAAGGCGATCGCACCTGATGTCCTTCGGCATCGCGTGCTCACGACGTATGAAGCGGAGGCCGAAGAGGTGACCAGCGACGCGATTGTAACGCGCATCCTGGACACCGTCGCAGCTCCGTGAGTCCGCGCCGGATCTCTCTCGCCAGAGTTCGCGGGCGCGCTGATCCCGTTGCCCGTGAGCGAGTCGCGCTCCGCACGCGACCCGCGGAGGAAGCGCGCAGAGAAAGAAAACGCCGGCCATCCGCGGAGCCCGCTCCAGCACATGCTGGCGGTGAAGCAATCCGCAAAGGCGTTCCACCAGAAATACTCCGTCAGGTCAAGCTGATCGAGCTGCGCACGCGCGGCCTCGTCAACTCCCTCTTCACCGGCGAATACCGAAGCGTATTCAAGGGGCAGGGAATGGAGTTCTCGGAGGTGCGCGAGTATCAGCCCGGTGACGAAGTGCGAACGATCGACTGGAATGTCACGGCTCGCATGCGACGTCCCTTCGTCAAGCGCTACATCGAGGAGCGCGAGCTCACCGTCATGCTCGCCGTGGACTTGTCCGGATCGGAGCGCTTCGGAACCGTGCGGCGATTCAAAAGTGAGTTGGCGAGCGAGCTCGCTGCAGTTCTCGCCATGTCCGCAGTTCGAAACAACGATCGAGTCGGAGTTGTGCTTTTCACGGACCGCATCGAATACGTGCTGCCGCCTCGCAAAGGCCGGAAGCACGTCCTCAGAATCATTCGCGATCTCCTGTCGTTTGAGCCGCAGGGAAAGGGAACCAATATCGTCGGCGTCATTGACCATCTCGCGCGCGCTCTCAAGCAGAAGACAATCATCTTCCTCATCTCCGACTTTGTAGCGGAGAACATCGAGCAGCCGCTGAAGATTCTCGCTCAGCGGCACGACGTCGTCGCTGTCACGGTCGACGATCCCAGCGAGCGCGACCTTCCCGACGTGGGGCTGGCGCGATTTGTAGATCCCGAGAGCGGTGTTGTTATCGAGGTCGACACGAGCTCGCGGGCGGTGCGCACGGACTACGAGCGGCAGGTCGGCGACGAGCGCGAGATGCGAAAGCATCTTCTGCGACGGCTGGCAATCGATGAGGTACCCGTGCGAACGGACGGCAATTACATCGAGCCGCTGCTCAGATTCTTCCGGTCGCGCGAAACCCAGGCACGTCGGCGGTAGTCGTGCTTCGTCTCCGGCTCCTGTGTTTGCTCGTGCTCGGCGGCTCCGCGGTTTTGATTGCGCAGCAGTCGGCGTCGACCGCATTCGATGTCAGACTTGGCGTCCAGGTGAGGCCTGACACGGTTACGGTCGGACAACGGTTCATTGTCGTTGTGCGAGTTGCAGCGCCACCGGGTTCGATCGTGAGATTTCCCGAAGCGCTCGACTCCGCTGCTCAGTCGTCCACGCTCGCGCCGCAGCTGATAGGTCGTCCCCTCATCGATTCGGCAGTCATCAGTGGATCGCTCGTACATTCCGGGGCCTATCGCTTTACAGCTTGGGACATCGGAGCACAAGCGCTCGGACTGCCTGCAATCGCCGTCGAGCACAACGGACGCATTGGATACGTCTCGCTGGCCGCGCAGCGTGTATTCGTCAGATCCGTTCTGCCGGCCGATACGACGCTTCGGAAGCCAAAGCCGGCGCGACCGCCAATGCAGCTCCCGACCATAGATTGGCGTCCTCTCATCGCGCTTCTGATCGCACTGGCGATCGCTGCACTTCTTTGGTGGGCGTGGCGCGCGTGGCGACGCCGCCGGAATCGGCCGCTGCCGCCATTCCAGGCCGCTGAGCGTGATTTCGCGCGAATCGAGGCAATGGGGCTCATCGCTGCGGGCGACGCGGATCGCCACGTGGCATTGATGACAGATGTGATGCGACAGTATCTCGCCGCGCGCGTGGAAGCGGTACTGCCGTCAAACACGACCGCGGAGCTGTTGCGTGGAATTGCACCGATCCAGCACGCAGCACCGGACATCGTCGACCTGCTCGGGCGCGCAGATCTCGTCAAGTTTGCTCGAGGTCACGTTACGGGCGCAGAGGCAGCGGAGCTCGGCGCTCGCGCACGGTCGATCGTTCGAGCGGTAGAGGACTACTTCGTCGCCCGTGAGCGTGAGGCGACAGAAGTGAAGAAGGCGGCATGAACGTCTTCGGGCTCTTTCAGCTTCAGACCCCGCAGGCGCTCCTGCTGCTCCTCGTGCTTCCCGCATGGTGGATCTGGCGGCGCAGATATGCGCCCGCGGCGATTGTATTCTCGCGCACTGGAGTGCTGGCGCGCGGCCCCCGCGCGGGGAAAGCAATTGCGCGCGCAATCTTCATTCTTCGCAACATCGCGATTGCGAGTCTGGTACTCGCTCTTGCGAGGCCGAGAACCGGTGCGCGAGTCGAGAACGTCACGACCTCGGGTATCAATATCGTTCTCGCCATCGACCTATCGAGCTCGATGCTCGCCCAGGATTTCGTTCCAAACAACCGGCTCGAAGTCGCAAAGTCGAAGGTAAAGCAATTCATTCGCGCGCGGACGTCGGACCGGATTGGAATCGTTGCGTTCGCGGGCGAAGCGCTGACCCAGGTGCCGCTGACCACGGATTACCCCGTCGTTCTCCAGGCGGTCGACAACCTTCAGGCAGGTCAGCTTGAGGATGGAACTGCCATCGGAACCGCGATTGCGACTGCCGCGAACAGGTTGCGCGGTGCCCCGGGAAAATCGCGCGTGATGATTGTCGTAACCGACGGAGTCAACAACAGAGGCGAGATCGATCCATTTACTGCGGCGAAAGCAGCGGCGGTCTACGGCATCAAGATTTACGGAATCGGCGTCGGCAGCGAAGGTTTCGCACCTGTTCCAGTTGGACGAACGGTGTTCGGTCTGCGGTTCGAGATGCAGCCGGTCAAGATCGACGAGGATCTCCTGCGGAACGTTGCGGCATTTACGGGCGGCAGATATTTCCGCGCGCGCGATGCGGCCGCTCTCGAGCGGATCTACTCTCAGATCAACCGGCTCGAACGCGTGCCCGTGCAAACGCGCTCGTACGTTCGCTACACTGAGCTGTTCCGGTGGGCGCTCGCGGTCTCGGTCCTCGCGCTAGTGGCCGAGCTGGCACTCACCGCGCGGAGGGCGCCCATACCATGAACGAGCTCACACGCTTTGTGTCCTGGCCATGGGCTCTGGCGCTGGTCGTCATTCTTCCGCTCGCAACCTGGTGGATGATCGAGCAGGCGCGACGCATTCGCGCCCGTCGTCTCGCTCACCTCGGCACCGAGGAGATGGTTGCCCGTCTCGCGCCGGTTGGCGTCCGCCGCTCTCGCGCGCAATCGATCAGACTTGCGCTTGTCGCGTTTTTTTCGGCCGTTGCGTTTGCCGGACCGCGGTGGGGGCTCGAGCGAACTATCGTAAAGGCGGCAGGGATCGATGTTGTTCTTGCACTCGACGCCTCATCGTCAATGCTCGCTCGCGACGAGGCACCCAGCCGTCTCGACAAAATGAAGGAGGTCGTGGATCGACTTCGCGACCTGTCCCCGAACGACCGGTTCGCGCTTGTCGCATTTGCCGGCAGGAGCTACGTGCTTTCGCCGATGACTGTCGACGGTGCCGCGCTCAACCTCTACATCGACAATCTTGATCCCACGATCGTTGGTCAGGCGGGCAGCTCCCTCGCGAGCGCGATCCGTCAGGCGACGAACCTACTCTCGATTTCGAAGTCCGAAGCGGAGCGAGCAATCGTTCTCATGAGTGATGGTGAAGGATTCGAGGGCGAGAACGAGGTCGTCAGCGAAGCAAAGAGAGCGGCAGATCTCGGGATAACGGTTGTCACCGTCGGCTTCGGTACCCCGGAAGGTGCAACCATACCGGTGATGCAAAACGGGGTTGTCACGCAGAAACGGGATGCTGACGGGAACGTTGTGGTCACGCACTTTCAACCGGAGATGTTGCGCGCTGCGGCAGAGGTTGCGCACGGGCGATTCATCGAGCCGACCAATCCCGATCGGGCCGCGGCGGTGAGACAGGTCCTCGCTACGCTCCGAACGCAGCAGCGTTCCATCACGAGTGGAAGCAATTTCGCGCAGCGCTTCCAGCTCTTTCTGATTCCTGCGTTCCTGCTGCTCGCAATCGATACTTTCCTCGGCTCGAGACAGCCGCGCAAGCGGCGCGGGTCACCGGCTGCTACGACCGCCGCAGCCGCTCTACTGCTGCTCGGCGGCTGCAGTTACTTCTCTGTTGATCGCGCTTCGATAGAGCTTTACAACAGGGGGACGCGACTTTTGTCACGACCGGATTCGGTGAGGGAAGCGATACCGTTGCTGCACAAAGCCGCCGAATCAAAAGACCCGGAGGTAAAGTACCGAGCCGGATTCAACGAGGGGTTCATTCATTTGAGCGAGGGACTCGCGGCAAAAGGGGATTCGGCAAATGTGCCGCTCGACAGCGCGCTGGCTGTGTACAAGCGCGTTCTGCTGGACCGTCCTGATGACTCGGACGCGAAGTGGAATTACGAGCTCGCGTTGAGAAAGAAGAAAAGCGGCGGTGGAGGTGGTGGCGGAGGGGGCGGAGGCGGTGGCGCGCCAAAGCCACAGCCGGAGCCTGCAGCGTCGCCGGAATCGAAACCGTCGCCGAAGCCTGTTCCGGGGATGAATGAACAGCGCGCCGAGCAGATATTGAATGCAATGGAACAGGAGGAGCAGGACGTTCAGGGGAGGAAGCAGCGGCGGAATGTCCCAACGCCGCCGCCCACCGGAAAGGACTGGTAGCGCTTGCCGCTGATCACGGTCCTTCCGCCGGAGGTTGCAGATCAGATCGCCGCCGGTGAGGTGGTCGAGCGTCCTGCGTCGGTTGTAAAGGAGCTTGTCGAGAATTCACTCGACGCGGGCGCGACAGCAATCGAGGTGGTAGTCGAGGAAGGCGGACATCGTCTCATTCGCGTAAGCGACGACGGGTCGGGAATGGATCGCGAGGACGCATCTCTCGCACTCGTTCGACACGGCACGTCGAAGATTCGAACATCCGCCGATCTCGTTGGTGTTTCGACCTATGGCTTCCGCGGTGAAGCTCTACCTGCCATCGCATCGATCTCGCAGTTCGAGCTCGAGACTTCGCCTTCCGATGCCTCGGGAGTGTTGCTCAGCGCGAGTGGCGGAGCAGTCACGCCGGTGCGACACGCGTCGCGGCGCCGCGGCACAACGGTTTCCGTAACGAATCTTTTTTACAACGTTCCGGCGCGACGAAAATTTCTTCGCAGCCCGCGCTCGGAATGGCGCGCGATAACCGAATCGTTCGTCGCGATCGCGCTCACACGGCCCGATGTTCGGTTCACGCTTTCCCACGATCGCCGACAGGTACTGGCGCTTCCTCCTGTGTCGAGCCTGCGCGCTCGCCTCGCAGGTGTCTGGGGCGGTCGGTATGCCGGCGGTCTGATGGAAGTCGACGATGTCGTGGGTGCTGTACACATCTCCGGACTCGTAGAGCGACCGGCTGATGTAGGAACCGCAACTCGCCGCGTTTTCATTGCCGTCAATGGACGCGCAGTCCGTGACTCGGGCATTGTTCGCGCGGCTGAAGCGGCCTATCGCTCGACGATCTCTGCCGGGCTCAGACCGTCAGTCTTTCTTTCCGTCCGGCTTCCCGCCGATGCCGTCGACGTCAACGTGCATCCGGCGAAGGCCGAAGTACGATTCCGCGATCGATGGCAGCTCGAGCGCGCCGTCGAAGCCGCAGTGCGCCGCGCGCTCGGCACGTTCGACTCGGCAGCGGCGATCGGTGGGCGTCACTTCGACGCACCGCTTGTGTTGGCTGGAAGTCCAATCGTTACCGCGGATCGTGAGCGTGAGGTACTCCATCCGCCAGATGGCGAGGACGCTGCGCTCTTTCACGGGCAACCGGCGGAAGCCGACGAAGGCTACAGCGAGTCCGTCACCACCGTTGCTCGCGAAGACATACCACCACTGTTTCAATTCAAACGAACGTATGTCGCGTTCGAGCATGCTGAGGGACTCGTTCTCATCGATCAGCATTCCGCGCACGAGCGCGTTCTTTACGAGCAGTTCATGTCGACGCTCGAAAGCGGCGGTGCCCCTGCGCAGCGCCTCCTGTTACCGATCACTCTTCATTTGGGGCCGGCCGAAGGTGACGCCCTCGAGGCGAACCGCGAATACCTCGATCGTCTGGGATTCGAGATCGAAGGATTCGGGGGACATACGCTCATCGTCAGCAGTGTGCCGATGCCGCATCCGCGCTTCGACGCCGAGCGGTGTTTGCGAGAGACGCTCGACGCGCTCACCGGCGATCGTGTAGCAGGTACTGCAACGCGACACGAACATCTGGCCGCGACAGTTGCGTGCAAGGCGGCAATCAAGGCTGGAGAAGAGTTGTCGGACCGTGAGATGCGGTCGCTTTTCGCCGCGCTGCGCGACACGCGTCTCCCCGCGCACGATGTACACGGACGCTCTACAATCGTCCAATTGACGTGGGACGAGCTCGACCGACGCTTTGGCCGGCGATAGGCTTCGCGTCATCTGCGGCCCCACGGCCGCGGGAAAATCGTCACTTGCTCTTCAGCTGGCACTCGAGTACGGCGCGACGATTATCTCGGCCGATTCCCGGCAGATCTACCGTGCGTTCGACATCGGCACGGCAAAACCGTCGTGGAGCGAAAGAGTTGCAATTCCTCACTGCGGAATCGACGTCGCGCAACCGGAAGAGCGCTACTCGGCATCGCGATGGGCGCGCGAGGCTACGCATTGGATAGCCGAAGCTCGGAACAATGGACGGGCTGCGCTCATCGTGGGTGGAACCGGCTTCTACATAAGAGCGCTATTCGAACCTCTTTTTCCTGCGCCGACGCTGGATTCCCACCGGCGTGGGAAACTGGATGAATATCTCTCGAAGCGCTCGATCGCCGAGCTGAGGCGGTGGTGCGCCGAGATCGATCCTGAGAAGGTAAAGCTTGGGCGAACACAGCTTGTCCGTGCGATCGAAACGGCCTTGCTCGCTGGTTTTCGACTAAGCGATCTCCAGGAGCGAGCCGCTCGGGAAAACGCTGGCCTGCCGACGTTGGAGCCAATGTTCCTGGTGGTCGATCCTCGAGCTAGCCTCGGTGAACGAATTGAGCGACGGGTCGACGAAATGTTCAATGCCGGGTGGGTCGACGAAGTTCGATCCCTCGACGGTTACGTGGCGGAATCCGCCCCTGCTTGGAAATCCAGCGGATACCGCGTTATGCGGGCACTCGTTCGCGACGAGATCGGTTTGTCAACAGCGCGTGAGCGAATCATTATTGAGACGCGGCAATATGCGAAGCGACAGCGGACCTGGTTCCGACATCAGCTTGGCAACGCCGCTATCACCCGCGTCGATCCCGATGAGCCCGACGCGGAAGCGGTCGTGGAACGCTGGTGGAAGGAGTCCTCGTGAAGATCGGCATTACCTGCTATCCCACCTACGGCGGCTCCGGCGCAGTCGCAACAGAGCTCGGAATCGCGCTCGCAAAGCGCGGACACGAGGTTCACTTCATTGCCTACCGCCAGCCGTTCCGCCTGCCGGCGTTTCTTCCCGGTGTGTTCTTCCACGAAGTAGATGTCGGCCGCTATCCGTTGTTCGAGTATCCCCCGTACGACCTGGCGCTCGCGGTGCGAATGCACGAAGTCGTGCGGACGCATCGTCTCGATCTTCTCCACTGCCATTACGCTATCCCGCACGCCACGAGCGCGTGGATCGCGCGAGAGATGCTTCGCGAGCTCAAGGTCGACGTGCGACTCGTGACCACGCTGCATGGAACCGATATCACCATCGTCGGTCAGGATCCTTCGTTCCATCCGATCGCCAAGTTCTCGATCGAGCGCTCGGATCGATTGACCGCTGTCTCCGATTTCCTTCGCAGAGAGACATACAATGCGTTCGGTTGTACTTCCTGCGACGTGCGCGTCATTCACAACTTCATCGATCCGGCTGTGTACCGACGAGATCGCTATCCGCCTACGCTGAAGGAGCAGCTCAACAGCGACAGGCCGGTCCTGATGCACATCTCCAACTTCCGTCGTGTGAAACGCGTGAAGGACATCGTCCAGATTCATGCGCGGTTGAACAAGGAAATCCCGACTCATCTGGTGATGGTTGGTGATGGTCCGGATCGAGTCCCGGCCGAAGAGGAGGCGAGAAGATTGGGCGTCGAGGATTCTGTATTCTTCCTCGGGAAAATCGACAATGTTGCACCGTTGCTTGCTTCGGCGGACGTGTTCATCCTGACAACCGAGAGCGAATCCTTCGGGCTGAGTGCGTTGGAGGCGCTCGCTACCGGGGTTCCTGTGATCGGCACGAATGCCGGCGGCTTGCCTGAAGTAGTGCGCGACGGAGAGACGGGATTTCTCTGCGGTGTCGGCGACATTGACGGAATGACGGCCGCAGCTCTCAAGCTGCTGAAGGATCGAGAGCTCTGGAAATCAATGAGCGAGCTCGGCGTACGCGATGCTCGTGAGCGATTCGCGATCGATCAAATCGTCGATCAGTACGAGCACATGTACGAGACGACGATGGCCATGAAGGTCACCGGCGCTTGACGGTATTTCAGGCGCTCGTACTCGGCATTGTTCAGGGACTCACTGAGTTTCTTCCGGTAAGCAGCTCCGCACACCTCGCACTGACGCCGTGGCTCTTCGGCTGGAAAGATCCAGGTCTCGCCTTCGACGTCGCGCTCCACTTCGGCACTCTCATCGCCGTTCTCTGGTACTTTCGCCGCGAATGGCGTGACCTGATTGGCGCCGCATGGTCGATTCTGAGAAAACTCCGGGTCGAGACTGTTGAAGAGAAACGCGTAGTGTTCCTGATTCTCGCGACGATTCCCGGTGCGCTCGGCGGACTTCTGCTCGAGAAGAAAGCCGAAACGACGTTTCGCGCGCCTGTGCTGACGGCGTTGGCTCTAATGGTCATGGGCGTGATTCTGTGGGCTGCCGATCGCTTGTCCCGCATGGATCGGCAGCTGCCATCGATGCGCTGGCTCGATGCGCTCCTCGTTGGAATCGCACAGGTATTCGCGCTTGTTCCGGGTGTATCGCGCTCCGGCGCAACGATCAGCGCCGGTCGATTGCTCGGATTCGACCGCCAGAGCGCCGCGGTTTTCAGCTTTCTCATGAGCATGCCGATCATCGCGGCCGCTGTCGTCCTCAAAGGCCCCGACGTCGTTCGTCAAAGCGGACTCGGCGCAGAGCTCGTGATCGGAGTGCTCGCCGCCGCGGCGAGCAGCTGGCTCGCAATCGCTGTGCTGCTGCGTTACGTGGTGCGACACAGCTACGGCATTTTTGCTGTTTATCGAGTCATCCTTGGAGTAGTCGTGCTCGCCATTCTTTACGCTCGTGCCTGAGGAACGGTACGCATACGACGGCTACGAGGCCCGCGACCTCGCTCAAGAGCTCGACCTGCCGCGAATAGAGCTGCTCGAGTCTGTTCCGTCGACGATGGATATTGCCCATGAAATCGCTGGAGCTTCAGCCCCCGCGGGAACGCTCGTCCTGGCCGATGAGCAGACGGCGGGCCGGGGTCGAAGTGGTTCGCCATGGGTTTCCCATCGCGGTGCGGGAATCTGGATGACGATGATAGAGCGACCGGCGATCGGCACAGGCGTCCCGGTGCTGTCGTTGCGCCTGGGGATTCGTTGTGCGCGAGCCCTCGATCTCTTCGCGGACGAGCCGATCCGACTCAAATGGCCGAACGATCTTTACGTCGGCCCCGACAAGCTCGGCGGAATTCTCGTCGAGGCGCGCTGGCGGCAGGATCGTCTCGACTGGGTCGCAGTGGGAGTCGGCATCAACGTGACAACCCCATCCGGAGTGAAAGGTGCAGCCGGACTCGACGCAGGCACGCGCCGAATCGACGTCCTCCGTGAGCTGATCCCGTGCGTGCGCGGCGCTGCGGCCTCAGCCGGTGATCTCACGCTGAGAGAGCTCTCCGAGTTCGACAGCCGGGACCTCGCCCTAGGCCGCAAATGCATCGAGCCGGCTCGCGGTACGGTGAGCGGGATCTCGGCTTCCGGGGAGCTTCTCGTTGCACTTGCAGACTCGATCGCCAAATTCCGTAGCGGCTCACTCATACTCGAGCAACCATCGTGATCATCGCCTTCGACGTAGGAAACACCGAGACAACGGTCGCCCTGTTCGACGGAGAGCAGGTTCGCGCGCACTGGCGGCTGACGACCAGTGTGCCGAGAACCCCTGATGAGTACCGCCTCCTCCTGAGCAATCTCCTGGGGGGCACCGGCGTATCGCCGTCGTATGTGCTCGGATCTGCGATATGCTCGGTTGTTCCACCGGTAACGCAGCTGCTTCAGGAAGTCTGCGCTGCCGCATTCGGGCGACAGCCGGTGATCGTCGATGCCCGCTCAAAGCTTCCGATCCGGCTCGAAGTGGATGAGCCGTTCACGGTCGGCGCGGATCGCGTCGCAAACACCCTCGCCGCAACAATCCTTTACCGGAGGGACACGATCATAGTAGATGTCGGCACCGCGACAACCTACGATGTGATCACGGGAGACGGCTCGTTCATCGGTGGTGTCATCCAGCCCGGAGTCGGCTCGTCAGCCGAGACACTTTTCCGTCGCACGGCTCAACTTGCAGCGACCGAGCTGATTCCACCGGCGCACGTAATCGGGACCCGTACGGATGAATGCATCCGCTCCGGCGTTTTGTACGGAGCTGTTGACTCCATTGACGGGATCGTTGCCCGGATCGTTGCCGAATGGGGCGTCGCCGACCCGCTCGTGATCGCGACTGGCGGCCTTGCGGCGACGCTCAAGCCGTTTTGCCGAAGCTTCCATCATGTCGACCCGTTCCTCACTCTCCAGGGGGTCCGGCTGGCGTATGAGATAATTCGCGCGCACTCGAACACTCCCGATGCGATGAAGGTGACCGGACCCGCTTGAACTAACCTTCCGGCTCCGATAGCTTACGGCTGTTAGCACTCGTGTACGAGGAGTGCTAATAGCCTTTTTTCATTCCAACAACCAAAATCCTCGAGGAGGGATGCACCGTAATGGCCACAAAGACTCAAACAAAGGTCACTCCCCTCGCCGACCGTGTAGTGGTGAAGGCGCTGGAGGAGACCGAGCAGATGCGCGGCGGGCTCTTCATTCCTGACACCGCGAAAGAGAAGCCCCAGCAGGGGGAGATCGTCGCCGTCGGCCCTGGCAAGTACGAGGACGGGAAACTCGTTCCGATGACTGTGAAGGTTGGGGACCGGGTGCTCTACGGAAAGTACAGCGGCACGGAGGTCACTCTGGACGACGAGCCGTTTCTGATCCTTCGCGAGTCGGACGTACTCGCGGTCATCAGCTAACCACAAGCAGGGACAACATACATGACAGCTAAGGAACTTCATTTCAACACTGATGCGCGCGCTGCACTGAAGCGCGGCGTCGATCAGCTCGCCGAAGCGGTGAAAGTCACCCTCGGCCCGAAGGGACGAAACGTCGTCATCGATAAGAAGTTCGGCGCGCCGACCGTAACCAAGGACGGCGTCACCGTTGCGAAGGAGATAGAGCTCTCCGATGCGCTCGAGAATATGGGCGCGCAGATGGTGAAGGAAGTCGCGACTAAGACTTCCGATCTCGCCGGCGACGGCACCACCACGGCGACCGTTCTCGCTCAGGCGATTTTCCGTGAAGGACTCAAGAACGTCACCGCCGGTGTCAACCCGATGGCGCTCAAGCGCGGCATCGACAAGGGTGTCGCGTCTGTTGTGGAGGAGCTCAAGCGGATGAGCGTCCCGACCACGGGCAAGAAGGAGATCGCCCAGGTTGGCGCAATCTCCGCGAACAACGACAAGGAAATTGGCGATCTCATCGCTGAAGCGATGGAAAAGGTCGGCAAGGACGGCGTCATCACCGTCGAAGAGGCGAAGGGACTCGAGACGACTCTCGAGACGGTCGAGGGAATGCAGTTCGACCGCGGCTATCTGTCGCCCTACTTCGTCACCGATCCCGAGAAGATGGAGGCGGTGCTCGAGGACGGATTGATCCTTATCCACGATAAGAAGATCTCGTCGATGAAGGATCTTCTTCCCATCCTCGAGAAGGTTGCTCAGCTCGGCAAGCCGCTCCTCATCATCGCCGAGGACATTGAGGGCGAGGCTCTTGCGACTCTCGTCGTCAACAAGCTTCGCGGCACGTTGCGGGTTTGCGCAGTTAAGGCGCCCGGATTCGGCGATCGCCGGAAGGCGATGCTTCAGGACGTCGCAGTTCTCACGGGCGGTCAGGTCATCTCTGAGGAAGTCGGGTTCAAGCTCGAGAATGCGGTCATCACCGATCTAGGCAAGGCAAAGCGGATCGTCATCGACAAGGACAACACGACGATCATCGACGGCGCCGGC
>DATBRZ010000210.1:0-8082 GCA_036560025.1 Gemmatimonadaceae bacterium | reverse complement strand
CCGCAGTCGGAGCGCCGCATCTGGGCTTATCCGGCGAAGTATGCGTCGGCGATGCGTGATGCCTATCTGTTGCGCGAGTCGCTGATTCCGTACATCTACACCGCCGCGCGCGCAGCGTACGACACGGCGATTTCACTCTGTCATCCTCTCTATTACGACTACCCGGAGGCGGCCGAGGCGTACGAGTTCAAGGATGAGTATCTGTTCGGCAGCGACATGCTTGTCGCTCCGGTTGCCGTGCCGGTGAGCGATGAATCGCAGCTGGCTACGAAGAGCATCTGGATCCCGCCCGGAACCTGGATCGAGTGGTTCACTGGAACGGAGCTCAAAGGTCCGGCGAAGATCGACCGCAGCTTCGCGCTCGACGAGATTCCGGTTTACGTGAAGGCGGGCGCGATCATCCCGATGCAGCCGAAGATGCGCAACGTGGATCCGCTAATCCTGACGATCTTTCCGGGCGAATCGGGCGAGACGCGCGTGTACGAAGACGCTGGCAATACGCTGGGCTACAAGAACTCGGAGTTCGCGTGGACGACGATCCGGCATTCGCGACAGCAGAAGATCGAGATTCTGCCGGTGGAGGGGAGCTATCCGGGAATGCCCTCGACGCGAGGGTACGAGATTCGTCTCATCTCAACGCTGCCGCCCGACTCGGTCGGCGGTGGCACATGGCGTTATGACGGCGCGACGCTGACGACAATCATTACTGTTCCGTCCACTCCCGTGAATCGGCGCGTCGAGGTCCTGGTGAAAACAGCCACGGCGCCCATCAGCGGTGTGCGCGGCCAACTCGCGCGATTGCGCACAGCCATGGAAATCCTCAACGCGAGCTGGCCTAACGGCTGGTCGCCCGACATCCTCATCGAAGCCGCGCAGACAGGCCGGCGGATCACGCTGCAGCCCTCCACCGCGCGAGCGGAGCTGGAAAAACTGCAGCGGGACATGCCGGCGATCGTGGACGCGATTGCGAAAATGGATGTCGACTGCAGGATGACCGCCACCGCCCTCAATCACCTCGGTCACGCGACGATGTGCGTTCCGGCGGTCAAGTGATTTCCCTCCGTTATTTGTGCAAACGGAACGGCCGTCTTAATCGGCTTGACGGCGCGCCGAGCGGAACATAAGTTCAGAGGACAAGTTCCATCCAATTCTGGATCACGATGCAGTAGCTCACCGAGCGAAGGAGGATCGAATCATGTCCGAATCCGAATTCCTCAGAGGCAATCTTGCGAGCAAGCATCTGCCGTACGCGGCGCCTACAGTTATCAATGCCATCGACAAGCCGAAACGTCCCGGTAGCCCGCCCGTAGCTCCGTGCGAGACGTACATAACACGCGCATGCGGGATGACCTTGATCCCAGGACCTTGCGACGCGGATTGGGTTAAAAGGAACCCGCCGCCGGATTGGTTCATCCGAGATCATGGACAGCCGCCGTGGAAGCAGCAGCCGCCGTCCAAAGGCCGATAGGGGGCAGCAACTCACCGAGCGAAGGAGGATCGAGCCATGTCCGAATCCGACTTTCTGAGTGGCGACGTTACCAGCAAGCACCTGCCGCACGCGGCTCCGACGATCGTCAATGCCATGGAAGGGCCCAAGGGTCCGGAGGCAGGGTCTTGCGACACATACGTGACGCGTCCTCTCCAATGTGGGATGACGGTGATCCCAGGACCTTGCGACGCGGATTGGGTCAAAAAGAACCCACCGCCGGATTCGTTCATCCGAGATCACGGCCAACCGCCGTGGAAACGACAGCCGCCTGGCAAACCCCAGCGGTAGCGGGATCGAAGCGTCTCAACGTGCTGACCCCAAGGCAACTCGCCATACATCTGGTCAGGGAGGGACTCTTTTCTGACGAGGCGCTCGTCGACGGAGATCTCACGATCGAAGTCATGCCCGGGCGAAACTACAACCATCGGATTACGAGGCGGCGCGGTCCAAACCTGCTTGTCAAGCAGTCGCGCGATTCCTCCGGCGCACTGGCTGCGGAAGCCGCGATGTATCGAGTTCTGCAGCGACGGTACGGGAAGGATGTCGCATGGTACCTGCCGCAGCTGCGGCTCTTCGATCGCCGACGCAGACTCCTGTTACTCAATCTCATTGTCGGATCGCACACTGTCGCCGCGCACGTTGCACATCACGGACGAATCGGTGATCACCTCGCAGACTCATTGGGCCGGGCCGTCGGTGCGCTCCATCGCAGCGGAACGAGAGGGAAGATTCGATCAACCGGCATTCCGTGGGTTCTGTCACTTGCTCACCCTCCGATCGAACTGCTGCGCGAGATCAGTTCCGCAAATCTGCAGATGATTCGGTTACTTCAAGAGTCGGAAGCAATGTGCCGGGGCCTCGACGAACTCGCCGCCTCGTGGCGCGAATACTGTTGGATTCACAACGATCTGAGATGGGAGAACTGTCTTGTTTCGAAGAGCGGAAGGGCCGGGCCGGGCCTGAAACTGATCGACTGGGAGCTCGCGGGTACAGGCGATCCTGATTGGGACATCGGTGCGGTCTTTAGCAGCTTTCTGGCGGCGTGGATTTTTTCGATGAGGTTCGTCACCGGATTGACACCAGAGGCGCTCGCAAAGTCCGCGCGTCACCCGCTCGCCCGTTTTCGGCCGGCAATCGGCACGTTCTGGCGCGCATACGTGACCAGTCGCGGAATGAGCGCCACTGCGGCGCGGGAGTCTTCTGTCCGCGCGATGCGATTTGCAGCGGCGCGGCTCGTTCAATTCGCATTCGAGCGCCAGCAGGATTCGTCGTTCGTAACTGGCAATGTTGTGTGTCTGATTCAGATGTGCGCCAACGTCATGGTTCGTCCGGAGCTGGCTTGCTCAGAGCTTCTCGGACTGAATCTATCGGAATGATCGAGATGGATGATCATACGGAGCGATTGTGCGAGGCCGTTCGAGCCCTCACCATTCATTCGCCAAATATCTTTTCCTGGTTCGGCAGCCGGACGCAACGCAGCCGCCGTGAACGAGTCGAAGGCGGCGACACGTTCGAGTGGCTTCAGCTCAGCATCCAGCGGCAGCTCTACAACGGGTTCTATTGCATAGGGATCGCACAACCGGCCATGGACGTAGCACACTCCGACTCGCGACTCGTCTCGAGATGGATCGCGGATTTGTCCGCCGCAAATCGGGGCCATGGGTGCGCAGACGCGGGATGGACGCTGGTTGATGATCGTGACGGGAGTGCGATCGTTCGAAAGAATGGTCTGACGTTCGAAATCCGAGGCAGAGTCCCGCGCAATGAGAAGCGGTCGCGCTTGGTCACGGTCCGCCTTCCGAAGGAGTTTGTCAGCTTCGCACCAGGCTTCTACACCGCGCTGGGCGATCAGCCATTGGCGGACCGTGAGCCGTACTTTCGCGTTTACTGGAATCTTCCCGTCGGTAGCGCTCGGGCGTTCGTCCGCAACACCACTGAGCTGTTGAACCGCCGCCGCATTGCCTTTCGGCTGAAAGTTGTCGATGACCCAGCCCGGTTTCTCCGCTGCGACTCGGCCGTTATCTATTTACGAAGGCGGGATCGAGCCAAGGCATACGCGGCGATTGAATTCCTTCTCGGCGTCCAGTCCATCAAGCGGAACGTGCTGGTTCCCGCGTTCACGAAAGCAATCGCGCCAGGCGTGGCGATCGCGGAGCAACCGCCGCATGGGGAGAGCTTCGGGCAGAACCGTACGCGTACTGTCGCGGAGGCGCTTGTCGTGTCGTACCGGCATGGTGACCGCGATGTGGCGAGGAGATTTGCGCGTGTCCTCGAGGCATTCCAGTCATACGGCGTCGACCTTCGACGCCCGCACCTCAATAGCGGCTCGAAGGACATTTATCCGTGTCTGATGTGAATCTTGCGGCAGCAACGCGCATTGGTGAGAGTCTCGTGCGCGAGGCGTTCTGGTTTGACGGACGCTGCAACTGGATCAGTTCGGTTACGCGTGATCCCGGTCGTCTTCCCGGTACCACGTTTGGCACTCTCGGCTCGTCCGTCTACGAGGGATCAGCAGGCGTCGCGTGGTTTCTCGGTCACCTCTACCGGTTAGCCGGCATCGAAGACTTTCGACGAACAGCTCTCGGAGCAATCCGTCACAGTTTGCGAGCCGCGAACACTAAGCCCCGGGCGCGGCCGTTGTCGCTGTATCTCGGTCGACTCGGTGTCGCTGTTCTGGCGATTGACCTCGCCCATCAGCTTTCCCATGATGCGATTCGGGCCGAGGCGATTGGTCTCCTTTATCATTTAATCTCCCACCGTTCCCGTTTATCGGAACGCGATCTGTTGTCAGGAACCTCCGGCGCGATTGTGGCCGTACTGATCGCCGCTGCTCAGTTACGCAGTGACTGTCTCACGGAATTCGCTTCTGCTCTGGGAGATCGGCTCATTCGCTGCTCGTGGCAGTCCCGTACGCACGAGCGCCCGCGCTGGTCCGGCCCGAAGGCTGCAGGCCTTTCGCACGGCGCTTCCGGTACAGCGTACGCGCTCTTCGAAGTTTTTGCGGCAACGGGGGGGAAGCGTTTTCTACGGGCCGCGGAGCGAGCGATCGCTGAGAAGGATCCGTCCTTCGACGCGGACATGCAGAATTGGTCCGAGCTTTCCTCCTGGTGCAACGGAATTCCCGGAGTCGCGCTGAGCAGACTTCGAGCATGGGAGATCACAGGTGACGAGCGTTATCGGGATGAGGCGACACACGCCATTCAGTCGACTCGGACGATTTTGGCGAAGTCGCTGCAATCTGTACATGAGTCCTGTCTCTGTCACGGGATCGCGGGGAATGCCTCGATTCTGCACGAAGCAATGCATCGGTCGAAGGAGTTCCGAAATCTCGAGAGTGCAGCCTTGATGCGGAAGGCTGCATCTGCGCTAAGGTCGAAGAACAGTCATTCGCGAGGTGTGAGTCTATTCCTCGGCAGCGCGGGTATTGGATATTTCAATTTGCGACTTCATGATCCAACGCTACCGTCGATCCTGCTGCCGCGCCCTGCCGACTTCGCTCGAAGCCTATCTTTGACAGGAGGCTGCGAAAGCGTGGCTGCGATCGGATGTGCTCGTAGGTGGGATCGGAGTTGAGAATAATGAGCGCGACTTCCTTCTCCTGGTACGCCTTCTCAAAAAACTCGTACATCTTCTCGTATTCTCCAAGTGCGCCGTAAGTCGATCCGATCTCGAACGACTGCCCTGGTGAAGCGTGGCTGGTCAGAAACCGCAATTCCGCGCGATAGAAACCTTCCAGTCCGTTTTTGTCGGCATCGCGGCATGCTCGGCGCATGTCCTCGCGGTACGGCAAATCGTTTTCCGTCAGCTCGGCGTAGCGGACGAATTCTGCACACGCTTCAGCACTCCTGCCCTGCTGTTCATACGAACGACCAAGAAGGAAGTGCGCCGTTGGAAAGTTGGGGTCCATGCCCAAGACGCGCATCAGCTCCGAGTCAGCCTTCGCGTACTTTTTCCCGAACAGATATGCAGTCGCGAGTGCAGATGCGGTTCCACGGGAAAGCGGGTCGAGTTCTTTCGCAACTTGGGCGTGTCGGATGGACTCGTCGAACCTGGCGGCGTACCGCAGCATGTGACTGTAGCCAACATGACCTTCGGTGAGGCTTGGATTTGTTTTCAACGCCTGCTTGAACTCTTCCTCGGCGGCGGTCAGATTCCAAGAGAACATAAGAATGAGTCCGAGCGACGCGTGCGCTTCCGGTAATTCCGGATCGGCCGCCAAAGCCTTCGACACAGCTTGCCTTGCCTTTTCTTTCATCAGGGCCGATTCTGTCTGATTCGCCGAACGGAGGTACGCCTCGGCCAGCCCGGCCGACGCTCGCGCGAATGACGGATCGATCCGGATTGCTTCAGCGAAATACGTGATCGCTTCCGGACGGTCGCTGGCTGTCTCCCTCCGCAGGGCGTGGAGACCTTTCAGGTAGAACTCGTAGGCCATGGGACTGGGAGTGAAAGAGGCTGCCGGTCGCAGCTTGATTGCGGCGTGTGTCTTCGACTGCAGCTTCGCCGCAATGTCGCTCGCGATTTCATGCGAAAGGCTCACCAAATCGGTTCGAGTGCGGGTGTACTTCGCTCCCCACAGCTGTGCGCCGTTTTTTGCGTCGATCAGGTCAGCCTGGACCATCAATGTGTCGCCGCGGAGGTCGACTTTCCCGGTGGCGTACGCGCCCACTCCGAGGTCTTGACCGATTCGAATCGGATCAACAAGTTTATCTTTGTACCGGAACGCGGTAGGCCGAGCCGTGACCCGGACTCGTGGGAGCAACTCCGAGATCTCGTTGATGAGACTTTCCGTGACGCCGTCGGTTAGGTAATCGAGCGCCGGATCTTTTGTCGTGTTTGTCAGCGGCAGGACCGCGAATGAGGAGACGACATTTTGCGGCGGAGATTGGCTACGAGGAACCAGCATCACGTAGCCGATCGCGGCAATAGTCAGGAGCACCCCAGCCGCAGGTGCGAGAAGACGGCCGCTCCGCAACCAAAATAGCGACCATGCGCTTTGGTCATCCGAGTCGTGGAGAAGTTCTCGAACGCGGTATCTGAAATCGCGTGCCGACTGAAAACGTTCTTCGGGCCTCTTCTCGAGGCATTGCCTCACGAGCTGGTCGACTGCGGGCGGAACGTTGCGATCGCGCTGCGCGAGAGGTAGCGGATCGTCATCGATCACGGCGGCGAACGTTTCAACGACCGTGGGACGCGAGAAGGGATTTTGCCCGGATATCATCTCGTAGAGGATCACGCCCAGTGAAAAGATGTCGCTCGTGGGCGCCGCGGGACGGCCCGCCAGTTGCTCGGGCGACGTATATCCGGCGGTGCCCAGAGGGTGAGAGCCGAGTGTTGTTGTCTTCTTCGGAGTTGTCGTATCGGTCACTACAGCCTCGCGAAAATGAGCGAGACCAAAATCGAGAATCTTCACCAAACCATCCGTAGTGAGGAAAACGTTCTCAGGCTTCAAGTCGCGATGAATGATTCCTCGCGCGTGTGCGGCCGCCAGCCCGTCTGCGACCGCTGCCGCAATCTCAAGGGCCTTCCGCCAGTTCAGCTTCGCGAGTAGACGCTGACGCAGAGTGCAGCCGTCGAGCAATTCCGTCACGACGATCGGCGTGTTCGACTCGATGTCGAACTCGTGGATGGCGAGGATGTTGGGGTGGGAGAGTGCGGCAACCGCTCGGGCCTCGCGTTGAAACCGCTCTGCCGCTGCCGGATCGGCTCTCAGTTCTTCGCTTAGTACCTTGACGGCGACGGAGCGCCCGAGCCTGCTGTCGCGCGCCTCATAGACCTCTCCCATACCGCCGGCGCCCAGAGGCGCCACGATCTCATAAGGCCCCAGCCGTGTTCCGGGAGCAAGTCTCATTAGATTGGTCGGCCCATCTTATCGCTTCGGCGAGAACTTTGAATACACTCAACGCGAGGATACGAGATTCGCCTCATCCCAACGCTGCCGCCCGACTCGGTCAGCGGCGGTACATGGCATTATGACGGCGCGACGCTGACGACAATCATCACTGTTCCGTCCACTCCTGTGAATCGGCGTGTCGAGGTCCTCGTGAAAGGAGCTGCGGCGCCCGTTAGCGGTGTGCGCGGCCAACTCGCGCGATTGCGCACAGCCATGGAAATCCTCGACACGAGCTGGCCCAACGGCTGGTCGCCCGACATCCTCATCGAAGCCGCGCAGACCGGCCGCCGGATCACGCTGCAGCCCTCCACCGCGCGAGCTGAGCTGGAAAAACTGCAGCGCGACATGCCGGCGATCGTGGACGCGATTGCGAAAATGGATGTCGACTGCAGGATGACCGCCTCCGCCCTCAATCACCTCGGTCACGCGACGACGTGCGTTCCGGCGGTGAAATGAAGTCTATGTTCGAGCTCAGTCCCACCAGTGGTGTGCCGATCAAGGCGTGGACGGGCGGCGTGCCGGTGGAAGAGGCTGCGAAGAAGCAACTCCTGAACATCGCCACGCTTCCGTTCCTCTACCGCTGGATCGCGGTCATGCCCGATGTTCATCTGGGCAAAGGAGCGACTGTCGGCAGCGTCATTCCCACTCGAAAAGCGATCATTCCGGCCGCCGTCGGCGTCGATATCGGCTGCGGGATGAT
>DATBRZ010000209.1:0-5430 GCA_036560025.1 Gemmatimonadaceae bacterium | reverse complement strand
GCGTGGACCTACGCGCACGAACGCAAAGGCTTTTTTCTACAGTTGCCTAAGCGCGCGCTCGACTAATTGAATGCCGCCAATCGAAGGCTCGTGGAAAACCCTATTTGTTGGACACCTGGAGTAGGTCCCAAAGATTGCCGCAGATATCCTTGAACACTGCGACGGTGCCGTACGATTCGACCTTTGGCTCTCTTACGAAGGTGATTCCACGTGCGACCATTCTATTGTAGTCTCGCCAGAAGTCGTCGGTGCTGAGGAACAGAAAGACTCGGCCCCCGGTCTGATTGCCGATCGCTCGTTCCTGCTCGGGTGTCGTCGCTCTTGCCAGGAGAAGCGACGGTCCGTTCGATTCCGGCGGAGCGACGAGCACCCAGCGCTTGTCCTGCTCCGGCTGGTAAGCATCGTCGACGAGCGTGAAGTCGAGCTTCTGCGTGAAGAACTGAATCGCTTCGTCGTAATCGCGTACGACGAGGGCGACGTGAGCGATCGACTGTCTCATTTCGAATGCGGATCAAGAACTGTGCGGATCCAGGACTAAGTCCGCAATCGGAAACTTGCCGATTGCGCACGAAGGCGAGAAGATAGCAAATGGTCGCGCGCATCACTGGGATCCTCTCCCCCGCGGTTACACCCTTCAAGCCCGATCTCTCTCCGGATCCGGAGCGATTCGTTAGGCACTGCCGCTGGCTTCTCTCCCAAAATGTCGGGCTGGCGGTATTCGGAACCACTTCCGAAGGAAATTCGCTCGCTGTTGAGGAGAAGATCGAGCTTCTTGACCGCCTCGTGGCCGCCGCCGCGGACCCGGGGCACATGATGCCCGGCACCGGCTCGAGCGCACTGTCGGATTCGGTTAGGCTCACCGCGCATGCGACGAAGCTCGGCTGCGCGGGAGTTCTGATGCTTCCTCCCTTCTATTACAAGGGTGTGAGTGACGAAGGATTGTTCAGAAGCTTCGCCGAAGTGATCGAACGCGTGGGGGACAGGCGTCTCAGGATCTATCTCTACAATATCCCGCCTGTTTCACAGGTCGCGATCACCCTTTCATTAATAGAGCGCTTGCTCAAGGCGTATCCCGGCACGGTCGCGGGTGCCAAGGATTCCTCGGGCGACTGGAACAATACGAAGGCGTATCTCGATAACTTCGCCGCGCATGGCTTCGACGTCTTTCCGGGAAGCGAAACGTTTCTGCTTCAGGCGATGCGGCACGGTGGCGCGGGCTGCATCAGCGCGACGGCGAATGTGAACCCGGGGCCGATCGCGCGTCTTTTTTCGATGTGGCAGACGGATGATGCGGACGCCGAGCAGCTGAAGCTCAAGGAGATTCGCGACATCTTCGCCAGGTATCCGATGATACCCGCGCTCAAGGCCGCGATCGCGCATTACAGCGGAGATGAAGCGTGGGCGATGGTACGCCCACCGCTCGTGGAGCTGACGGACGACCACGTTGATTCACTTGTCAGCGAGCTGGATGGCGCTGGATTCAGTATGCCGCGGGTCGCCGAGTCAACCGCGGAGGCCGTCACTTCACCGACCCGAGGTATTTGATCGAGGAGAAAACAATGAGAATCGGCATTCTTGGGTCGGGATTGATGGGAGGAAAGCTCGGGACGATCTTCGCGCGCGCTGGGCACGACGTCGTGTTCAGCTATTCGCACAGCAGGAAGAAGCTCGAGAAGCTGGCGCGGGATGCCGGCAAGAATGCGCGCGCAGGCTCGCCGAGCGAAGCGGCGCAGGATGCGGACGCGCTGCTACTCGCCGTGCATTGGTCGCGCCTCGACGATGTGTTGCGTCAGGCGGGTGACCTGTCGGGGAAAGTTGTTGTGAGCTGTTCGATGCCAATGAATGCGGATGACACAGACCTCGTCATCGCACACAAATCGTCGGGCGCAGAGGCGCTTGCGAAGCGGCTTCGCAAGTCGAAGATCGTCGCCGCCTTCAATACGGTGCCGAGCGAAGTGCTTTTCGACGTGTTCGAATCGCGGCGCAAATCAAAGCGACCCAGCCTCGTGTACTATGGCGACGACCGCCGAGCGAAGAAGGTTGCGGCGGAATTGATTCGCGACGTTGGCTTCGATCCTGTGGACGCTGGCCCACTCCGGATCGGCCGGTACGCCGAGCCGTTCGTAATTCTTATCGCGCAGCTTGCTTATGAGGGGAGCGCGGGACCGAGGATGGCGTATCGCTTCGACTGGTTCGGAAAGGGAGGCTGAGCGGAATTCGCAATCATCACGGCGTCGAGTGCGTTTCCTCACTCGTCGTCGGTTGCGTTTCCTCGCTCGTTGTCGCAGCTGCGTCACCGCCGACAACGATGTACGTCACCGTATCCCACGCATTCCGAATTCCCAGCAACAACAAGCCGAGCGCCGAGGCACCGATGAGGAACAGCGCGATCTGCGAACTCGAGTGAATCAGCAACGCGGCGATAGTGAGCGTCGCATATATGACGCAGGGAAGTATCACGTACCACAGCCAGTCTTCGCCCACCGGCTCGTACTCCTTCTGGCGCCGCGCGTGGAAGATCACGACGGCTGCGTATCCGAGACCGATGAGACCGCAGATCGCAATTGCGAGCGACGTGGACTTGAGCGTAGGCCATGGCGCGCTCATGACCGCGGCGATGAGCGTTGCACCGGCGAAGTGCACGACTGTTGGCGTGCCAAACGCGCGGATCGTTCCCGTCGAAGTCTTAGGGCGCCGCTCGGCGACAAGCGTCAGCACCACGAACTGGAGCCCAACGAGCGCTGCGCCGGATGAGCCGACAATGACGTAGAAACTTTCCCATGCGGACAATTGTGAATGGCCGACTTCGAGCATTCTGGCACGCCGGCCGGGGCGACGTTACTGCGCGCGCGTGCCCACGGTAGGACGGAGCGCGACCGAGTCCCGGCCCTTCAATGCGTAATGCGCTTCAGTGGTTCCCACCAACTTGCCATCCTGGAGCCGGGTCACGGTGCGCGTCGTGACTTGAACGCCCTTGCGAATCACACTCTCGTAGGGTCCTGCCGCAGTGACGAGGCTGTCGCCGGCGACCGTTACCACCCGCACCGGAATAGGATTTCGATTCGGGAAGGTCAATGTCCAGCCCGAAGTGTCCGCCGCGGTCACGAGCTCGAATTCGGCGACGTTGCCGCCGGCTTCGTCGGTCGACCGGAATTTCCACTTGCCGGCAATATCAGCAAGCGATATCCCGGCTGCCGGCTGCGGTGTTGGTTGGGCCGCCGCCATTGTGTCGGCTGCGGGCGGATTCTCGGATTTGGCGCAGCCGACGAGGACGGCCGCGCAGCAGATGAAGGCGAAGCGACGCATCAGAGGCTCCGTTTTTAAAGCGGTCGAGTGGGCCATCGAAAACATGATGGCGCGTCGAACTTACGCCCTCTGTGCAGCCGGGGCAAACCGCTCACTTCGCGCGACGAAGCTCAGAGACCGACCGTTCGCATCAAACTTTCGGGGTACCGCGCTCCCTGCACCGGAATGTTCGACGCTGCGGTTTCGATTTCACGAATGTCATCCGGCGTCAATCTCATTTCTACTGCTCCAATATTCTCCTCCAATCGCTCGAGCTTGCGCGTACCCGGTATCGGCACGATCCAGGGCTTCTTTGCGAGCAGCCATGCGAGCGCGATCTGAGCAGGTGTTGCGTTCTTCCTTTTTCCGACAGTGGCAAGCAGATCGACGAGTGCCTTGTTCGCTTTCCTCGCCTCCGGCGTAAAACGGGGAAGAGTATTGCGAAAGTCCCAGCTGTCGAGCGTCGTGTTCTCGGTAATCTTGCCGGTCAGAAATCCCTTGCCGAGTGGACTGAACGGAACGAATCCAATTCCGAGCTCTTCGAGTGTCGGCAGCACTTCCGCCTCAGGATCTCTCGTCCACAGCGAGTATTCGCTCTGCACGGCGGTGACCGCCTGAACCGCGTGTGCTCGGCGGATTGTCTTCGGGGCCCGGTTCAGACAAGCCGAAGTGTTTGACCTTCCGTTCATTAATAAGGTCCTTCACCGCTCCGGCGACATCTTCGATCGGCACGTTCGGATCGACGCGATGCTGATAGAACAGATCGATGGCCTCGACCCTGAGGCGCTTCAGTGAACCTTCGGCCACTTCCTTTATGTGTTCCGGCCGACTGTCCATCCCGATCTGCTTTCCGTCCGGACCAAGCTTGAATACGAACTTCGTTGCAATGACGACTTTCTCTCGGACAGGCGACAGCGCTTCGCCTACCAGCTCTTCATTCGTGAACGGACCGTAAACCTCGGCCGTGTCGAAGAACGTGATGCCGCGATCCACTGCCGCGCGAATCAGCGAGATCATCTCCTTCCTGTCTGGACGAGGACTGTAGCTGAAGCTCATTGCCATGCAGCCGAGTCCGAGAGCTGAAACTTCGAGTCCGCTTTTTCCGAGAGTACGCTTTGGCATCGTCATGGTTTAGGCGCCGAGGAGCTGTTTGACTGCGCGATCTGCTTCGCGGATTGAGTTACGGTGATCCATCGCGCCAGCGAGGTCGGTATTCGCAAAAGCGATTCGACCGTGCGGGTGGTCGCGTAGAATGTCGCGGGGTGCCGGTTTGCCGCCGACGCCGAAAAAGAAACCGGGCTGTGGGTTCACGTAAGCATGACCCCAGCGATTGAGAATGATTCCAGCGATGTCTCGGCGCGGATTGAATCCACCGGGAGCGAACATGTCACCGAGCTGCTCCCGGAACGCGCGCTCGTACTGCGCGAATGATGTCCCGAGCAGCTGAGTGCGACCTCGGCTGCCCTGCTCGGCGATCGGGAGTCCGGGTTGTGCGAATAGCACCTTGATGGTCAACACCGTTGGTGAGTCCGGTCCGATGCTCGGGCTCTCGTCGCCGACGAGCGCCATCCTACGCACGGAGAGATAGTTGCCGAGTCCTTCGAACCAGCGGCAGCCGGACATCCCCATCTTGTAGAGAAAGCGCCAGTTGCGCACGGCGATGTTCGCCATCAAGCAAGGCGATCGATAGAACTGTGCATAGGCTTCGCGATGGCTCGCCGGGAGATCGCGCACGATGTGCTTGGTCATCCAGCTGCCGCCCGCCGCCACTGCCGAGCGTGCTTTCACTTTGAAGAGTCGTCCGCCTTTGACGTAGGTGATGACGACGTGCGACGCAGTGGCTGGATTACCTGCGTGCTCGACGCGAATCACAGTGGAGTTGAGACGAATGCGCGTTGGTTGTCCCACTCGATCGAGCGCGCGGAAGGTCACGCGATTCTGCCAGACTGCATCGACGGTGCGCGGTCCCGCGAAGGCATCGGGGATGAGTGTTTTCACCATCAATCGCGCGAAACCGTTATTGCCGTCCGGGAACATCTGGTCGCCAAGTGTGTCGTCACCGTCGCCAGGGAACTGGGTTTCGATCGCGTAGTTGCAGTACGCCGAGAGCGCGTCGGGTCCGAGACCGTATCCGCCGCCTTCGAT
>DATBRZ010000208.1:0-5100 GCA_036560025.1 Gemmatimonadaceae bacterium | reverse complement strand
GACGGCGCGCTACCGAAGAATGTCGTTGATCGCTGTAGCAAGCAACACGTCGTCACCGCGACGCCGCGCTGAATATTGCCGCTACTACCGCGCGCCGAAACGCCGGCGGCTGATACCTTGCTCGATTTCACCGTTGAGAAGCGCTCGCATGACCCAAGTACGAACGACGGAATGGGCGACGCGGATGCCTCCGTATCGGTCGACGCTTTGGTGTCACGGTTGACATCACATGCAGGCCGACGGCAACATATCGACGTGCACGATGAAATCAGCCGCGTCGTCGATGCACTTCCCGGATTGGTATGGACTGCGCTGCCTAACGGGGACATCGACTTCGTCAATCAACGCTGGTGCGAGTATGCCGGCATTAGCGCCGAAGAAGCCCGAGGGCGCGGATGGCAGCATGTAGTCCATCCCGATGACCTGCCTCGGCTGCTCGAACGCTGGCCGTCCGATCTCGGACAGGCCGGCGACATAGAGGCTCGACTTCAGCGCTTCGACGGGGAGTACCGCTGGTTCGTCTTTCGTGGTCAACCGTTAATAAACGCGTCCGGGCAGATCATAGGATGGTGTGGCGTTAACAGCGACGTCGAAGATCGACGACGCCTCGAGAGTGATCTGCACACGGTTGAAACGAACTTCAGTGGATGGGTCGAGAGCTTTCCCGGCTTCATGGTGACTATGAACATGGCGGGGCAGGTCGACCTCTTCAGCCGAGATGTTCTGGAGTATTTCGGTAAGACGCCGGAAGAATTGCGCGACTGGGCAATGACCGACGCGGTGCATCCGGACGATCTCGATCGAGTAGTCGCCGCATTCACGGAGTCGGTGACAACAGGAAAGCCATATACAATCGACCATCGATGCCGCAGGCATGACGGCGTCTATCGATGGTTCCACGTTCGTGCACTCGCCGTTCGAGACCACGACGGACAGATCACCGGTTGGTACGTCGTGCTTGTCGACATCGACGAAGTGAAGCGGGCCGAGGCGGAGCTCCGGCAGGCTCACGGCCGTCTCGCCGAAGCTCAGCGGCTGAGCAAGACGGGCAGCTTCGTCACGGATTTGGGTGGGGACCGTAATTGGTCCGACGAGGCGTTCCGCATTTTCGAGTTCGATCCCGCGAGCAAGGTTACAGTCGAGAGAGTACGCGAGGTCGTTCACGCTGAGGACAAGCCGTTATTCGACGCTGCGATCGCGAGGGTCACGGCGGGCATGGACGTCGACTACGTCTTTCGGATCGTCACCGCTCGAGGCGCGGTAAAGCATGTGCGCACCACCGCCCACATCGTCGAGCAGAGCGCCGGTCGACCATTGTTTGTTGGCGCGGTTCAGGACGTGACGGAGAGTAGGATGGCCGAGGAGGCCCTGAACAGGGCCCGCGCCGAGCTCGCCCATGTCGCGCGCGTCGCATCCCTTAGCGCGTTGACCGCCTCGATCGCCCATGAGGTCAACCAGCCGCTGTCGGGCATCATCACCAACGCCGGTACGTGCCTTCGGATGCTGGATGCGAATCCTCCGAACGTCGACGGTGCGCGCGAAACCGCGAGACGAACGATTCGCGATGGCAACCGCGCCTCTGATGTGATCACGCGGTTGCGTGCTCTATTCAGCAGGAAGGAATTCGTGTTGGAGCCGCTGGATCTGAATGAGGCAACACGAGAGGTCATCGCACTGTCATTGAGCGAGCTTCAAAGAAACCGGGTGATCGTTCAATCGGAGCTCGCGGATGACCTTCCACCTATCAAAGGCGATCGTGTCCAGCTTCAGCAGGTCATTCTGAACCTGCTTCGGAACGCTTCGGACGCGATGTCCGCCGTCGATGATCGCCCGCGAGAGTTGGTGATCAGAACTGAGCAGGACGAAAATGATCGTGTGCGACTGGCCGTACAGGATGTTGGTGTGGGGCTCGACGCCCACGACGTGGAAAAGCTTTTCGCACCGTTCTACACGACGAAGAGCGATGGTATGGGGATAGGACTGTCTGTCAGTCGTTCAATTATCGAGCGCCATAGTGGCCGTCTGTCGGCGGTACCGAATGCCGGTCCGGGGGCAACGTTCTCATTTTCTATCCCGCGAAGCCTGGAGCAAAGCGACACCAAAGTATTGTAGACACCGCTCTTTAAGCCGCGCATCGTGATTGGATGAAGGATCGGTCCAATCGTAACGAAGTGCACGCCCGTCCTTTGGTCTCGGTCATTGACGACGACGAGTCCGTGCGCGAGTCGCTTCCAGACTTGTTGAACGAGCTGGGATTTTCTTTCCAGGTGTTCTCCTCAGCGGAAGAGTTTCTCGACTCCGATTTTGTTGGTCTGAGCAAAGTGCTGATTCTCGACGTGACTATGCCGGGCATGTCGGGACCCGAGCTGCAGGACGAGCTGAAGCTTCGCGGACGTGAAATTCCGATCGTCTTCATCACGGCTCGCAAAGACGACACGATCCGTCCATCTTTGATTGAACGCGGAGCGGTGGAGTGCCTGTTCAAGCCGTTCAGTGACATCGCGCTCCTCTCGGCAGTGAAGGCGGCGCTTCGGGTCGCCTGAGCAAGGCTCCGCGCATTGGTTTCTCTGGAGGCGAAGATGCTTGCAACGAGAGTATCCTTCCCGATGTCGCCGTCCATTTCGCGCGAGAAACCCATCGTATTCGTCGTCGACGACGATATTTCGGTGCGTGAATCGCTGGAGCTGCTGATCAGCTCCGCGGGCTGGGAACCGGAGTTGTTCGCAAGTGCGCAGGAGTTTCTCGCCCGGCCTCGAGCGCTTGCGCCGAGTTGCCTCATACTCGACGTGAATCTTCCGGATCTCAATGGTCTCGATGTGCAAAGACGTGTCGCGGCCGATCGGACCGATATGCCGATCATCTTCATAACCGGCTACGGCGACGTTCCGATGACGGTCAAAGCGATGAAGGGGGGAGCTGCGGAGTTCCTGACGAAGCCGTTCGGCGACGACGTTTTGTTGACAGCAATCGAAAACGCGATCGATCGCAGCCGCGCAGCCCTCGATTCCGAAGAGGAAATGCGATCACTCCGTCAACGATACGAAACACTCAGCAGCCGCGAGCGAGAGGTGATGAAGCTGGTTGTGTCCGGGATGCTGAACAAACAGGTCGGCGGAGAGCTCGGCATCAGTGAGATCACGGTGAAAGCGCACCGGGGCCATCTCATGGGAAAAATGAAAGCGGATTCGCTCGCCGACCTGGTGAGGATGGCCGGACGGCTCGACAACAATCAATAGCTGTTCTCTTTCAATTATTGCGTCCGCGCCCCTGATGCTGACGCTTGCAATCGATACCTAAGTATCGACGATACCATCGTCCAATAGGGTCGTTGCAGCCCCTCGACAAGATTCCGTTCGCTTCAGCAGTGAACCGCGAATGGAGATGATCAGAATGCCCGACCTCGATCGCCGTCGCTTTCTTGGTGCTGCCGCCGCAACCGTTGCCGCGAGCCAGCTGGGTCTTCTCGCTTTTCCCAGGAGGTTGGAAGCTATGACTCAACCGATTACTGAAGTTCCTCTACAGACCAGCAGTGTCACGAGTGACATTCGTCCGTTCCGCGTGAGTTTTGCCGAGGAGCAGCTCACCGATTTGCGCCGGCGCATCAAAGCGACAAAATGGCCTGAGAGAGAAACCGTCGCTGACGATACGCAGGGTGTGCAGCTGGCGACGATGCAGGCGCTCGCGAGTTATTGGGCGGATAAGTACGACTGGCGGAAGGCCGAAGCCAAACTGAACTCGTATCCGAACTTCATCACCAACATCGATGGCCTGGACATTCACTTCATTCACGTCAAATCGAAGGAAAAGAACGCGCTGCCGATGATCGTAACGCATGGGTGGCCGGGCTCGGTCATCGAGCAGCTGAAGATTATCGATCCACTCACCAATCCTACGAAGTACGGTGGCAGCGCGGCGGACGCATTCGACGTCGTCATCCCGTCGATTCCGGGCTATGGGTTCTCCGGCAAGCCCACGGCCCCCGGGTGGAATCCCGTACGCATCGCGACAACATGGACGACGCTGATGCGGAACCTCGGCTACAAAAAGTTCGTCGCGCAGGGCGGTGATTGGGGCAATGCTATCTCGGAGATCATGGCGCTGCAGGCCCCAGCCGAGTTGCTTGGGATCTCCACCAACATGGCGGCGACAGTTCCGCCCGAGATTGACGGGGCGATCTTCGGTGGCAAGCCGAAGCCGGCCGACCTCACCGCCGACGAATCGAAAGCGTGGGATCAGCTCGCCTTCTTCTACAAGAACGGGCTTGGCTATGCCAACGAGATGGCGCTCCGACCACAGACGCTTTACGGGATTGCGGATTCACCGATCGGTCTGGCAGCGTGGATTCTGGATCACGATGATGCCAGCTACAAAATGATCGCCCGCGTTTTTGCCGGACAGCGCGAGGGTCTTTCCCGCGACGACATCCTCGACAACATCACGTTGTACTGGTTGACGAACACGGCGATCTCCTCGGCTCGTCTCTATTGGGACACCCGGCACACGTTGCCGCCGGGAGGATTCTTCACCGTCAGGAACGTCAAGCTGCCGGTCGTGGTAACGGTCTTCCCCGACGAGATCTACGCAGCGCCCAAGACCTGGGCAGAGCGCGCGTATTCCAAGATGATCTACTACAACAAATTCCCGAAGGGCGGGCACTTCGCGGCGTGGGAGCAGCCACAGTCTTTCGTGACTGCGATGCGCGATGGCTTCAGATCACTGCGTAGCTCCGCGACAGCCGGTGGTCGCGCCGACTAGCCTCGTCCAGAAAACCGGAGGTGGGTCCGAGGGCGGAGGAGAAGCTGCAGGACACGATTCGCGCATGAACGGATCGTGGCGGCGCACCACATCCTGCGGCGCGCTGCATACCGCGATCCTCGAAACACAACACGCCGCGATGAGCGGCTGGAGCGTAAAATGGCTCAGACTGAGCTAGGCAAAGCGGTTCAAGGTGCATGGTGGGCCGTGGTCATCCGTGGTTTGCTCGCCTTGAGCGTAGGGATTCTCATCCTCGCGCGTCCGATGGACTCCGTCGCTGCATTGGCACTCGTCATTGCGCTGTACGCACTGATGCAAGGGATCGTCACGATCGTCCACGCGTTC
>DATBRZ010000207.1:0-18596 GCA_036560025.1 Gemmatimonadaceae bacterium | reverse complement strand
GGGAGTACCGCGGACGAGAATCTCAACGAATGGACGCGGAGAGTACGAGCCAGTCGCTTCGAACGATACGGATGCATGCCGGCAGCAGAATCGCCGGGTCGAGGTGGCGATCTATGCCAGCGAAGCATACCGGAACCGGGTGATCAACCAGGCGAGGAACGAATGAGGGTTACAGCTACCGGTTACCGGTAGCCGGTAGCCGGTAGCCGGTCCTGGGTAGCGTTCATCGGGCTGCTCAAGGATCTTAGGGCCGTGGAACGAACACACACGGCAACATGGGGTGACCCGGCGATTTCGATGCGGGCGGCAATGTCGCTCAGCGGCATCGAGTGGCTGCGCGCAATGATGCGCGGCGAAATACCGGGGCCACCGCTCGCGTATCTCATCGGAATGAAGCTCCTCGAGATCGAGGAAGGCTCCGTAATCGTTACCCTCACCCCCGCCGAATACCACTACAATCCCATGGGCGTGCTTCATGGCGGAATCGCGGCAACGCTGTTCGATTCGTCGCTGGGGTGCGCAGTGCAGACACTGTTACCTGCGGGAAAACTTGCGCCGACATTACAGCTTCAGGTGAATTACATACGTCCGGTAACCGTGAAGACGGGGCAGATCTATTGTTCCGGACGGGTACTGTATCCCGGCAAGCAGACCGCAACAGCCGAAGGGCGAATGACAGACCAGAGTGGCACATTGTTGGCGCACGCCACCGGTACCTTCGTCATCAAATCGCTCGAGGGATCGAAGAGGTAGCACACTTGACGGCTATCGCAGTACTCTGAGAACGATCGTGGCAATCGAATCTCCTTCCCGTGTCTCGAACAGCAGACTGATTCGTTTCCTGCGTCGGGCAGGCAACGGCTCCGACAGAAGTCTGGTCGGTCCCATTCGCGGCGAAGTCTTCGGTCACGATCGCCTCGCGAAGCACGCGCGGAACGTCGCGCGAAAGCACAAGCTGCTTCCCCCGCGTAAGCAGAGAGGCCCGGGACCGTTACTGGCCAGGCTCGACGATTCGCGGGAAGTGCTGCGCGAAGTTCACGACCGGCTGAGTGCGGCGGCTGACCGCGGCATCGATATCAGCCCTGCGGGCGAATGGCTGCTCGACAACTCGTACATCGTCACAGAGCACCTTCGCGAGATTCGCACGAATCTTCCGCGCGGGTATTACCAGGAGCTGCCGAAGCTCGCGACCGGCACGCTCGCTGAGTATCCGCGCGTATACGACGTGGCAATCGAGCTCATCGCGCACACCGAGGGTCACCTGACCTTCGAGAACATCACGCTGTTCGTGCGCGAGTATCAGAAAATCACTGCGCTCAAGATGGGCGAGCTGTGGGCGATCCCGACAATGCTGCGACTCGGGCTCGTGGAGAACATCCGGCGGATGTCGTTGCGCGTCAGTGCACGGCTCGACGAGGTGGAAAGCGCAGATCGCTGGGCGAAGCGGCTGATGGATGCGAATTCCGCATCACCGACCGCACTCACGACTGAGCTCAGTGCGTTCATCGACAATCATCCTCCATTCACGCCGACATTCGTCGCCCGTTTTCTCCAGCAGATTCGCGGGTATCAGGCGAACTTCACGCCGCTCATCTGGCTGGAGCAATGGATTGCCGAAGACGGCCCGAGTGCCGAGGAAGCGGTTACACGATCCAATCGCCGGATCGCGCTTACACAGGTAACCGTTGCGAACTGCATCACCAGTCTCAGGACAATCGCGCGACTCGACTGGAAGGATTTCGTCGAATCACAAAGCGCAACGGAGAAGATCCTGAGAAAGGATCGAACCGGCGATTACCCGAAAATGAACTTCGCGACGCGCGATCAATACCGGCACGTTGTCGAGCAGATCTCGAAGCAGACGAAGAATGCGGAGGAAGAAGTAGCGGCCGAAGCGTTGGCGCTCGCCTCCGCCGACGGTATCAGCGGAGTTGGGCGGCAGGCGCACATCGGTTATTACCTGGTCGACGAAGGACGCTTCGAGCTCGAAAAAAAACTCGGGTACAAACCGCTGTTCCGTGAGTGGGTCTATCGAACGGTTCAGCATCATTCAAATGCGATTTACTTCGGTGGGATAATTATCGGCACACTGGCGGCTCTCGTGCTGCTGTTCGAGATCTTCGAGCCGGTCGGGTGGGCGAGCTTGTGGATGCTGCTGCTCGCGATGATCCCGGCGACAGAGATCGGAATCACGGTAATCAATCAGCTCGTGACATGGCTGATGCCGCCGCGGACATTGCCGAAGCTCGAGTTTCGCGAAGACGGAATTCCCGATCAGTGCCGCACCGCGGTAGTCGTGCCGACGCTATTCGGCAGTGTGAGGGCCGTCGAGGAAGCTCTCGAGCACATCGAAGTTCAGTTCCTCGCAAATCGCGATGAGCACATTCACTTCGCGATACTGAGCGACTTTACCGACTCGCTGACAGAGACGCGGGAACGTGACGACGAGATTCTCGCCGCCGCCGTAACTGGAATCGAGCGCCTCAATCAGAAATACGCTCGTGCATCCGGCGATCTGTTCTATCTCTTCCACCGCCGACGGCTCTGGAATCCGAAACAGGGTGTGTGGATGGGATGGGAGCGAAAACGTGGAAAGCTCGGCCAGTTCAACAGGTTCCTGAGAGGCAAAGCGCAGGATGCATTCTCGACGATTGTCGGCGACGTAACGCTGCTTCGGCGAGTGAACTACGTGATCACTCTCGATTCCGACACCGTGCTGCCGCGCGATGCGGCTCAGATGCTGGTTGGAACAATTGCGCATCCGCTGAACCGGGCGGAATACGATCCGGCACTGGGCCGAATCGGTCGCGGCTACGGAATCATGCAACCACGTGTCGGCGTGTCACTGACGAGCGCGCACGCGTCGCTGTTTGCGGCGATTCATTCCGGACATCCTGGGGTGGATCCGTATACGACCGCTGTCTCCGATGTCTATCAGGACCTTTTCTCCGAAGGAAGCTTCACCGGGAAAGGCGTATACGAGGTCGATGCATTCGAGCAGGCAACCGAGGGGAGATTTCCCGAGAACACACTGCTCAGTCACGATCTGATCGAGGGAGCGTACTCACGCGCTGCACTCGCCACCGACATCGAAGTTTACGACGACTATCCGGCACGATACCTCACCTACACTCGACGCAAGCACCGTTGGATTCGCGGTGACTGGCAGCTTCTTGGATGGCTGCGTGCGACAGTGCCGGGGCCCGAAGGACCGACTCGTAATCGACTGTCGCCGATATCACGGTGGAAAATCCTCGACAATCTCCGTCGCAGCCTGGTGGAGATATCGCAGCTCGTTCTGCTTCTCGCGGGATGGCTCGTTCTCCCGGGCTCGCCACTTCTCTGGAGCGGGGTAGTTCTAGCGGCGATTGCATTTCCATGGGTCTTCTCACTCGTGCTCGCGTCACTTCGACCGCCACGTGATCAATCGTGGGGAGCCTACTACGCTGCGGTTGGTCGCGATGCCGTAGTCAGTGTGCAGCAGTTCGTGCTGAGCGTGACGTTCCTTCCGCATCAGGCCGCAGTGAGCACCGACGCAATTGCCCGCACGCTGGTGCGGCTCTTCCTAACGAAGCGAAATCTGCTCGAGTGGCAGACCGCTTCTCAGGTCGAGCGCGCGATGGCATCGGGAAAGCGGCGAGAGGTTTGGCGTCGAATGTGGCCGGTTACCTTGCTTGCCCTGCTGGTAATAGTCGGCCTTTTCATAAAGATCGAAACGCTGATCGGTGGACCAACAGGACCGATTCTGTTGCTGCTCGCGGGGACGGTGCCGCTGGTGGTTCTCTGGCTCCTGTCACCGGCGATCGCGCTTGGCCTGAGCGCGCCGGCAACTCCCAAGGAGCTGAGACTCACCGATTCCGAGCGTGCGAGAGCGCTGAGAATCGCGAAGCTGCACTGGCAGTTCTTCGAGCAGTTCGTCACCGAAGAAACGCAGTGGCTCGCGCCGGACAATTTTCAGGAGGATCCGACTCCTATAGTAGCTCCACGAACATCGCCGACGAACATCGGGCTGCAGTGTCTTGCAACGGTGTCGGCGTACGATCTCGGATTCATTCCGCTCGAATCTATGATCGAGCGTCTGGAGCACGTGTTCCGCTCACTGGAGAGAATGCGTCGCCTGCGCGGGCACTTCTACAACTGGTACGACCTCCGGGATCTTCACGTTCTGGAGCCTGGGTATATCTCAACAGTCGACAGCGGGAATTTCGCCGGCCATCTCATCGCGTTGAAGCAAGCGTGTCTTGAGATGGCCCGGATAACCGACGTCTCTCCTGACAACGTCAAGCGACTCGAGGCAATTGCCGAACGGGCGCGGACCTACGCGCTGGAAATGGATTTCAAGTTTCTGTTCGATCAGCGGCGAAAGCTCTTCGCGATCGGATATCAGCAGGCGGCAAACAGCTTCGATAACTCGTACTACGATCTGCTGGCGTCAGAAGCGCGGCTCGCGTCGTTCATAGCGATCGCGAAGGACGACATTCCGGTGGATCACTGGTTCCGGCTGGGACGCGCGCTGACGGCAGCTGGAGGCACTCGCACGCTCGTCTCGTGGAACGGCAGCATGTTCGAGTACCTGATGCCGGCGCTGGTTCTGAAAACGTTTCCGGCGACGCTTCTCGATCAGACTCATCACGGCGCAGTGAAGCGACATATCTCGTACGGAGCCGAGCGTGGTGTTCCGTGGGGGATGTCCGAATCGGCCTACAACGCACGCGATCGCTCGCTGGCTTATCAGTATCGCGGCTTCGGTGTACCTGACCTTGCACTCAAGCGGGGCCTGAGCAAGGACCTCGTCATTGCGCCGTACGCAACGGTTCTGGCAATGCTGGTCGAGCCGCACCAGGCAGTGCGGAATCTTTCGGCACTCGAGACCGAAGGGGCTCTGGGACCATATGGATTCAGGGACGCGATCGATTACACGCGTCCGGTGCCCGGTTCGCGAAAGGCAGTGGTCGGAGCCTACATGGCCCACCACATCGGAATGAGCATTGTCGCATTCGACAACGCGCTCAACCGAAAGATCTGGCAGGAGAGGTTCCATTCCGATCCCTTGGTGCGATCGGCGGAGCTGATTCTTCAGGAGCGGATCCCGCGCAGGCTGACGGTCCAGGAGATCTATCATGGAACCGACGTCGCGCACGTGCCGACCGAGATGGAGAAGCCGGCTGTACGCGACTTCGAGACACCTCACACTCCACAGCCTCGTATTGCGATCCTGGGGAACGTTCCGTTTACGACGATCGTGAGCAACGCAGGCTCGGGATTGACAACGTACGGCAATCTCGCGGTCACCCGGTGGCGCAATGACGGAACAGTCGATGATCGCGGCCAGTGGTGCTACGTAAAGGACGTCTCCACCGGCAAGGTCTGGTCAGCTGGCCATCAGCCGACGTGCGTGGAGGCGAACTGGTATCGAGTGATGTTCGCGAGCGATCGCGTGACGTTCATTCGTCGCGACGGCGATGTCGAAACGCAGATGGAGATCGCGGTGGCGTCGGACGATGCGGCGGAGGTGAGACGCGTAACCGTATACAATCGCTCCGCGGTTGCACGGGAGATCGAGCTCACGAGCTATGCGGAAGTGGTAATGGCACCGCTCGATTCCGATCGCGCTCACCCGGCATTCGGAAACCTGTTCGTCGAAACTGAATGGCTGGCTGATAGTACAGCGATTCTCGCACGGCGCAGACCGAGATCTGCAGGTGATAGAATCCCGCTGTGCGGTCACGTCATTGCAGTCGCGAATGCCGCGATGCTGGTCGGCTCGGTAACATGCGAAACAGATCGGGCGCGATTCGTCGGGCGCGGTCGATCAGCGCGCGATCCAGTGGCAATGGACGATGGAAGCGGTCTGTCAGGAACCGTCGGCGCTGTGCTCGACCCTGTGTTCGCGTTGCGCGCGCGGATGAACATTCCGCCCGGACGATCTGCCGAAGTGACGTTCACGACGTTTGTTGCAGACGATCGCGATCGCGCGATACAGCTGGCCGATCTGTATCACGATGCCTACAGCGCAAGGCGTGCTCTCGACCTGTCGTGGGCACAGGCGCAGGCGGAGCTCCGCGAGCTCGGGATTTCACCAGCCGATGGAGCGCTGTACCAAGAGCTTGCCGGACATCTGCTCTATCCACATCCGGGCTTCAAGGGGCTCGCACCGAAATCAGATATACAGCTCGGCCAAGCGGATTTGTGGGGGCTCGGCATTTCCGGCGATTCGCCGATAATGCTTGCCACGCTGGAGACAGCAGCAGGATTGTCGAGCGTCAGACAGCTGCTGCGCGTTCATCATTACTGGAGGCTCAAGGGACTCACCTGTGACCTCGTGATTCTCAACCTGCATTCGCCGACGTACCTGCAGGAGCTGAATGACGAGCTGCTTGCAACAGTGATGGCGTCGAGCGAGTCAGGCTTCCTCGATCGTGAAGGCGGCGTGTTCATCCGGCGCGCCGACATTCTGACGCCGGACGACATCTCGCTGCTTTACTCGGTAGCCAGGATTCAGGTGGACTGTGACGGGCTCGGGCTCGGCAACTTCCTCGAGTTTCCCAATGTCGAAGACAAGTACACGTCGAAGGTCATCACACCGCTCGATCAGAAGGATATTCGCAGCAAGCTTTCGGGCGACGGTGATCGGTCCAGCGCTGCAATGTCCGGGGCGGTGCAACGAACCATTCGTGACGCGCCGGTCGCCACAATCGATGATCCACCAGCGTCCGAGCTTGCGCACTTCAACGGACTGGGCGGGTTCAACGACAAGGGTGAATACGAGATTCGACTAACCGGCGACCTGTTGCCGCCTGCACCGTGGATCAACGTCATCGCCAATCCGTCAGCCGGCTTCTTCGTCAGCGAAACCGGAAACGGAACGACCTGGTCACAGAACAGCTACTTCTATCGTCTCACGCCCTGGCAGAACGACCCCGTGCGCGAGCCACCGGGCGAGTGCATTTACCTGAGTGATGTCACCTCGGGTGATCTCTGGACACCGACGCCGGAGCCGATCCGCGAGCAGACGCCCTACACGGTAAGACACGGCACCGGCTACTCCGTGTTCGAGCATTCGCACGGTGAGATAGTTACGACGCTCACGGTTGGAGTGCCGGATCGCGATCCGGTAAAGATCAGCGTGCTCGAAATCGCCAATCGCGGTGCCACTCCAAAACGATTGAATCTCACGATGTATGCTGATTGGGTTCTCGGGGCAGATCGCGAAAAGACTGGACAGCATGTGCGCACCTGGATGGATGAAGACGTCGCGACGATGTTCGCGAGGAATTCATTCGACGAGCAATTCCGGGACTGGGTCGCGTTCGCGTCGGTGAGCACGCCACTCAGAACGTACACGGCAGCGCGACGCGAATTCATCGGGCGCAACGGCTCACTGGAGTCTCCGCTCGCTTTGTATCGCGACGGAATGACGGAAGAAATCGGCGACACGATCGACTCATGTGCTGCTCTACAGACCTCTGCCGAGATCCCGCCGGGAGAGAGTCTCGAAATCGTGTTCCTGCTGGGCGCCGCCGATAAGGAGCAGGAAGCCAGAACCATCATCGACCGCTACCGGTCGCCCGCGGCAGCGGTCAGCGCCCTCGACCACGCTGCACGGCGATGGAATGAGCGACTCACTGTCGTGGAGGCATGCACACCCGAGCCGACGTTCGACCTGATGGTCAATCGATGGCCGCTGTATCAGGCGCTTTCGTGCAGGATGTGGGGAAGAACGGCGTTGTATCAATCGAGCGGCGCCTACGGATACCGAGATCAGCTTCAGGACGTGATGGCATTCGCGTACGTCGAGCCGGAGATCGCCCGCGATCACATACTGCGATGCGCGTCACGCCAGTTCGAGGAAGGAGACGTTCAGCACTGGTGGCATCCGCAGAGCGGGCGAGGCGTGCGGACGAGATTCTCCGATGATCTCGCGTGGCTGCCCTACGTCGTCAACCACTACATCAGTCTGTCCGGCGATCTCTCGATACTCGATGTAGAGATACCGTATGTCAGGATGCGGCAGCTCGCATTGGATGAGTTCGAGGTGTACGATCTGCCGGAAGTCACGGACACAGTCGAGCCTCTGTACGATCATTGCCTGCGCGCGATCAGAAAGGCATGCACTCACGGCGAGCACGGCTTGCCGCTGATCGGCAGCGGCGACTGGAACGACGGCATGAATCGCGTCGGCATACACGGCCGCGGTGAAAGCATCTGGCTCGCGTGGTTCCTCATCACGGTCGTTCGCAAATTCTCGGAGCATGCAGATCACCGTGGAGATCGTGCAATATGTGAGGAGCTGGCGGCGATCGCTGACGGATATGCGGCAGCTGCGGAAAGCGCAGGATGGGACGGCCAGTGGTATCGCCGCGCTTACTTCGACGATGGCTCACCGCTCGGATCGGCTGAGAGCGACGATTGCAAGATCGATTCGATCGCGCAGAGCTGGAGCGTGATCTCTCGAGCCGGTACGCGTGAGCACACCCAAATAGCGCTCGAGTCGATGGAACAGCATCTGGTGCGCGACGATGCGCGGGTGATCATGCTGCTGACTCCGCCGTTCGACGACAGCAAGCACGATCCAGGCTACATACAGGGTTACGTGCCGGGAGTCAGAGAGAACGGCGCGCAATATACGCATGCTGCGTTGTGGGCTGTGCTCGCGACTGCGCTGCACGGAGACGGGAACCGCGCGTTCGAGTTGTTTCAGATGATCAATCCACTCACTCACACAGTCACGCCGGACGATGTCGCGACGTACAAGGTCGAGCCATACGTCGTACCTGCCGACGTCTACACTGCGGAAGGACACCTCGGCCGCGGGGGATGGACGTGGTACACAGGCTCGGCGAGCTGGATGTACAGGATCGGGCTGGAAGCGATCCTCGGATTCACGAAGCGCGGTGAAACTCTCGAGATGGATCCGTGCATTCCGGCGTCGTGGAAGGGATTCAATCTCGTGTATCGGCACGGGAGGACGATCTATCGTGTTGCAGTCAACAACCCGGATGGTGTCCAACGGGGCGTCGCGAAAACTCTTCTCGATGGTGAGGCGATCGACGGACCCGTGCAATTAGCCGACGATGGCCGGACTCACGAGGTCACTGTGGTGCTGGGGCCTCCTCCTCGACAGGCGAAAGGTCGGTAATCGCGGGACCATTCACGACGCGGCCGTAGGGATCGAAGCGCGAGCCGTGGCACGGACAGTCCCACGTTCTTTCAGCTGAGTTCCAGTCGACGATGCAGTAGAGATGTGTGCAGACAGCTGAGCGCTCGTGAATTCCGCCCTGCTCGTCCTTGTAGACTGCGATCTTCTTCATTCCCCGTCTGATGATCGCTCCTGTGCCCGGTGCGATGTCATCGAACGAGTCGACGTCTCCGGCGGTCGCGTAATCACCATACTGAGCCGCTACATTCAGGTTCTCCTTGAGGAACTCGCCGGCGGCGCGAAGTGTGACCCGAGAGGGATCGTAGAGGCGCGACCACGGGTTCTTACGACCAAGGATCAAATCGGTAAGAAGTATTCCGGCAATCGTGCCGTGAGTCATTCCGTTACCGGAATCTCCTGTGGCAATGAAGATGTGCTGGTCGGTTCCGGGGTTTTTCCCAATGAATGCCATGTAATCGACAGGCTCCATGATCTGCCCGGACCAGCGGAAGTCGACGTGACCGATCATCGGGAATCGCTCGCGCGTCCATTCCTCCAGAGAAGCGAAGCGTTCCTCGAAGTCATCGGCCTGGCCCGTCTTGTGATCTTCGCCGCCGACAATGAGAAGGTCATCCTTGCGGTCAGGATCAACCGCCGCGTCGACTTCGTGAAGGCGGATATAGTGATACGGCTCGTTCGTGTCCCAATAGAGTCCACGTGGAACTGAGCCGCGCGGAACACGTGCAGCCAGCACGTAGGTGCGATAAGCCGACTGCTTCGTATGAAGTATCACCCAGTCATTGACCGGAGTGTTTGTCGCTACTACGACGCTGTCCGCGGTGATGATCAATCCGTCGCTCGTGCGAACCTTCGCAGGCTCGCCGTCGTTGACGCTGTCGACATGACTCCCGCAGTAGATCTGTCCGCCATCGCGCACGATCGCGCGGGCGAGACCGTTGAGATACTTGAGCGGGTGGAACTGTGCCTGTCGCGGGAAGCGAAGAGCAGGACCTGTATCGAAGAACTCGAGCGGTGCGCGCTCGACAAGCGAAACGTCCGTCAGTCCAGCGCGGTGAGCGGCCTCGAGCTCATTTTCGAGGAATGACCGATCATCACCTTCCGCGAGGAACAAGTAGCCATCGACTCGCTCGAAATCACAGTCGATGTCTTCCAGCGATGCGATCGATTCAACACGGTTGATCGCCGCCGTATGACTTTCCGCGGCGATGCGAATTCCCTCTTCACCGTGGAGCTTCTCGACCCGGTGATAGTAATCGTCGAGAGCGGCGGTGAGATGAGCCGTCGTACGACCTGTCTCGCCTCCGCCGACCGGTCCATCGTCGATTACAACGACTGCTTTGCCGGCACGTGCAAGCAGGTATGCTGTCGACATTCCCGCGATCCCCGCGCCGACCACGCAGACGTTAGTACGGAGATCGCCTCGAAGCGGTGGATAATCGGGGAGACTCGCAGTGTCCATCCAAACTGAGGTCGTGTGACCGGAATCGCTGCGCATAACGGTTGCGGGTTGCCGGTTACCGGTAGCCGGTAACCGTTGTTACGGGGCATAGCGTATGCCACGTGCTACTTTAGTTTTTCGAACACACCTCAACCGCTAAGACGAGCCAAATGGATCAGAAAGTGATGGATGCGGCGCGAGCCGCTTTCCCGCCTGCGCCCAACACTGTGCGGCTTGGAGCAATCATCCACGACGGCGAGTGTGTGCCGGAGCCGATCGTATCGATTCCGATACCAATGATGAACCGGCACGGCCTGATTGCTGGAGCGACAGGCACAGGAAAGACACGCACACTCCAATTGATTGCAGAGCAACTGTCGGCAGCAGGAGTTCCGGTGTTCGTGTCCGACATCAAGGGAGACGTATCCGGAATAGGAGCGCCCGGAGAAGCCTCCGACCGGATTGCAACACGCGCGAAAGAAACCGGCTTCGATTGGAGAGCATCAGCATTTCCGGTGGAGTTCCTCTCATTGTCGGGAATAAATGGAGCGCAGCTCCGTGCAACTGTTTCGTCGTTCGGTCCATTGCTTCTGGCGAAAGTGCTCGAGCTCAATGCAACGCAATCGAGCGTGCTGGCAATGGTGTTCAAGTACTGCGACGACAAGGGACTTCTGCTGATCGACTTCTCCGATCTACGCGCGGTGCTCGAGTATCTGACAGGCGAAGGCGCCGCCGAGCTCAAGTCCTACGGAGGCATGTCGAAGGCAACGGTGGGCGTGCTGCTCCGTGAGATGATCGAGCTCGAGCAGCAAGGCGCGAAGATGTTCTTCGGCGAGCCTGAGTTCGACATCAACGACCTGATGCAGACTGATGCCGAGGGCCGGGGGTTGATCAGCGTCCTCGAGCTGCAGGATTTCCAGGACAAGCCTGACCTGTTCAGCACGTTCATGCTGTGGATGTTGGCGACACTCTACCACGAGCTTCCTGAAGTAGGAGACATCGACAAACCGAAGCTCGCGTTCTTCTTCGATGAAGCGCACCTCCTGTTCGATGGCGCGAGCAAGGCGTTGCTCGAGCAAATCCAGCAGGTGGTTCGATTGATTCGATCCAAGGGTGTCGGCGTGTATTTCATTACGCAGACGCCGAAGGACATTCACGAGGACGTGCTTGCCCAGCTCGGACATCGCGTTCAGCACGCACTGCGCGCGTTCACCGAAGATGACGACAAAGCGCTGCGCGCTGCAGCGAGAACCTTTCCGAAGACGCCGTTCTACGACATCGACGAAACTCTGACGACGCTAGGAATCGGCGAAGCGTTCATCACCGTACTGACGCCGAGAGGAGTGCCGACGCCGCCGTTCGCCACGCGTTTGATACCGCCCGCGTCGCTGATGGCGCCGCTGCCCGACCTCACTGAACGCGTGGTCAAGTCGCCGCAGGTGCGCAAGTACGCGCAGTCGATAGATCGCGAAAGTGCGCGTGAGAAGCTTGCTGCGCGGATTGCACCCGAAACGGTACCGGCGTACCAGCCCAGTCAAACCGCACCGACACCTTCGTACGCACAGCCGTCAGGAGGACGACGGAGTGCGAAGGAACCACCGAGCTCGTTCGACAAGATCATGAAAGCGCCGGTGACCCGAACGGTCGCGGGAGCGATTACACGCGGACTGATGGGCGCACTATTCGGAGCACCCAGAAGACGGCGCCGATACTAAAAACCAAGAACGAATTTCGAGGTTGCTTCTTTTTTTATTGTCCTTCCGGGTCAACTAGAACGGCGCGTACAGGTGCGGCATCGAGTGACATTACTTTGATGGGGGCAGCTAGGAGCTGGTAGCTACCCGGTTGAATTCGCCGTAGATCAAGGTTCTCGAGAACGCACGCATTACCCGAGAAAAGCATCTTGTGAACAGGGAGAGATTTACTCTCGCGCACGTCGACCGATGGGCAATCGACGCCGACGAGCCGCACACCTGCTCCGACCAGAGCGCGCGCGCAGGCTTCGGAAAGAACCGGCCAGCTCTCCGGGAATGAGCCGCTCGCAATCGAGCGACCGGTTCGGAGCAACAGTCTCTCCAATCTGCGGTCGCCCATTCCTGCCGTAATAGTCTCGATGCCGAGCTCACCGTCAATCGTGGAAACATCGATGACAACGGCCGGGCCAATGAACGCATCGAGCGGAAGCTCGTGAGAGCCGGGCCAGCCATCTCGCACGTGAAGAGGAGCGTCCGCGTGTGTTCCGACATGAGGACTCGACGTAAACGTGGATACGTTCACGCTCGATCCGTCGGCGATGCGCGCGCTCCAGCCGCACGTGTAAGGAGTGTCACCGGGCCACTCGGGAGTGCCCGCGCTGAGCGTTATGCTGATGTCGCGGAGACGCACCGCTAGACGAGCTGCTTTGCCGTGTCGACGAGCTTGTCGACTGTCAGACCCAGATGCGTGTAGATGTCCTTGTACGGTGCTGACGCACCGAACCGCTCGATTCCGATTATCACTCCGTCGCTACCGACCCATTTGTACCACGACATCGGATGCGCAGCCTCGATAGCGATGCGCTTCACCCCAGGAGGAAGTACCGATTCCCGATAGCTCGCGGGCTGTTTGATGTCATCGAGCGTCAGGTCGTATCCGGTGAGATACAGAACGCTATAGAGGAGCATCGACGCGTGGCCCGCGGACAGCACGAATCGATCGCGATCGAGCCATTCCGGGTCCGCCGGATTGTATCGCAGGTGACGCGTCCACAGCACGTACGCGAGCGGGGCGAGAGCCATCGGAGTTCCCGGATGACCCGAGTCCGCCTTCTGAACGGCGTCCATCGCGAGAACGCGTATCGCATTGATGGAAAGCCGGTCCACATCGGATGGCTTCGCGGCTGGCGCAGATTCGTCTGTCATCAGCTCGATGTTGCGGCCGGGCAGTGTAGTTGTCGCCATTTGGAGAGGTCGATTACGGAAGATCGAAGCTGCAAGGATAAATCCTTTTCTCAGGCATTCGGTCCGTGAAGCTCCATTGGTAAGCGGATGTTGGGAAGGAGTGCCTCTATTTCAAAGCGTCGCGTTTCGAGCCATTCAGGGAGCTTGAGCGATTGACCGAGTGAATCGATGGATTCATCGACAGCAAACCCCGGGGGATCAGTGGCAACCTCGAACAGAACACCGCCCGGCTCTCGGAAGTAGATCGAGTGAAAGTAGTCGCGATTGATTGGCGGAGTGACATTGTAGCCGAGCCTGACCAGCTCGGTGCGAACTTCGGCCTGTTTGTCGTCATCGCGCGCGCGAAACGCAGCGTGATGAATCGTTCCGGCACCCATGACACCGGGCCAGAGTCCGGGAACTTGCCGCAGGTCGACGATTGCGCCGGTGTTTCGTCCGTCGGCGGCGTATCTGAAAATGCTTGCCTGCTCGCGAATCGGCTTGAGTCCCAGCGTTTCGCTGAGGAGCTTGCCGGTAAGGTCACAGCTCTCCTGCCAGAGCGTGACAGAGTAAATGCCGCGGATCGAGTGTTCGCCCGGTACAGCGCTACCGGCCCAGCCGGCTCGAGACTCCGCTGCCGGATGGGCGACGAGCTCGAGCATCAATCCATCGGGATCCTTGAATCCGATCACACGCTCGTCCTCGAACCGCGTCGAAGGATGATCGAATTCGACGCGATATCTAATGAAGCGCTCTATCCAGTAGCCGACGGCGCTGGGAAGGATTGACAGTGAGACGACGGCGATCTGGCCGGCTCCCTGGCGGCCGCGCCGCGCATCGGGCCATGGAAAAAAGGTGAGGATCGATCCCGGTGCACCTTCGGTGTCGCCGAAATAGAAGTGGTATGTCGTCGGATCGTCGAAGTTGACCGTGCGCTTGACGAGTCGAAGCCCGAGAACACCGGCGTAGAAGTCGAGGTTCCGCTGCGGATGACTGGCAATGGCGGTGACGTGATGAATACCGGTGGTGTTCAGGCTCACCGGAGCTCCTCGGGCATGACGCCGGGAAAAGCGAATGCGCTGACGGGGTTTCGGGAATTTGGTGATTCCCTCACGCGATTCTTTTCCGCAAGCACGGAAGGATCACCCCGGTGTCCGATGGCGATTGCGGCCATTACGGAATAGCGGTCGCGCGGAACGTGAAGCACGTGGTAGGATCTGTCGACGTCGAAGCCTGCCATACCGTGAGCGTACAGGCCGAGCCTTCGCGCCTGAAGTGCGAGCGACATCCAGGACGATCCGGTATCGAACTGGGCGGTGCGATTCGGATTTCCCTTTCTGGTGTGTTGTCGTGCGATGACGAACGCGAGAACGGGTGCCCGGAAGGCCCAGGACTGATTCCCGTTGTCGAGAAGGTCGAGGAAGCGGCGATGGTCATCGGGCGAGTTGGCGTAGAGGTAGATCCACGGCTGCTCGTTGCCTGACGAAGGGGCCCAGCGGGCAGCCTCGAACAAGGACCGCAGCTCGTCTTGAGTAACCGGCTCGGCGGTAAAGGACCGCGGGGACCAGCGCCTGGGGAATTGAGGGTCGACCGGCGCGTCGGGGATCCGGGCTGCGCCTGGTGGGTGTGTCACAGTTAGTTATTAATCTAATCGAGATGGGTGTTTTTTTCCCAGGCCTCTGCGTCTTTCATCCGTTCCTCGTCTTTCCCTAGTGGCATAGATTCACTCGGCTCGAAACCCGCTGACAAAGGCAATGCATATGCCGAACAAGGAACCCGAAAGCGGGACTGTGAAGCGACGAAACACCGGCAGCTTCCGCAGTCTGAGTGATCCCGAGACTCTCGCCAATTTCGCGCAGAACCTCAAGGAAGGTATCTACATCACGACGGAAACCGGAGAGATCCTCGACGTCAATCCAGCGTTTTTGGAGATCTTCGGCGTCGACACGCTCGAGGAAATGAAGCGGCACCTCGTCAGCGATTTTGTGGATATGGACGTCCGAAAGCGGGAGATAGAGCTGCTCGAAAGAGCAGGCTCGCTCAGAAGTCGAGAGCTCGAGATACGACGATTGGACGGAACTGTGCGAACCGTGCTCGACACATGGTACAGCTGCCGCGATCCGGATTCTGGCGAGACGCTCTTTCACGGCATTCTCGTCGACATCACGCCGCGAAAGAATCTCGAGACCCAGCTGATCGAGCAGAGCATCCGCGATCCTCTCACAGGATGCTACAACAGACGAGAGTTCGCGAATCTCCAGCGCGAGCTCGAGGGGAATGATGCGGCGATGTGGGGATGCATCTACGTCGACATCGACCACTTCAAGCAGTACAACGATTCGTATGGTCATGCCGCAGGCGACAAGACGCTGATCAAGATGAGTCGCTTCCTGATGCGGCACGTGCGAGCGGAAGAGGCGGTGATTCGGATGGGCGGTGATGAATTCCTGATCGTCTTTCGGGATACCGATCTGGATGATGTAGAGCGAGTCGCGCGACGAATGCAGGCTGCTGCGATCAACACTGCTCCGGTATCGTTCACCATCGGCTGGGCGGCGCGGAAGACAGGCGAGACCTTCGAGGAAACTGTAAACCGCGCGGATGCGGAGCTGATTGCGGTAAGGGTGGTGAAGCGCCCCGGCAGCTACACCAGAAAAACGCCGCAGAAGGAGTCGGAGAAGACAGCGTAACAGCGGACGCCGGACGCCGGTTGCCGGCTGCGGCGGGCGAGATGTGCAATCGCAAGCTCGACCGGCGTCATACGAGTGAGACCGAATCACTCGAGGCCCGCCGTGCACAAGCTATTGACGCTGTTCGCCACGCTTCTTCTTCCATCCATTGCCGTCGCGCAAGGATGGATCATTCCGCGCCCCTGTCCGGCACGACCGTGTGTTCCGGACATGCCGTGCATTCGATGCGAGCGACCGATCTCATTGGTCGAGCGCCGGTCGAGTGAAGTCAGGGCCGACCTGGTAGACGGTGTGCTCCGCTATGAGGTCACCGAGACTTTCATCAATCGTGGTGCCGCCGTGGGAGAGGCCGATTATCTCTTTCCGCTGCCGAAGAACGCAGCGTTTCAGGACCTTCGCTTATCGATCAACGGCGAGCTTGTTTCGGGAGAGGCCCTCAACGCCGGCGAGGCGCGGCGAGTCTACGAGGAGATAGTTCGCCGGCAGCGCGATCCAGCTCTTGTCGAGTGGATGGGTCACGGATTGCTGAGAACTCGGATCTTCCCGATCGCTCCGGGCGAAGAGAAGAAAGTCGTGGTGAGGTTCCAGTCAGTGGCGGAGCGCGAAGGTGATGCACTGCGCGTCGACTACTTTCGCGGCGGACGTCGCCAGTCCGATGGTGACGGAAACGGTGACTCGCACGTGAAATCGACTTTTGTTCTCACATATCCCCTCTCATCGACGTACGGCGCTCCGTATTCGCCCACACACGCCGTGGCTTCGCGAACAAGCGGTGGACGGCGGACAATCACGGTAAATGGTGAAGGTGGAGAGGTCACGGTTCTCATTCCGGTTCGCAGGGCGACCGAGGCCGCGATAAGCGCTCTCACGTATGCACCGTCTCGCGACGATGGATTCGCACTGATCACGCTTTCGCCGCCGATAACCAGACGCCAAGTGACGCCGAGGGATGTGACGCTGGTGCTGGACGTGTCGGGGTCGATGTCGGGAAAGAAAATCGTTCAGGCGAGAGCTGCGGCTCTGCAAGTACTCGAGACGCTGTCACCATCGGACCGGTTCCGGATCATCGATTTTTCGACTGACGTTAGAACCTTTCGGGACGAGCTGTCGACTGCTTCATCGGCGAATGTTGCTGCGGCATCGAGATACATCGAATCACTCGACGCAACCGGCTCGACGAATATCTCGGGCGCTCTCGATGAAGCTTTGAGGCCGGCGGAAACTCCCGGGCGTCTCGGTCTCGTGCTGTTCGTAACTGATGGTGAGCCGACTGTTGGTGAGCGGAACCCCGAGACGATTGCGTCGGAGGCAGCAAGGCACAGAGGCAATCGGAGAATCTTCTCGTTTGGAATAGGTGCCGAGCTCAACGCTGCGCTAATCGAGCGTCTGGCGATGGAAGGGCGGGGGACCGCTCATTTCGTTCGTCCCGACGAATCGATCGAGCGGGCCGTATCGGTAGTTGCGAGCCGCCTCACCAACCCGGTCGTTACTGATCTCAGAGTACGCGCCGATGGCGTGCGTCTCGTCAAGATGCAGCCGGCCGACGGAGCGGATCTCTTTGCGGGTCAGGATCTGGTCATACTCACGCGGTATCGCGGGGACGGAGCGACAACTCTGCGGTTCGAGGGTAGAACACCGAGTGGCCCAGTCGTGTGGACGAGTCACGTGGTGTTTCCAGCATCGTCACGCGAGAATTCATTCATCGCGCGGTTATGGGCGACTGGTCGAGTCGGATATCTGAGTGCGGAGAGAGCGCGAAATGGCCGATCGTCCGAGATCGATAATGAGATCCGTGAGCTCGGAGAGCGGTATGGAATTCCCACAGAGTTCTCATCGTATCTGGTGCTCGAGCCGGGGATGCGACGGGATCGCATCATTGGCGGCGGAAACCCGCAGTTGAACAGTATGGTGACGACTGGTGCCGCAGCTGCGCCAGCCACGGTGGCGCGAACAGAATCATTCGAGCGTGCAAAGACGTCTGCAGCACAACGAGAGGCGAAAACACTGGCAGACACGGGTGTGGATCTGTCTGAGCAGACAGGTTTACGACGCGCGGGCGACCGGCTCTTCAGCCTCAGCAACGGCACGTGGTCCGATACGCAAATCAAGAACGACTCGGGGACACGAACGATCAAAGTGAAAGCTTATTCCTCCGCGTATTTCAGGCTGATCGACGCATTACCCGCCCTGAAGGAGCCATTCGCTCTTGGCGATCACGTGCGTGTCGCCGGCCGGAGAGTCATCATCGAAGTCAGCGACACTGGAATGGAAACACTGTCCGACCGCGAGCTGGAATCAATTCGAGTGGACTGGTAATCGGTTGACCGACGTCGAACGTCTCTTTCGCAGCTACAACGCGCGGCTCGTGAGATATCTCACGCGCCGGCTAG
>DATBRZ010000206.1:0-5793 GCA_036560025.1 Gemmatimonadaceae bacterium | reverse complement strand
CCGACAATAGCGAATCGGCCTCGCTGAATCGCGCGAATGAGTCGGATCATATTGCCGCGGTCGCGTGGCCCGTACACGACGGGAAGACGAAGTACAACGACGTCGATGTCCCCGGCGCGACTCAAAGTCAGCTCCTCGCCGTCGAGCTTGCTTCGACCATAGGCAGTCTGTGGAGCGACCGGAGATTCCTCATCCATGACCGCGTCGGTTTCGGGATACACAGCAACCGAGCTGAAGAAAATGAACCGCTGCGCGCCCGACGTGATCACAGCGTCGAGGAGCGCAGCAGTCCCCGCGACATTGACTCGCGTGAACTCCACCTCGGGCGTCGACGGATCAGCATGCACCAGTGCAGCGAGATGAAAAACCGCGTCTGAGTTCTCGGACGCCTTGCTCAGTGTATCGGTGTCGGCCAGATCGCCGGCGATGAGAGTGACGCCGCTCAACTTCTCGAGATGGCCGGCCGCTTCCGTTCGTCGAACGAGTGCGTTGACTGTCCAGCCCTCTCGCGAAAGCCGCTCCGTGAGTGCGCTTCCAATCGCGCCGGTCGCACCGGTAACCAATGCTTTTGGACGAGCGCGGGGAGCCGTCATTCGCGCGAGACGACTGCTTCGAGTCCTGCGCGGTAGCGGGCGGTGACCGCTTCGCGAGCGAAATGACGCTCGACATACTCGCGGCCTGCCTTACCCATGCGTCGTCGCTCCTCCGGATCGACGCGGAGCCTCAGGATCGCATTGACCAGCGTGGAGGAATCTTCTGGCGGGACACAGACGCCGCACTGCGCGTCCACAGTGAGCCTCCAGACATTGCTGTCTTCGTCGACGCCGGCGATATAAGGTCGCGCAGCGGCCATGATGGTGTAGGTCTTGGACGGAACCGAGCTCTCCGCGATTCCTTTCTTCAGTGGGATCAGGCCGACGTCGGCTGAACCATAGAGAAGCGGCACGTCCTCCTCCGGCTGCAGCGGAAGAAAACGCACGTTAGTGAGCTCGCGTTTGGCGGCGTCGGCAATCAGCCGATCACGGAGTCCGCCGGAGCCGACGATGAGAAAGAGAATATCCGATTCGGCGCGCAGCGCCTCCGCCGCATCGAGTATCACCTCCAGCCCCTGGGACAACCCGACGTTCCCGGCATACAGAGCGACAAACTTCCCGACGAGGCCGTGCTCGTGCGCGAAGCGATTGTCACGGCTCATTGGCGTGATCCGAGCCGTATCCACGAAATTCGGAATGACCTGCACCTTTGATTCGTCAACGCCCTTGCGGAGCAGATTCTCCCTGAATTCCGATGAGATCGCAAAGATCTGCGCTGCATACCGGTAGATGAATCTCTCCATCGATTCGAAGAATCGAATCGTGCTCGCGCCGCGCAGCATTCCCAGCTTCACCGCAACCTCCGGCCAGATGTCCTGAAGGTTGTACGTGTATGGGATCCCATATATCGAGCCGAGTAGCCACGCGGTGAGACCGATGGTCAGTGGTGGAGACATCGCGAAGATGACGTCGTGCCGCCCTGCGCGCAGTCCAGCAATGCTGGATGAGATATTGAATGAGAGATAGTTGAGAATTCTCGCGAGCGGCGTTCGATTGGCGGACACGTGGATGTAGGACCGGATGACTCGCACGGCGCCCACTTTGTCCCTTTGGAAGAGCCGTCCTTTGTACTCCGGCCACACTTCGTCCCTATTGTAGTGAGGAAAAGAGGTAAGGACGGTTACTTCGTGTCCGGCTGATGCCAGATCGTCGCATATCGCCCGAATGATCGGTCCATTCGACTGACAGACATCGGGATCATAGTACAGTGAAAGGACGAGAATACGCATTGTTGGACGGAATATAGAACCGTTGGAAAAGCCAAATCGAAAGGATCTCTGCCTGTCGATGTTGTATTTTTTTCTTTGGTCCCGTAGCTGGAGGTGTCATGTCACTGCTCGCGCTTACTCGACTCCCCGTGATTGGCTTGCTGCCTGTGCTCATGCTGCGCTCGTCGGGCTATACTGCGGCGACGAGTGCAGATCCGTCAGTCGCGCCGCTTGTTATCACCGAATGGACCGTTCCGTGGGAGAAGACTCGCCCGCGCGATCCGTACGTGGATGGCCACGGAATCGTGTGGTTCGTCGGGCAGGAGGGGAACTACATCGCAACGCTCAACCCCACGACCGGTCAGTTCAAACGGTTCGAGATCGAGGATGGGACGTACCCACACAATCTCATCGTCGACAAATCGGGAATGGTGTGGTACGCAGGAAATCGTAACGCGCGCATCGGCCGTCTCGATCCCGCGACTGGGAAAGCGACCATTTACGCGATGCCTGATGCTGCAGCTCGTGATCCGCATACGCTCGTCTTCGACCACGAAGGAGATATCTGGTTCACGGTGCAGCGCGGAAACTTCGTTGGCCATCTCGATACGAAGACGGGAAAGATTCGCCTCCGGCGAGCGCCGACCGGAAACTCGCTTCCATACGGAATCGTGATCGATCGGAACGATCAGCCGTGGTTTGTCGAGTTCGCAACCAATCGGGTCGCGAAGGTGGATCGCACATCGATGGCGATTACGGAATATGAGCTGCCCAACTCCGGAAGCCGTCCACGGCGGCTGATCACAACGTCCGACGGATTTATCTGGTACGCAGATTACTCACGTGGAATGCTGGGGCGATTCGATCCGCGCACGCACGCCGTGAAGGAATGGCCGGCGCCATCCGGTTCCAGATCACTGCCCTACGCGATGGCGGTCGACGACAAGGATGTCGTATGGATGGTGGAGACCGGGCCGCAACCGAATCAGCTGGTGGGATTCGATCCGAAGACCGAGAAATGGATATCGGTCACACCGATCGCGCAGAGCGGTGCGGGAACTGTCCGGCACATGTACTTCCATCGGCCAACACGCACACTGTGGTTTGGGACGGACGCGAATACGATAGGGAGAGCGAAACTGCCGTAAACGGCTACCCGCTACCGGTTACCGGTAGCTGGTAACCGATTACCGTCCCAGCCAGTATGTCGCCTTAATCAGGAATACATTGGTTGGGACGGTCTTGAATATCTCGCCGACATCGTGCGACGCATCGAACTGCCCGCTCGGGTCGAACCCTTCGCGCTGCTGCTGCCACACCACGAAGATTGCCGAGCCGGGACGATACTCCCAACGCAGCACCGCGTTGCCGCGGAGATTGCGGACGTTGAAGTTCGGATCGCCGAACCCGAATTCAGTCGCAGGACCCGCTCCGTCAGGATCCACTGTGTATACGCCGGTCGGGCTGCGGCTTATCGTGCCGACATCCTCTCCGTAAACAGCGAAATCGTACTTCCGCGGAGTCAGGAATTCCTTGAATCCGGAGTACCGTCCCGCGGCCACGAAGGGCTGCGCGTAAACCTGCAGACTGACCGTGGGGTGAATGTCCACTCGATGCGTGTGTCGAGCGAAAGCGTCGTCTGATTGAGATCAGCGAATACATAGCGTCTGCCGAATGTCGACGACGCCAGCGCGTCGCCGACGCTGCGCACGAACTGTCCCGTGCTGCGATCCTTGCTCAGATTGGGACCAAACGTGATGTGAATGTTCGATGTGGGGCGTGAATCGGCGAACAGGCCCACGTTCTTCGATTCTCCACCTGATTCATCGTGCCCGTAGTTGAAACTTCCGTTAAACCAGATTGGCTTTCTGGTGTCGGTGCCAATGTTGAGGTTTACGTTCCAGCCAGCCGGTGCGCCCGCCACCGGGCCACCTCTCGTAAAGCGATCGCTGACGTATGCTGGGGTGTATCCCGCGTTGAAGAAGCCGTTCCAGAGATTCAGCAGTGTCGCGAAGGCCGAGACGCTGTAACCGGCGTAAAGGTGGTCGCCACCGAAATTCCAGGTGTCGTTCTCATACAGGTAGGCGCCCCAGTTTCGAAAATGCTTGTCGGCCTTGAATGTCTGGTATCCGTACAGCGTCGAAAGGGCGCGATAGTCGACTCTGCCGTGAAACCCCATGTCATTCAGCTCGAGTCCCGGGCTCACCTGCTTCATCGCAATCGAGCCGAACCAGTCTCCGTTTTTCGCGAGAGCGATCTCACCGATGCTGCCGTCGAGTGAAGTGCGAGTCGAGTCGAAATCGATGTAATCCGCGTCGGGACGCTGGTAGTAGTGCGAGCTGTTCAGCTGCGTCGAGGCAATTGCCTGCCTGCTGCCGGTGACGTGACTTCCCGCAAGGAAGCCACTCAGCACCCACTGTCTTCCCTGAGTCGCTGCCTGGAAGTCCGCACCGCCAAATGTCGCGGTTTTTCGCAACAGGTTCTGGAAGACGTTGTCGCCGACATCGCGGAACGTCGAAGTAAGCATTCCTCCGACCTGTGTCGCGCCCTTTCTCCAATCACGCTTCACTCGGCCGACGAAGTAATTCGTCAACGGCTCGACCGGAGATTCGAAACGTGTTCCGTCCGGCGCCTGCACGTCGGCCTTCTCCTCGGGTGTCAACGCATCCAGCAAGCCGACCGTGAACGGACCCGTTTTGCCGGTGACCTTTGCCGCGGCCGCGATCGTAGTCGCCTCAGGCGCTGTGAAGTACGCAACGCCCGGTCCGCCAGCAAAGCGCTGCGGCTGCCGGCCGATGCGGCGCGAGTAGAAGTAGCGCTGCGACCCGTAATCGTTCTGCGTGACGATGTTGCCGAAGCTGAAAACGTCCGCCCCCTCGAGAAAGAATGGCCGCTTCTCGGGAAAGAACGTCTCGAATGCGCTGAGATTCACCACTGACGGATCCACTTCGACCTGACCGAAGTCAGGATTGACCGTAGCTGTGAGCGTCAGACCGCCGGGAAGGCCATACCGGAGGTCCGCACCCGCAGACGGCGCGACATCGTTCTTGTCGAAGAATGGATCGGCCGAGCTCCCTGGAGCGCGCGTCAGCTTCGTGCTTACGTAAGGCAGAAACTCGAGACGCTGTGGAGTCGGCAAGTCGACGAGTCCGGCAAGATCGCCGAACCGCGAGACAAATCCGCGACCGTCGGGAATCCACGGCGACCAGGTGTCGCGCTCCTGCCTCCTCGCGATATCTCGCTGAACCTGGAATCCCCACACACGCTCGCCGCTCTGGTTTCCGAAGCGCAGCTGCGATAGCGGAATCCTGTACTCGGCGACCCAGCCGACAGAATCGGTAGCGACCGCGACTTCCCACACCGCGTCCCAGTTCAGGTCTTCCTGATTGTCGTTGGATGTATAGACGTCCTTCTTCACGCCCTTCGGATTCACGGAGAATCGGAACGCTGTGCGGCGATCGTGATACGAATCGATGATGAGGTGAATCCAGTCCGAGTAGATGCCGCTCGCATCCCGGCGCGCGAGCTGCGCCGCGATCGAGTCCGGATGCCGATCGAACGCGCGCACTCCCACGTACAACGCTGCGTCGTCGTAAAGAACACGCACCTCCGTACCATCCGGCGCTTTCTCGCCCGGCTTCGGGTAGCTCTGCACGAAATCGGCAGCAGGTTTCGCCGCCTGCCACGCGGGCTCGTCGAGCTTGCCATCGAGTGAAATCGGACCCGTGCGCCGCGCCCCCGTCGCCACGCGAAGCGGCGCAGCCTGTTGAGTCGCCGGCCGTGGCGGATTCTGTGCGAATACGAGCGCGGGAGCGAAGAATAAGGAAAAGACTATCGCTCTTTTCATGGTGGAATGGTGTTGAGCGTTACAGTTGCCGGGCGGCATGCGGATTTTCCAGCATGTTAACACCCCGGCGCAGCGACGTCAGGACGGTGCGCAGATTCAGGCAAAACTCTTACAACAACTGAACGAATGCGGGGTAACCGGTAAC
>DATBRZ010000205.1:0-4018 GCA_036560025.1 Gemmatimonadaceae bacterium | reverse complement strand
TGCCTCAGTTCCCAACCGTCCGACCCAGTACAGATCGATCAGGAAATAGAGAGTCTGGAAAACCATCGTAACGAGCATGAAGCTCGTTGTTTTCAGCAGATGGCGGGTGAGCGGCCCCGTCGTGAAGTCCTGCATTCGAGCGGTCATGTCGTCAAAGATGCTGCTCGCAGAACGTTTGCGACATCGAACATCGCTCGGCGCTCAGCCCTGTCTGCGGCAGTCTGGCCGTCGCTGTTGCGGATCGTAGCGTCAGCGCCGTTCGCGAGAAACAGCTCGACGATTTGCTTTGCGCGCTCTTCGTCGTCGGGCAGCCACAGGAGAGGCGTCCCGTAATTTTTGCTTTTCACCTTTGCCAGATCGGGTTCATCGCCGAACACTGCACGCAACCGCTCGACGTTCCCTGCGAGCGTGAGATTCCAGACATCCCGGCTCACGCTCCCAAGAAGCTCGATCATTCGCGCGCTCTGCGAGTAGAGTGCGCAATCGAGCGGCGTATTTCCCCAGTTCGACTCGACGGCATCTATTTCTACTCCGCGCTCGATGAGCAGCGCGCCAACTTTCGCTGCATCGTGGTAGCCGGCGATGTGAAGCGGACGCTGTTTTTTTTCGTCTTCCACATTTGGCGACATACCGAGGTCGAGTAGGAGCGCGACGATGTCGGCGCGGTCTTGCTTCGTTGCCCGAAATATCGTTTTCGTCGACTTCAGGAATTCAGGATGCCCGGTAAGGAGGCGCTGCGCTGTTTGTCGATCACCGCGAAAGCATGCGGACGTGAACGGATCCTCATTATCCGGCACAACGTCAGTCGCCTTTGCGCCATAACGCACAAGCAGCTGAGCGATCTCAGTGTGGCCTAGCTGTATTGCGTATTCATAAAGGGTACGCTGAGGAAATCTCTGGTCGCGCTTGGGCGGAGCGTTCGGGCTCGCGCCGTGAGACAGTATCCATTCGGCGAGATCGAGATCGTTTTTCCTCACTGCAATTTCGAGATGCCACCGGGCGCCGTTTCCATACCCGCCCATGTTGAGCATCGACCAGTCTGGATCATCCCAAGCAGCCTGACGTTCGATCTTCAGCGAGTGCTCATGGATCAATTTCAGATACCACAGAACGTTGCCGTGGAATCCGAGGTTGTAGACGACTTGGATGTCGAACGGCTCTGCACCGCGTGCGAGTAGCAGCCGCACGAGCTCGTCGCGTAGTGGATGTGCCGGCCGGTCCTCCTCGCCTTCGCCGATAGCGCCGACTAGCGGCGTGTATCGACTGCTCCCTGCCATGAAGTACGCGTTCGGATCTGCTCCGTGATCGAGTAGCGTCCGCGCGATCGCGACCGCATTGTCGTTTACTCTGGCGAGAGGTAGCCGCGTGAAGCAGAGATACAAGAGCGGCTCCCATCCTTTCGGGCCGATGTCCTTGAAGAGATCACCCTCACCGCCGACGTCGGAGCGATCGCTGGCCGTTGCAGAGCTTTTCTCCGACGCTGCTTCAGGCCTTTCCGAGAGTACACGCTCTACTTGTTCGAGATCTCCGCAGACGACCGCTGTGTAGAAGCTCTGATGCGCTATCTCCGGGTAACGCTCGAGAAGGCGCATCGCGGTGTGTCGAGCCATTACGTGCTTGGCCGGTCCCCGTACATGATGGTCGGGGCACGCGTTCTCGAAAAACCAGTGAACGAGTTGAGTGTGAGTTGCTGTCATCGCGATTGCATGGCACAAACGGGCCTTCGAGCCTCGAATGATAGCTGATTAAGCTGTGTTTTCTTCGCTAGCATCAGTTTTGCCGCCTGTCACCCCGGCATCAGCCAATAGCGAACCATGTGATTACCACACCGTTGACACAGCGTTGGGTTATCTCCGCTTTTTGCGCGCTGACACTGACCGGTCTTTCCGGTTGCAAGCTGCGCGTTCTCCAGGAAGAACTCGCACCTGAGCAGGTCGAGACGACGCTTTTTCTGATCGGTGATGCAGGAGAGCCAAATCCGCGCCAGCCTGCCCCCGTACTCGATTCGCTGGCTGCCCAGGCAGCGGTCGCACCGTCACGATCGCTCATCGTTTTCCTCGGCGACAACGTATACCCGGAGGGTGTGCCTGACTCGGGCTTCGCGGCTCGGGCAGACGCGCAACGTCGACTCGCGAGCCAGGTGGACGCAGTCCCTGTTGGCGCGCGTGGCATCTTCCTCCCCGGCAACCACGACTGGGCGGGCATGACCGCGTACGGACTGTACGCAGTTCGGGAACAGGAGCGCTTGCTTGCGCGGCTGCGCGGAAACCGGGACATCCGAATGCTTCCCGGGAATGGTTGTCCCGGCCCGGTGTCCTTCGATGTCGGGAGGCTGAGACTCATCACTCTCGACACCCAGTGGTGGCTGCACGAATTCATCGTAAAGGACGCGCAGTCGAAGTGCCCGTCGAATCCAGGTGAAGTGACTGCTGCATTGCGTCAGGAGCTTGGTCCGACAACTGAAGGTCGCGTTACAATCGTTGCCGGTCATCATCCGCTAATGACCGGAGGCGAGCACGGCGGATATTGCGGCGCCGCCGGACCCTTCCATCGCTTCGGTGGCAGCCCTCAGGACATATTGTCGTCGCTCAATCGTGCGATGCGCGATTCGATGGAGAGCGCGTTTCTGACGCACCCGCCGCTCGTGTACGTCGCCGGGCACGATCATAACCTGCAGGTACTGAAGGGAGGCCTGCCTGTCCGGTACCTCCTAGTGAGCGGTGCAGGCTCTCACACCAAGGCCGCGTGCGCGGTGCGTCTCCGCGAGAGCTACTTCGTGAGCCAGCACCGCGCCGGTTTCATGCGCATCGACATCATGCGACCAAAAGGCGTCCTGCTTCGGGTCTTTCATTACAACAGCGCGGGCATGGGTGGTCTCGTGTATTCACGATGGCTGGAGCTCAAATGATGCAACGCCGGATCATGCCGAATCTCCTCGGCCTGCTATGCGCCGTCGTGATCCCTGCATTGCTGCAAGCACAGGGAACCCACGCACAGCGTGAGGTACTTCGCATCGAGGCCACACCAATCGGCGCGCTCCCACCGATCGCGCTGCCGATGCCAGCAAGCCGCAACCACAACTACTGGGGCTTCCGCTTTCAGGGCGGACAGCGCGAGGGCGAAGGAACGGACTTGTCGGCCCTTGCCGCAGGCATCGACTTCCAGTATCGAGGTGGATCCATTCTCGGAATCACCGGAGGATATCAGAAGCGAGACTGTGATCTGGCCGGTGAAACCTGCGGCGGTCACGCGCTGTTCGGAGTGCGATCGCGGATCAATCTCATAACCGGTGGACAGGCGATCGGATCTCTTTTCGGCGACTACAGCTCTACGACAACGCTTGGCACTGAGGTTGGATTTGGATACGCGCCGAATGTGCTTCCCGGAATGAAGGCCTGCACAGTGGATTTCGGCGTGCCGGTTTCGGCTTCGATCGGTCAGCGAGTTCGGAACGTTCTCTTTATCACGCCGGGCGTCGTGTGGGACATGAACTGCGCGAGCGGCGCCGGCATCAGCGCGCCAAGTTATTTCACTGGCCTCGGCATCGGGTTCCAGCAGCTGAAAGGCCGGGGACTCGATGCGTTCCTCGGCCTTCAGAAGATTTTCCGCCGTGGTACCGGCTATCAGTTCGGACTCAGCGTTACGTACGTCATTCTGCGTTAACACCGAACTACGGATCCGTTTTCAAGTACTTCCCTGCGAGTACCTTTCGTTGTGCCTCAACGAACCGGTAGCGCCACGATCTATCACCACCCGTTCTTTCTGACGCTTTAGCCCTCACCCGCGAGCGCCTCTTGAAATTCGCCCTCGACAACGCGATCGATGTGCTGCGGCGGACGCCGGCGACAATAAGCGCGCTGCTCGATGGAATCGCCGATCCGTGGGCGCGTGGCACCGAAGGGCCGATAACGTTCAGTCCGTTCGACGTCGTCGGTCATCTGATCGATGGTGAAGAGACCGACTGGATGCCGCGCACCAGGATCATTCTGTCCAACGAAACTGACAAGCGGTTCACGCC
>DATBRZ010000204.1:0-9945 GCA_036560025.1 Gemmatimonadaceae bacterium | reverse complement strand
GCTCTGGTATACTCCGTGAACCGGGTGACATTCCGCGCACTTCTTCAGGGTCGCGAGGTCTCCCGTATCGCACGGGATGCAAGTAGTCTGGCGATAGAACGTGAGGCTGGAATTCGCGGGTATCTTCTGTCTCACGACGCGCAATTCCTCGAGCCGGAGCGCAAGGCACGGCCTCTTCTCGCGGCGAAGCTGGACTCGCTCGTAGCGCTGAGTCGACGTCCTTCGTCACAGCGCGACCGGGCGATAGCGATCAAAGACGCTGTCGGCAGGTGGGAGCGCGGTTACGCAGCCGCTGCCATACAGCACGCCAAGGCGGGCGATCAGGATACGCGAGACGGTGAAGTCGCCGGCACTGAGCTGTTCGATTCGATCCGTGCGGCATTCGCGTCGTTTCAGACAGCGGAAGAGCGGATTTACCGGATGCGCGCGGCGTGGGTAGGATTCATCGGCAAGTTCACGATCGTCGCGGTGCTCGTCGAGATACTGCTCCTGCTTGGCATTTTGTCTTGGATGCGCAAGCGATCGCTCGCCCAGGCGAGAGACCTCCTCCAGCAGCGGGATCAGCTTCGCGAGCAGAAGGTCGAGCTCGAAGCTCAGGCCGATGAGCTCGAACAGCAGGCAGTGCAGCTCGTGGAGAAGGCGGAAACAGCGATGGATGCGACCAAGGCCCTCGAGGTAACTAACCGGGATCTTGCCGAAACCATCGTGAGGCTCGAGTCAGCACAATCGGAGGCGAGGCAGGCACAAAGTGAACGCGAGGAAACGCTGAACGTTCTTGACCTCGTACTCGGCAGCTCGCCGGTCGGATTCGCGCTCTTCGATGGCAACCTTCGATGCATTCGCGTGAACGAAGCGTTAACGGAAATCACTGGGCTTCCGGTCGAAGCTCACGTCGGCAAGAGGATGGAAGAGATCGCGTCGGCGCGGTCAGCGGAAATAATGGGTCCGCTGATGCGTCGAGTTCTTCAAACGGGTGAGCCTGTCAGCAACTTCCAGCTGGTTGGGCCGAAGGCAAGCGATCCCGCTTTCGAGCAGCACAAGCTGGTAAGTCTGTTCCGTGTGGAGCGAGCGTCGGGAGCCGTCGGGCTGGGCTGCCTCGTCATTGACACAACCGAGCGGATGCGACTCGAAGAGCAGCTGCTTCAGGCGCAGAAGATGGAAGCAATCGGCCGCCTCGCCGGGGGAATTGCACACGATTTCAACAACATGCTCACGGCAATGAAGAGCTATTGTGAGCTGCTGCTTGCCGACATGGACGAAAGCGATGCTCGCCGAAACGATGTAGCGGAGATTGGAAGGGCGGCCGATCGCGCGACGGCGCTAACGCGGCAGCTCCTTGCATTCAGCCGACAACAGGTGCTGCATCCGCAACCGCTCAATCTGAATCAGATGGTGCGCGAAGTCGAAGGGATGCTGCGGCGGTTGATCGGGGCCGATACGGAGCTCACAACGAACCTGTCGGCCGATCTCGGAATGGCCACCGCAGATCCTGGGGAGATTCAGAGAGTCATTGTGAATCTCGCCGTCAACGCGCGCGACGCGATGCCGAACGGCGGCAAGCTCTCGATCGAGACAGCGAACGTGGAACTGGACGAAGAGTACGCGTTGACGCATGCGGATGCTCCATCAGGCTCGTACGTAATGCTCGCGGTATCGGATACGGGACACGGCATGACCCGCGAGACCAAAGCGAAGCTCTTCGAGCCGTTCTTCACGACCAAGGATATCGGGAAGGGAACCGGACTCGGTCTTTCCAGCGTGTACGGAATCGTGAAACAGTCGGGTGGCAACATCTGGGTGTACAGCGAGCCGGAGCAGGGAACGACGTTCAAGGTTTATCTGCCGCGAATCGCTGATGCCGTTGTGACGCCGGTCCTCAAAATGCCCGCGCATCGGAACGGCGGAAGCGAGACGATTCTTCTCGTAGAGGATGAGGAGTCGGTTCGCACAGTGGCGAGCAGGATCCTCCGTCGCGCGGGATACAACGTTCGTGAAGCAGCTAACGGTGCGGAAGCGCTGAAGATCTGCGAGGAGGACGGCGAGGACGTCGATCTCATCGTCACTGATCTGGTGATGCCGGAGATGGGCGGGGCCGAGCTGGCTCTCCGGCTCCGGCGCACGCGGCCGGACGCACGAATCCTTTTCACTTCAGGATACACGCAGGATGCGGTTGTAAGGCAAAAGTTCCTCGAGCAGGGAGCCGCTTTCATCGAGAAGCCGTTCACGCCTGACGCGCTCGCGCGCAAGACGCGCGAGGTGCTCGATGCCCCGCTGCTTGAATCAGCGTAATGGTGGCGCTCTCGGATTCACAAACAGCAACGGCTCGAATTCTGGTCGTCGACGACCAGGAAGTGAACGTGCGCCTGCTGCACAGGATCCTGGAGAGAGAAGGCTACCAGAACATTCGCGTCACCACCGACGGACGTGATGTAGCCGGACTGTTCATAGAGTTTCATCCCGACCTGCTGTTGCTTGACCTGCACATGCCCGGTCACGACGGGTTCGAGATCCTTCGCGAGCTCTCGCCAGTCATCAACGGCGGTGGATATCTCCCGGTACTGATGCTCACTGGCGACGCTTCGCCGGAAGCCAAACGTGGAGCGCTGTCGTTAGGCGCAAAGGATTTCCTCGCGAAACCGTTCGACGCCACCGAAGTCCTGCTGCGGATTCGCAATCTGCTTGAGACCCGTTTCCTCTACCGTTCACTAGAGCAGCAGAATTCACGGCTCGAGATGAAAGTCGACGAACGGACCAGCGACCTTCAGGAGTCTCAGATTGAGATTCTCGAGAGGCTCGCCCGAACCGCTGAGATTCGGGACAACGACACAGGAAGACACACGAAGCGCGTGGGCGAGCTTTCGGCGCGACTGGCATCGGCGCTGGATCTCGATTCGAGACTCGTCGATCTCATTCGGCGCGCCGCTCCGCTCCACGACCTCGGAAAGATCGGCATCCCTGACAGCATTCTGCTCAAGCCTGGAAAACTGACTCCCGACGAGATGGCGGTGATGCGCACGCACACAGTGATCGGTGCAGAGATTCTCTCCGGCGGACACTCCGAGCTGGTGACGATCGCCGAGCATATCGCGCTCGGTCATCATGAGAGGTGGAATGGCGCCGGATATCCTAATGGTCGCGCGGGCGATGAGATTCCGATCGAAGCAAGAATCGTTGCAGTGGCGGACTGTTTCGACGCGTTAACGCACAGTCGGCCGTATCGACGGGCATGGCCGCTCGATACGGTCCTCGCGGAGCTTCACAAGGGAAGCGGAATTCATTTCGATCCGATCGTCGTGACGGCGCTGTTCAGAAGCCAGTGTTACAGATACGTAATGCTGAGTCCACCTGTTGCGACGCCTGCAATCGAGGCCGAGCTCGAAATCGATTCGCTCAATCTCAACAACGCGCGAAGACGACTCGGCTGAGCAACGTTCGCGGACTGCTGATTACGTTCGGTCTGCTCGTTAGCTGACAAACCTGATAGAGAAAGCTCACTAACTGCGGACGAAAGGCGCATCCGTCGCGAAATACTTTCAAATTCCGCCGTTGCATACCATAAACAGGCGAGTCCTCTAAGTGATGGCCGATCCAGGGCGGCCTCAAGCTCCCCGGCATCCCGCCGGCAGCAAGAACACTTTGCCAGAGGACTGAATGTCAGTAACCCGCATCGCGGCGGCCGCCGTAATAATCGGGAGCGCAATGCTCGCCCGGCCGGTCGTCGCACAGTGCAGCGCCAGCAACAGCTGTAGCACTACCAACACCGCGTCGGTGACAATCGGCGCACTGGTCAACCTCGAAATGAGCTCGACCACCACTACGCTCACCTCGCCGACCGTGTCCGATCTCGGCGGCTCGGTGGCGAACGACGGTCCGACTTTCGTGGTGCACGCGAATCAGGCGTGGACATTGTCGATCAAGTCGGGCAACGCAGTGAACTGGACCTACACAGGAAGCGAGAGCGGCGTGAAGCCGATTGGCGACCTGACATGGTCAGACGCGTCAAACGGAACGTTCGCCGCGATTACTGCATCCGATGCCACCCTGGCGTCGGGATCCGCCTCCACAGATAACACAGCAGCCGCGGTCTTTTTCAAGACGCTCTACTCGGCTGACTATTCCGATCCGTCCGTCCGGCCAGGCTCCTACAGCCTGCCGGTGGTTTTCACCCTCTCGGCTCCGTAACCGTGGCCGAAACGCGCTCCTGCCGGGTCCTCCCAACCGGCAGGAAGCGCGGAGGGCGAGCGTCGAGTATCGCGCTCACTCTCTGCGTTCTGGGAATTCTTTCTTCGCCAGCCTCGGCGCAGGTCGTCGTCGATCCGTTGACGGTGACGATCTCAAATGCGGCCGCAGCGCGAACAGTCGTGAAGGTCACCGTGAGAAATCCTCATGCGACCAGCGCGCAGATCGTGATCTCGCGAGGCGACTGGAACAGAACGGAGAGCGGCGAGAATCAGTTCCTTCCTTATGGTAGCACGTCGGCTTCATGCGGCGCGCTGCTCAGCGTTTATCCACTCTCACTCAGAATCGATCCGAACGGCGCCGAGAATCTCTACATCGCGTATGAAGGTTCCCGATCTCTCACGCGGGAGTGCTGGAACGCGTTCTTCCTCGAGGAGCCGCCGAGACCGTCACGGTCACAGGGCTCGACACTTCAATACGTTCTCCGCACCGCCGTAAAGGTTCACGTGGTTCCTCCCGGCGCGACACGCGAGGGTGCGATCGAAGGGATCTCCATCGTGAACAGTCCTTCGAATGTGCCGAAAGCTTCACCGCGTCCCGCAGGACGGAAGATCGTGGTAAAAAGCAGTGGCCGCAGTCTCTCGATCAGCTTCAGAAATCTTGGCGGCGTGCATCTCGCAACGCGCGGCAACGTTCAGTTCAGAAGGCTCGACAACTCGGTCGCTGCAGAGATCCCGGTCGACGAATTTCCGACTCTGCCGGGCGCCCGGAGAAACGTGCTGGTGGAGATCCCGCAGCTTTCCGCAGGAAGGTATGTGGTGCTTGCGATGCTCGATTTCGGCGGCGCGGAAATAGCCGCGGGCGAAATCGAGATCGCGCAGAGATAAACCTCCGGTGAATCGATTCATGCGGCGCCGATCGATTTGCTCCGGACTCTCGTTGACATCGCTCGGATTCGCAACGCTTGTGATGTGCGCTCATCCGCAAGCCGTCTACGCGCAGTTGAGCAGCACGCTTACGGTCACGAACGGAACGATAACGTTCCCCGCACCGACACCGGCTGATTTGACCGCAGGAACTCTCGCTGCGTCAGCACCAGTGACGTTTCAGGTTACTCCCGCAGCCACCGCGGCGAGTACCACGGTGACGATCACAGCGTCCGGTGCAGCGATGGGCGGGAGCAAATCCATCGCGGACCTGCAGTGGCGACGCGGAGATCTTGGCAGCTGGCAGTCATTGACCCAGTCAGACGTGTTCGTGGAATCGCGCACGTACACTCTGCTGTCTCCGCGGCCGGCGTGGAGCAACACGATTCATTTCCGCGTGGTCGTCAGGTGGACCGGTGATCCGCCGGCGGCATACGTCGGAACGTACGTGATCACCCTCACACAGACGTTGCTGTGATTATGTCGCGACTCGGGCTGGTGATCGTGTGCACCGTTCTGTTCGCGGAGTCACTTTCGGGACAGACGAAACCCAGAAGGGCGTACCCGCTACCCGGTGCCGGCTACCCGATATCGGCAGACCGTAATCCGCATGCCGGCGTCCGTAGGGAAGTCCCGGAACGGATTGGAGTCATGAAGGCCGTCGTCGCCGCCGGATCACCGCGCAGCTACCAGGTAGTATCGATTCCAGTTCCCGCTGAAGTTCCGCGAACGCGTGACGCGGTCGTTGAAATCGTACCGCAGGGTGCGTTCGTCGTGCTGGGCTCGCGCGTGCGATTTCTCTCCGCGATGGAAGGACGTCCGACGTTCACGATCACGATCGGGATTCCCGCGGCAGCACTCGCAGGGCGCGCGGCTGCCGCACAGGCTCGCTTTTCGGTTGCCGGCGTTACACGCGTTGTCGTTCCAATCGAGATCGATGTCATTGCGGTACGAGATCTCATGGTGAGCACTCCGCCTGGGCCGCTCCGGGCGCGCGCGGGGGATCGAGTGATCGTGCGATACGATCTGATGAACGGAGGCAATGTCGCGGAAGCAGTCGACGTCTCGCTTGTCGCACCATCGAAGTGGGCAGGTAAGGAGCTCTCCAATCGGCGAATGGCGGTCGCACCCGGCCACACGCTTCCACAGCAGACGACGATCGCAATTCCGCAAGCAGCAGGAACCGGCTCGTTCTTTGTGCGGCTTCAGCTACTCGAGAAGGGAGTCGTCCGGCGCGAAGTGCCGGTGCGAGTGGAAGTGCTCGAGGCCCTCACCGGTGGTCCGCGAGCCGGACCGGAAATCGTGACGTCCGTTACTCGCGCAATGGATCGCACAGGACGCGCAGCATCGATCGTTGCCGCGAGAGTCCAGGGGCCGTTGTTCGATTCAGTTCGAGTCGACGCGCGCTTCTCGCGATTGACGTCAGGTGGATCCGAGTTGACGCCGTCGCTCGCGCGGCTCGGCGCATATGAAACGACTCCATCAGTTGTGCTCACCGCTCCATCGGGTTGGCTCGCGGTTGGCGCTACGGGGACGTCATTCTCCGATCTGACGGGCCTCTACATGTACGGACGCGGTGCCGCGTTCGAGGTTAAGGGACGTCGCTGGGGAGTAATGGCGCTCGGTGCAACTTCATTGCGTACTAGCGATGCGGCCGCGTCACAACCCTTGCTCGGCGTGCGCGGAGAAGTCGCCGTTGGACGCGCGAAAGTATTGTCGTCCGTCTCGCGCCTGCGCGAGGGCGGAACATTTCGGCGAGAGCTGAGTGCGGCGAGCATCGGCGTGACTGTGCCGGCTGGCGGCAGCGCGACAATCCATGGTGAGATTGCGCATCGACAGCACCTTGCCGGCAGTGGAACGGGATGGGCGGCTGAGCTTGCCCGCGATGACCACGGAAACACATCACTCTTGCGCGTCGTTCATGCGCCCGGCGGAAGCAATGCATTCGCCCGCGCGACCGACGAAGTCACTGCAAGCGTCACGCAGAAGTTGACAGGCCGCATGTCGGTAAGCGCAAGCGGATGGCAGCTGGAGGATGCAACAGAGACATTCGCCGGAATCAAAACCGACGGCTGGTCGATTCGTCCGCAGTACACTCTTCCATTTGCAACGCTAGCTCTCGAAGCAAGAGCGTCGAGCTTCGATGCACAACAGGCAAGTACCGCAGCCTCCGGGGCATCCGGGTTTGGGCGCGATGAACGCGCAATTGGCGTCAACGTCAACTCATTCCGCCGCGGCTATTACTTCAGCGGGTCGTCGTACGTTGGGAGTGAGGCGCGGACTGTCTCCACAGCCGATCACTCGGGTGCGCAGCCGCGCTCACCGAAAGTCACGTCGAGCCTGATCGCAGGGTACTCGAGCCTGGTCGGAAGGATCGAGATAGACGCGCGCATCGATCAAACGCGCGATGCAGGCGGATTTGTCCGCGATCAGCGCTCAGCCGGCGTTCGCGGTGAGCGATTAATCGCCGGCTCAGCTGCGAATGGACCACGATTCGATTGGGATGTTCGCCGCGTAACCGGAATTTCCACTCGGAGCGTTGTAACGGCACGCGGCGGTTTGACCATATCCCTGCCCGGTGCAGTCAACGTTCGCTTCAGCGTAGAGCGCGATCCCTTTCTCAGAGGCTTTGGCAGGAACCCGCTCGTCTTCGGCGTGCGCTTCGAGCAGTCGATGCGAGCTCCAATGCTTCGCAGACCGGCGACGTCCGGTTACGTCTACCGCGACTTGAACGGAAACCGCCGCAGGGATCCGAGCGAGCCGGGAGTAAGAGGTGTCGTGATCCGCCGCGGCGGCGAGAACGTCAGTACTGACGGGCGCGGCAAATATCGCGTTGCGGGTGATCTACGGGATCGCATCGAGGTCGATGACGCTTCGGTTCCATCGGGTTGGACTCCGTTCATTAGTAATTCAGGCGACATCGGACTTACTGCGACGACATCGGCCGAGATACGCTTCCTTGTTGCGGCTCGGTCGGGAATCGCTGGCGTCTCAGTCGATCTCAGCAGAGCACGCGTTGTCGCACGTGACAAATCGGGACGAGAATGGGCAGCGCGCATGACCGGACCATTCACCGCAACGTTCGACGGACTGCCGGCGGGAACATACAAGCTGGAGCTAGACTTTTCGGGACTGGCTGAGCCACTCGTTCCTCGAGGTCCGCTGCCTGCGCTGCCGATTGTGCCGGGCGAGCATCCGATCATTCCGGTGACTCTCGATCCCAGACCGCTCCGAATCTGGAGAGCGGACGAGACGGCGTCGTCGCCGCGCAATTAATGCGATCGATGAGTGAGCGAATGATTCGTGCAGTGGCGATGCTAATGACGATCGCGCTCACGGCGTGTCTGCAGTCGACAGCTCCGCAGGCGCCGACCATTCCTGTTACAGGCTCGTGGCGCTACACCGCGACGCAGACTGGCGCGATGAGAGAAACGCTCGCCGGTACACTTTCGATCGGCAGACAATCGGGCTCAGCGTTTCAGGGCAGCATCGAAATCGTCGGCACGAGTCTCGTCACCGGAGAGACGAGAACGCTCAGCGGAACATTGAGTGGCGAAGTGCCATCCGCCGACGCCGTGGATTTCGACGCATCGCTAGAGGTGTCTCCACGCCGGCACGTCGGCCGCCTCGTTGCCGACACGATTGTCGGAACGTGGGTTGGGACGAGCGCTAACGGGACAATATCCGGAGTCTTTCGCGCTGAACGTCTACGAAACTGATCCGTCGCAGCGTCGATAGCACGAGATTCCCCTATGAGTGATCACGTGGGTTGAGGCTCAGGGTATCGGCCGCGGGCGGGGCCAGGGCCACGGCCACGGATTGAACGAGTTGTGACCGGCGAGTCCGCGCACTGCAGCCTCGCGAACCTGCGGATCGCTCGACGTCAACAGCTCAGTGAGCGCACTCTCCGATTTTTCACCAGATCTGAGAAGAGCACGGATCAATGCTCGGCGCACTTCGCTGTTCTGCTCCGTGCGCAACGCAGCCTTGATCGCGGGGAGCGCGTTCGTATCACCTATCTGTCCTAATGCCCACGCAGCTTTGAGGCGCGCGTCGGCGCTCTCATCACGCAGAACCTGAAGCAATCCATCTGGCGCACGCCCGCGACTCAGCTGTCCAAGCGCCCAGGCGGCGGTTCCACGCACGCGGGAGCTGCGATCGCCAGCGGCAATCGCGCCCAATGCGTCAATCGAGTTTCGATCCTCGAGCTGCGCGAGCGCCCACGTCGCGGTTTCCCGAACGCGGTCGTCAGCATCTCGTCGAGCTGCCATCGCGAGCGCCTGAGTAGCACTTCGACTTTCGATCTGGCCTAGGGCCCAAGCCGCCATCTCGCGGACTCGAGCATCACTGTCCTGCGTGACCGCTGCTGTAAGAACTTCCGCGCCTTCACGCGCCTCGAGCTGCCCAAGCGCCCACGCTGCTGCACGTCTCACAGACGCTGATTGATCCTGTCGCAATACGCGCACTAGTGCGCTGACAGCTGTCGATGAGTCCAGCTTTCCGACTGCAATCACCGATGCCTCGCGAACCTTCTCGACGTCGTCGCGGAAGAGGCTCAGCAACGGCGAGAGCGCGCGCCCGTCATCGGTTCGACCGAGAGCCCAAGCGGCGTTTGCGCGAACTCCCGGCGCCTGATCGCGGAGCGCGCGCACCAGCGGATCGACTGCTCTCGAATTGTGCACCATACCCAGTCCAAGCGCGGCTACCTCGCGCAACTGCGCAGACGGGGCCGTCAGGCGGCTGAGAAAAGCATTCACAACCGCATCGGTTCTGATGCGACCGAGTACTCGAACCGAGATCTCACGAACGCATGCGTCGTCTGACGCAAGACCGGCAAGAA
>DATBRZ010000203.1:0-14780 GCA_036560025.1 Gemmatimonadaceae bacterium | reverse complement strand
CCGCCGCGTCCGCCTGGCTCGTCACCACCCATAGAGAGCCCGGCTCTCACGGGTTTGGTAACTGATTCGACTGGTAGGCCATTACCCAACGCGAACATTCTTCTGGCACCGTTGAATCGCACCACCAGCACGAATGGTTCGGGAGCGTTCTCATTCGGCTCGCTTCCCCCGGGAACTTACCACCTGACGGCTTTCCTGATCGGTTTCGCGCCGATGCATTCGGACGTCACCGTGCCGGCAACGGGCGCTCCCGTGAATGTTTCGATTTCACTTCGACCATCCGTCGTCCAGCTGAGCGTGGTTCAGGTTACCGCGACGCCAAGCGCCACCGACCCACGAAACGTTGCACAATCGACAGTTGAAATCTCCGGCCAGGCGTTGGCGCGTAACATGGGCAACAGCGTCGCTCAAACGCTGTCCCGAGAACCCGGTATCAGTCAGCGGTACGCGGGACCGGCGGCGAACACACCAGTCATTCGTGGGTTGAGTGGCGAGCGCGTTCTGGTGCTTCAGGATGGACAGCGCGCCGCTGATCTCTCTTCGACGTCGTCGGATCACTCGTTATCGGTTGATCCGCTCGTTTCGCAGCGCATCGAAGTGGTTCGCGGTCCGGCCTCCTTGCTTTACGGAAACAACGCGCTGGGCGGCGTTGTCAACGTAATATCCAATGACATTCCAACGTCGATTCCGGGACACATCGACGGTTACCTGGCCGGTCAGGCTGAGTCAGCCACGCCCGGTGGGGCGGGATCAGCTGGATTGACAATTCCGCTCGGACCGTCGCTCGCGATCGTCGGTCGGGGCGGATTCCGTCATGTGAACGATCTCCGCCAGGGCGGAAACCTGCGCCTCGACAACACCTACTTTCACAATGAAACCGGGCTTCTCGGACTCGGATACGTTGGACAAGGTCAGTCAGCCGGAGTTGCAGGACGTGGATACTGGTTCGAGTACGGGCTGCCATCGCCGCCCGGTGATCCGGAGGCGGGCGTACACATCAAGGGTCATCGCGCGGATGCCTTCGCGAGCAGTGACCTGAATTTTGGTAACAGTGCTCTGAAATCTCTCCGGTTAAACGGGAGTGCTCAGTGGTACGTGCACGATGAAATCGAAGCGTCGGGTGAGATCGGGACGACATTCAATCTCAAAACCCAGACTGTCGATGCTACTGGGCGCACTGCTTTCGGCGGTGTAACCGGAGCAATCGGCGCGTCCGGACTCTTCAAGCAGTATCAGCCGACGGGTGAAGAAGCGCTTACGCCACCGGCGAACAGCAACACAGGCGGCGCGTTCATTTATCAGGAGATACCGATCGGCGGATCACGCGACCCTGATGCGCGCGTTCCTCGGCTGCAACTAGGCGCCCGATACGATGTCTATCGAATCGAGACCAAGCCAGACGATCCGAAGTTCGGATCTCCGCGCTCGCTTGACTTCAACAACTTTTCCGGCTCGGTCGGGTTGAGCGTGCCTGTCTCCTCCGGGGTTACAGTTGGAGTCAGTGCGGCCCGCGCGTTCAGGGCTCCGACTGTTGAAGAGCTGTTTTCCAACGCGTTTCATGCGGCATTGGGATCATTCGACGTAGGCAACCCGACGCTCAAGTCGGAAACCAATCAGGGCGTCGACGGAATTGTCCGCATCGCGGGTCCGCATGCCTCTGGGCAACTCGGCGCGTACTATAACCGAGTCAATAACTTCATTTTTGGTAACATCGAAAAGGACACGCTTTTCGAAGACGAGCTGGTTCCACTCAACCGGTACACCCAGGGCGACGCCACGTTGAAAGGCGTTGAGGGACGGCTCGAAGTCGAAGTTGCTCCGCGATTTGTAATTGGAGCACTGGGAGACATGGTGCGCGGAGAGTTGAAGAACGGCGAGCCGCTTCCATTCATGCCCGCTGGGCGTGCCGGCGGACTCGCTAGGTGGGACGATGGGCATTTCTCGATCGATGCACAGGCTGTACACGTTTTCAAACAGGATCGTGTACCCACGGCAGCTACAGAGGATGACCCGTCGGGTATCGCGACGCCCTCGTACGATCTCGTCGATGTAAGCCTTGGCTACACCTTCTCGAACGGTGGCCTCGCGCACAACATCACCGTTCGCGCTGATAACCTCTTGGATAAGCGATATCGCGAGGCGACCAGCCGAATCAAGAATTTCGCTTTCAATCCCGGCCGTAACATAGCGCTGGTGTATCGCATTCTCTTTTAGTACCGGGCCCAGTCCGCGCATTTCTGCGCGGACTGGGCTGTTCCATAAACACTTGCGGTCGAGCGGGGTATACTCGCGTGCGGAGGTTGGGTCGCGGGGAACCCGGTCGTAGGCGGTGCGTTCATTCACGCGGCATGCGACTGGCGGTCGTCGCTAGGCGCTAACCCACACTTCCACATCTAATGAAAAGACCTGTCATTCTCCTGACGCTGATGCTGGTCGCGACATCGGCTGGCGCTCAGACTCCGACGCAGGCCAAACGCGACTCCATCGCCCGCGCAGATTCAATCGCGCGTGCGGATTCGATTGCGCTGGTTCGCGAGCTCGAGAAGATGCAGACCACGTCAGATACTACTCAGCCTCCGCCGACAGCCGCACCAACGGGCGGCTTTATCGGCTCGACGAATCCGCGGCTGCTGCCTGACATCAGCGCGGTGGGCGATCTGATCGCTGATTTCTCGCCTGATGGCAGCACGCAGGAAGACCAGTCGAGGTTTTCCGTACGCGAGATCGAGCTCGCCTTCCAGGCAGCGGTAGATCCATTCTTTCGCGGTGACGTGTTCCTTGGGATATCGGACGAAGAAGGTGTGGCAATCGAGCAGGCGTATCTCACAGCGACTTCGCTTCCGGCGCAGCTCGAAGTCAGACTTGGCAGATATCTGCTGCCGTTCGGCAAACAGAACACGACACATCGGCACGATCTGCATACGATCGAGTATCCCTGGGTCATTCAGAAGTTTTTTGGTCCTGAAGGAATCAAGGGTACGGGCGTCTATGTCAGCCGGGTGTTCTCTCCGTTCGGCTTCTATCAGGAGCTGATCCTCACGGCAATCGATCGCCTTGGAGAGCCGCCGGAAGGACTCACGGCGGCGGAGCCGCCGAACAAGAAGCTCGAGGGACTCGGTTATTCCGCACGGTTCCGGAATTATCTCGACTTGAGCGAATCGACCAATTTCGAGCTGAGCTTCTCAGCCCTCACCGGCAGGAAAGAGCAGCCGATCGCAGGCGCTCCGGAAGGTGACATCAATGCTGTCAACAGAAGGCAAACTATAGCGGCCGCTGATCTTACCTATCGATGGCGTCCCCTGCAGCAGGGACTCTACAAGTCATTCATCCTTCAGGCGGAGTGGATGCGACAGTTCAATCCGTCCCGCCGTACAGCGGTCGTGCCTGATCTTGGCGAGGTCGAGCTGGACGCGCCCTCAGGACACTTCGACGGCGCGTATGCGTTCGCCCGCTATCAGATCACGACTCGCGGCTTTCTGGGGGGCCGTTACGACTACGTCGAGGACCCCGAACGCGACGGAACGAAGATCCATGCCGCCTCAGGCTACCTCGAATTCTTCCCCAGCGAGTTCTCGAAGCTCGTTATGGGGTATGAGAGATACATGCCTGGCGGCGGAGAAAAGTCGCTCAATCGATTCATTCTCCAGGCTGCGTTCGCACTCGGTCCGCACAAGCCGCATCCATTCTAACAATCGGGGCTTAAGCCCAGGGGTTATAGATCATGAACAGAAAACGATTCATCTACGCGCTGGCAGCTACAGCCTCACTCGTTTTTTCGGGGACTGTGCAGGCGCAGCTCAAGGTTGTGACAAGTACGACCGATCTCGCCGACATCGCATCCGCGGTCGGTGGGAACAAGGTGACTGTGCGCCACGTCGGCGAAGGTTACCAGGATCCCCACTTCGTCGAAGCGAAGCCGAGCTTCGTTCTTCAGCTGCGCAATGCTGACGTGTGGGCATTCGTCGGCCTTGATCTCGAGATCGGCTGGATGCCGCTCCTTCTCGATGGCGCGCGCAATCCGAAGATCCGGCTGGGCGGAAGTGGATACCTCGACGTTTCGAAGGCAATCCCGGTACTCGATCTTCCAAGCGGTAACATTGACCGCAGCCAGGGAGATGTGCACCCACTCGGCAATCCGCATTACTGGCTCGATCCCGAGAACGGTCGGAGAATCGCGCGGCTGTTCGAGAAGAGGTTCAGCGACCTAGATCCAAAGAACGCGTCGGTATATGACGCGAATGAGCGTGCATTCGAGGCACGTCTCAATACCGCGGAGCGCGGCTGGCAGTCACAGATCGCAAAGATCCGTGGAAAGCCGGTAGTTGCATGGCACACGAGCTGGAGGTATTTCGCGGAGTACACCGGAATGAACATCGTCGGCTTCATGGAGCCGAAGCCCGGAGTACCACCGTCTCCTTCGCACCTCGCGGGACTGATTCAGACAATCAAGCGTACTGGAGCGAAGGTGCTCATCATGGAGCCGTTCTATAACCGCAAGACTGCCGATTTCGTCGCATCGAAAACCGGCATCAAGGTTCTGATCGTTCCTCCGTCAGTTGGAGGTGTGAAAGGAGTCACAGATTACATCCAGCTGATGCAACGCGACGTGCAGCAGGTCGCGGCGGCTCTGTAGTGAAGCCGCTCGTCACGTTCGATCACGCGACGCTCGGCTATGGGCGCCGCGTGGTCCTGCGCGATCTCGATTTTACGATTCCGGAAGGAGATTTCCTCGGAATTGTAGGGCCGAACGGCGCGGGGAAGACGACGATCCTTCGCGCTATTCTGAAAACGCTCGAGCCACTCGAAGGTGGAGTGAGTCACGCACCAAATCTGCGATACGGTTACGTACCGCAGCGCGACCAGGTGGATTACAACTTTCCGCTCAAGGTCATCGATGTGGTAATGATGGGGCGTTACGATCGCATTGGCCTCGGCCGCCGCCCGAAGCCGACGGATCGTGACCGCGCCTGCGCGGCGCTCGAGCACGTCGGGATCCTCGATCTCGCGGATCAGTCGCTCAACTCTTTGTCGGGTGGACAGCGCCAGCGGACCCTGATTGCGCGGGCACTAGTCGGGGAGCCGAACGTCCTCATCCTGGACGAGCCAACGAGCGGAATGGACCTGGTTGCCACAACGCAGATACTCGGTCTGGTTCGCGCGCTTCACGACCGGGACGCGCTGACAGTGCTGATGGTAAGCCATGCGCTGAACGAAGTCGCGAACTACGTCGAGCGAATCGCCCTCGTCATGAATGGAGGTTTTAGAATCGGTCCGGTCGATGAGATCATGTCTCCCGCGGTTCTATCCGACATGTACGGCATTCCGGTCGAAGTTGACTCATTCAACGGCCACCGAATTGTCGTCGCCCGGCGCAATGGTAACGAGCTCGACCGGCCGCACGTCGAGCCCGAGCCGGTCGTCGTCGAAGACACGACAGAGCCCAACGATGCTTAGCGCGGTATCCCTGTTCAGAGAGGCACTCTATGGCACGCTCGTTATCGCGCTCGCGTGCAGCGTGCTCGGCGTGTACGTCGTGCTGCGACGAATCGTTTTCGTCGGTGCGGCACTCGCGGAGCTGTCGTCGGCCGGGATTGCCCTTGCCCTCTGGCTTTCCGGGCAAGGGCTGGTGATGGGACTCACCACGCACCCCATTGCATTGGCGCTGCTCTTGACCATTGCCGGAGTTCTCTTCTTCGGCTCGGGCAGCGGGCGCGCACGAATTCCACCGGACGCAACAATCGGCGTCACCTACGCGGTCGCCGGCGCGGTGGGAATACTCCTGATCTCAAAAGCTGCCGTCGGTGAGGCACACGACATCTTCCTTCAGGGCAACATTCTGGGAATCACGCGCATCGACACGATGATCCTTCTCGCCGTGGCGATACCCGTGCTCATCGCGCATACGGTTTTCTACAAGGAGTTTCTGTTCGTCTCATTCGACCGCGAGACTGCCCGCACGCTCGGTTTTCGTGTCGGGTTCTGGAATCTGTTTCTCTATCTGACGCTGGGTCTCGTGATCGCGTTCGCGATGCAGTTCGCGGGTGTGATGCTGGTTTTCAACTTCCTCGTGCTGCCGGCGGTGACCGGTCTGCTTCTGTCACGCAATATGGCGGGCACGTTCGCATGGTCGATTATCTCGGCGCTCGTTGCGGCGATAGTTGGGTTCTCATTGTCGGTTCCGTTCGATTTGCCGTCGGGGCCTGCAATCGTTGCGGTGTCAGGAGTGATCGCAGCAATTGCGTTCCTGGTAAGGCTGTCGCAACGGCGCTAACCACTCATAAGCTGCCGTAAGGTCGCATTTTGCCGTAATTTGCGGCTAATGAATCGCCAGGACGCCCTCGAGTACCACTCAATTGGCCGCCCGGGGAAAATCGCAGTCGTTCCAACCAAACCGCTCAACAATCAGCGCGATCTCGCGCTCGCATACTCCCCCGGAGTCGCCGAGCCGTGCCTCGAGATCCAGAAGAACCCCAATGAGGCGTACAGCTACACGTCCCGAGGCAATCTCGTCGCTGTCGTAACTAACGGCACCGCAGTCCTCGGGCTTGGTAACATCGGTGCGCTCGCCGGTAAACCGGTGATGGAAGGAAAAGGGAATCTCTTCAAGCAGTTCGCGGACCTGGATGTCTTCGATCTGGAGGTCGCCTCCGAGGATCCCGACGACGTCATCAGGTTCTGCCAGCTGCTCGAGCCAACGGTGGGCGGAATCAATCTCGAGGACATTCGCGCACCGGATTGCTTCTATATAGAAGAAAAGCTGCGCGATACGCTCAACATTCCCGTCTTCCACGATGATCAACACGGCACCGCGATCATCTCCGGAGCAGCCCTGCTCAACGCACTCGAGATAACCGGCAAGGACATCGGCAGCATCAAGTGCGTCTTTTCCGGCGCCGGCGCCGCAGCACTTTCCACAGCCGAGCACTACGTGCGACTGGGAGTGAATCGCGACAACATCATCCTTACCGATCGTGCGGGCGTGATCTATCGCGGGCGGCCGGGACCGATGGACAAGTACAAGGCGCGCTTCGCCGGTGACTTCTCTGCCCGCTCACTCGCTGAAGCACTCGTCGGCGCCGACGTCTTTGTCGGCCTCTCAGTCGCGGGAGCGGTTACGCGAGAAATGATCGCGTCGATGGGGCCCCGGCCGATCGTCTTCGCGCTCGCGAATCCCGAACCGGAAATCCTTCCCAGCGAAGTACGCGCCGCACGCGACGACGCGATCATCGCCACGGGACGAAGCGACTATCCAAACCAGGTAAACAACGTACTCGGGTTCCCGTTCATCTTCCGCGGCGCACTCGACTCACGCGCCAGAGAAGTGAACGAAGCAATGAAGATGGCGGCCACCCGAGCTCTCGCACTGCTGGCGCGCGAAGATGTACCTGACAGCGTATCGCGTCTGTATGGGCTGAGCTCCGTCAAGTTTGGTCCTGACTATCTCATTCCCTTCCCGTTCGATCCGCGAATTCTGCTCTGGGTCGCCCCGGCGGTTGCGTGGGCAGCGGTCGCAAGTGGCGCGACAACGCAATTCGTCGACATGACCGCATACCGCGAGCAGCTCGAAGCTCGACTCGGACGCGCCCGCGGCATCATGCGCGGTATAATCAATCGCGCGGTTCGCGATCCGAGGCGGATTGTCTTTCCGGAGGGCGATCTGCCAAAAGTGATTCGCGCCGCGCGAGTCATATCCGACGAAGGAATCGGATCACCAATCCTGCTCGGGAAAGAGCAAACCATTCGCGATGTCGCGGAAGAGCACGGGATTCCGCTCACCGACATAGCGATCGACGATCCGGCGACGTCACCTAGGCGGGAAGAATACGGCGAGTATCTGTGGAAGCTCAGGCAGCGGAAGGGATTGAGCCTCGCCGAAGCGCATCAGCTGCTGTTCAACGGCAACTACTTCGGGTCTGTGATGGTGGCGCTCGAGCACGCCGACGCGCTTCTGTCCGGCGTGAGCATGCATTACCCGGAGACGATTCGTCCTGCACTGCAGGTGATCGGCGCGCATCCGAAAGCGGGTGTCGTCGCTGGGCTCTACATGCTCGTATTCGACAAGCATGTTATCTTTTGTGGTGACACAACCGTCAACATCGATCCGACGGCCGAGCAACTTGCGCAGATCGCGTATTCGGCTGGACGGGTCGTTCGTACTTTCGGCATCACGCCGAGGATCGCGATGCTTTCCTTCTCGAATTTCGGGTCGGTGAGGCATCCGGAGGCGGAAAAGGTGGCACGCGCAGTCGAGCTTCTGCGCAAGCGCGATCCCTCGCTGGTCGTGGATGGGGAGATGCAGGCCGACACCGCGCTGGATGAGGAGCTGCTGGCGTCCGCTTACGAGTTCAGCGTTCTCAAGGAGCGCGCCAACGTTCTGATCTTTCCGAACCTGAGCGCGGGCAACATTGCATACAAGTTGCTGGATCACCTTGGCGGGGCGACCGCGATCGGCCCGATCCTTGTTGGAATGAACAAGCCGGTGCACGTGCTCGAGCGCGGCGCCGACGTGCAGGACATCGTCAACATGGCAGCCGTTGCGGTGATGGATGCGCAGGACCGTGCTCCGGGGCGCGCACGGCAACAGACTACAATGGCGACTACGCAGAATGAGAGGGCATAGATCGGGATGGGGACTGAGACAAAACCCGAACGCAAAACGATTCGGCGCGAGAGCACTGTAGGTCTTTCAAGGCAGGGCCTCGAGCCCCGCGGTGAAGTCCATTGGAATTTTGTTGCGGCAGAGTTGATGAAGGCTGCCGCACGTCGCAGTGAAGGCGAATTCGCCGAAATGGGGCCGTTCGTCGCGATCACATCGCCTCACACCGGCCGCTCGCCCAACGACAAGTTCGTAGTCCAGGAATCATCGTCCGAGAAAGACGTCGATTGGGGCAAGGTGAACCAGCCGTACTCTGCCGAGAAGTACGAGCTGCTGCTGGCCGACGTCCGCAACTATCTGAATGCGTGCGATGAGTTGTTCGTCGAAGACCTCTATTGCGGCGCCGATCCCGCGTATCGTCTCTCGGTCCGGTATGTGTCCCCGAACGCGTGGCACATGGCGTTCGTACGCAACATGTTCATCCGCCCCGATCTGACAGAGCTTCCGACCTTCGATCCGAACTTCACTGTGTTGCACGCGCCTGAATTCGAGGCGGATCCGCGGAAGCACGGCACCCGCAGCGGGACGTTCATCGTCTTGAACCTCGGTCAGCGAACGATTCTCATCGGCGGCACGCGCTACGCGGGCGAGCTCAAGAAATCGATGTTCGCCGTCATGAACTACCTGTTGCCAAAGCAGGGTGTCCTCTCCATGCACTGTTCGGCGAACGCAGGAAAGGAAGGCGACACCGCACTGTTCTTCGGTCTCTCCGGAACCGGGAAGACGACATTGTCCGCCGACCCCGACCGATCGCTGATCGGTGACGATGAACACGGATGGTCGAAGGACGGCGTCTTCAACTTCGAGGGCGGCTGCTACGCGAAGGTGATCAATCTCTCACCCGAGGGTGAGCCGGACATCTATCGAACAACGCAAATGTTCGGAACGATACTCGAGAACGTGGTTCTCGATCCGGCGACGAAGCGAGTGCGCTTTGAGGATCAGTCCATCACCGAGAACACGCGAGCATCATATCCGCTCAACTACATTCCGAATCACGTCCCAAACGGTCGCGGCGCACATCCAAAGAACATCGTTTTTCTGACTGCAGACGCGTTCGGTGTGCTCCCACCAATCGCGCGGCTCACTCCCGAGCAGGCGATGTACTACTTCCTGTCGGGCTACACGGCGAAGGTTGCCGGAACTGAGCGCGGCGTGAAAGAGCCTCAGGCAACATTCAGCGCGTGCTTCGGCGCAGTGTTTCTTGTCTGGCATCCGACCAAATACGCCGAGTTGCTCGGTCAGATGCTGCGGGAGCACAAAGCGAACGTGTGGCTGGTGAACACCGGATGGAGCGGCGGCGCCTACGGCACAGGCAAGCGAATGAAGCTCGCATACACCCGCGCGATAATTCGCGCTGCGTTGTCGGGCAAGCTGGACCAGGCAATTTTCCGTAGCGATCCTGTGTTCGCGCTTTCGCTTCCCACAACAGTGCCCGAAGTGCCGAGTGAGGTGCTCGATCCGCGGGCGACGTGGGCGGATCAGGATGCTTACGACGCGCAGGCGAAGAAGCTCGCCGCTATGTTCCGCAAGAACTTCGCGAAGTTCTCGAGCGCCAGCGAGGCGATCCGAAACGCAGGCCCGAAAGGGTAGCGGCTCGGAGTCGCGCATGCGCTTCGAGATACTGCGCGACCCACTCTGGAACAACATCCGCGTCGACGAGCTGACACTTCGGCTCGTCGATACCCCGACATTTCAGCGGCTTCGCTATGTCAGACAGCTTGGCCTGGCGTACCTGGTTTATCCGGGGGCGACTCATTCCCGCTTCGAGCACGCGCTTGGCGCATATCACCTCGCTCGAAACACAGTTGCGCTTTTCGCCGAGCGACAGGAAGCAGCAGCGAGCGATTCAGCCGAGCAGGCAGTCGTGCGTGCAGCAGCTCTGCTTCACGACGTCGGCCACTATCCGTTCTCCCACGCACTCGAGGAGATCGGCCAGCTGCATCACGAGGACGTTGCGCGCCCGCTGATTACAAGCGGACAGATTTCCGATCTCTTGTCACACGACATTGCGGCCGATGCGCCTCAGAGAGTGTACGATCTCATTCGCGGTACCAGCGACAGCCCACTGCAAGGGCTCATCTCGGGGTCGCTCGACCTCGACAAGATCGAATATCTGAAGCGTGACGCATTCATGTGCGGAGTTCCGTACGGCGAGATCGACGTCGATCGCCTGACGAATTCGCTCGTCGTTCTCGCTGACCCGGAGACAGGCGGGGACACTATCGGCGTACTGGAGAAGGGATTATCCGCGCTCGAGTCCCTCCTGTTCGCGAAGTATCAGATGTACAGGAATGTGTATTGGCACCACGGTGTGCGAAGCGCGACTGCCATGTACAAGCGCATGGTCGATGACGCACTTCGCTGCGGCGCGCTCGATGAAGACCTGCTCGCGACTTACACCGATGAAGGACTGCTGCACCGGCTCGAGCACGCTGCGCCGAGTGATCTGCTCGATGCGCTGAAGAGCCGGCGTCTCTACAAGCGCGCGTACGAGCAACCTGCCAGCCGGCTGGATCCGGATTCGATCGAGTGGATCACAATCGACCGGGAGCGCACCCGCGAAGCGGAAGATCGTCTAGCGCGCAAGATGGGACTTTCTGCCGGCGAGCTGCTCCTCGACTTCCCGGCGAAAACGCAGATGCTCGGCCTCGACATTCCGGTTCGCCGTCGCGATGGGACAATAGAGCGGCTGACGAGTGAAGGCTGGCCCGGGACGATCGACCTGCCGCGACTTTCCGAGCAGCTGTACCAGAGCGCTCGCTGGTTCCGGATCTTCAGCTCAAAGCGGATTCAGGTGCCCAAAGAGCTCGCGATGGAAGTGATCAGTGACTGACGCGACGGAAGCCTTCAGTCGTTGAGCTCAGTCAGTCCCTCGTAAAGCTTTAGCGACTCCGGATTTGCGAGCGCTTCGGTGTTTTTGACCCGGCGGCCGTGAACCACGTCGCGCACTGCGATTTCGCTGATCTTTCCACTCACTGTGCGCGGTATGTCAGCTACCTGAACGATCTTTTTCGGGACATGCAGCGGGCTTGTATTGTCGCGGATACGGGCACGAATGCGATCCTCAAGTGAAGCATCGAGCTGTTCCCCGTCGCGCAATCGCACAAAGAGGACGATCCGTACATCTCCGGTGTCGCCATTACCGATCTCTTGCCCGATCGCGACACTCTCGACGACCTCAGGGAGAGTCTCGACCTGGCGGTAGATCTCCGCAGTCCCGATGCGAACGCCGGCAGGATTGAGCGTTGCATCGGAACGGCCGTAGATGATCATCCCGTTATGCTGCGTGATCTCCGCCCAGTCTCCGTGTCGCCAGACGTTGGGGAAATAGTCGAAGTACGCAGCTCGATATTTGGTGCTGTCCGCGTCGTTCCAGAACGACACGGGCATGCTCGGGAATGGTTTCGTGCACACCAGCTCGCCCGGCTCGCCAACAAGGGGTTGGCCGTTGTCGCCGAATACATCGACGGACATCGCCAATGCTCGCGCCTGAAGCTCACCGCGGTAGACCGGCTCGGTGGGCACCCCACCCGCAAAACACGATACGATGTCAGTCCCGCCGCTGATGCTCGAGAGGTGAACATCGTTCTTGATCCGCGAATAGACGTAGTCGTAGCTGTGCAGTGCGAGCGGACTCCCGGTCGAAAGAATCGTTCGCAGAGCACTCAAGTCGTGAGTCGCGCGCGGGGTCAGATCATGCTTCTCGCACATCGCGAGATACTTCGCGCTCGTTCCGAAAACGGTGAGTTTTTCATTTGCGGTCATTGCCCACAGCGAGTCGTTCTGCGGCGCGAAGGGCGCTCCGTCCCACAACACGACTGTTGAGCCGACAGCAAGCACGCTCATCAGCCAGTTCCACATCATCCAGCCGCATGTCGTGAAGTAGAGAACCCGGTCTTCTCGATGCAGATCGGTATGCAGCACCAGCTCCTTCAGGTGCTGGATGAGCGTTCCGCCGCCTCCGTGAACGAGGCACTTGGGAAGTCCAGTCGTTCCTGAGGAATAGAGAATGTAGACAGGGTGATCGAACGGCATCCGAACGAATGCCGGCTCCCGCTCACGCCGTGGTGCAACTACGTCCTCCCATCTGCCGGCCGCTCTAACATCGCTCAGCCGAGCGCTGCCGCCTTCGTATGGAATTCCAACTACCTGGGAGATCGACGGAATTCGCTTTACGACCTCACGCACGCGCTCACCAAGCTGGATTTCCTTTCCAGCGTAGACATACCGGTCGGTGGCGAACAGGATCTTCGGCTCGATCTGTCCGAATCGGTCGAGAACGCCTTGCACTCCAAAATCAGGCGAGCAGGATGACCACACCGCACCAAGCGAAGTCGTTGCAAGCATTGCGACGACTGCTTCCGGAATGTTGGGGATGAACGCCGCAACGCGGTCACCGACGCCGACTCCCATTTCACCGAGCGCGGCCGCGCACTTCGCGACGTCGCGCCGCAGCTCGGCGTAGGACATCGTTCGTTGCTTACCGCGCTCACTCCACGCAACGATCGCATCGTGGTTGTCAGAATATCTGAGAAGATTCTCCGCGAAGTTGAGCCTGGCGCCGAGGAACCATCGAGGACCTCGCTCGGGATCGGGGGGCGCCATTCGATCCAATCCGCGAACCACTTCATCCCACGGAGGATGACCCGGACGCTCGTCGGCGATCACACCGCCAAAGCGCCACACCTTCGGCCAGAATTCTTCAGGATGCGCAACCGACCAGTCCCAGAGGTCGCGATACGACTTCGCGTCGGGTCGAACCTCGTGGATGAAGCGAGTGAGATTCGCGCGCTCAACTCGCTCAGGCGATGGAGTCCAGATCGAGTCGCTCATCTGGTCAGACTGGCTCGCAGCCCGCAGCCGCCCAGCCAAAGGCCGACGGCACGCCCTTTGTCTTTAGCTGGTGGGAGGACTGAACATCTCGTGTTGGGTATCGAGCCACGACTTGTGGTAGTTCGGATCCTCGATGTCCTTCGCCGCCTTCGCCACCTTGAGCGGACGGAAGCTGTCCATCATCACCGCCAGCTCGTCGGTGTACTTCGCGCCGATACTCGCTTCCGCGCGGCCGGGATGCGGGCCGTGAGGAATTCCGTCCGGATGATGCGTGATGCTCCCGAACTCGATGCCTTTTCTGCTCATGAACTCGCTCGACGCGTAGTACAGCACCTCGTCGGAGTCGACGTTGCTGTGATTGTATGGCGCCGGCACTGCCTCCGGATGGAAATCATAGGGGCGTGGGCAAAATGAGCAGACTACGAATCCGTCCCCCTGGAAAGTCTGATGCACCGGCGGCGGCTGATGCACTTTGCCGACGATCGGCTCGAAATCGCCGATGTTGAAAGCCCATGGATAGAAGTAGCCGTCCCAGCCGACGACGTCGAATGGATGGTGATCGAGCACAAGCTCGCTCAGACTATCGTACTGCTTGACGATCAGCGGAAAGTCGCCCTTCTCGTCGTGTGAGTTGAGCTCGACCGGGCGGCGGATGTCGCGCTCCGAATATGGCGCGCCCTCGATGAGCTGACCGAACTCGTTCCGGTATCGTTTCGGATACCGCACATGTCCGCGGCTCTCGAACACGAGAAACTTCGTCCCATCTGCACCGGGTGTGAGGCGATACCGGTGAAGAATCCCGCGATGAATTACGAGATAGTCTCCCTCACGAAATGGCAGATTGCCGAACACGGTCTCGAGAACGCCGGCACCTTTGCTGACGTAAACGAGCTCATCGGCCTGCGCGTTCCGATAGAAGTGTTCGTCCTCTTTATCCGGCTCGACGTACAACATCGCAATGTCCTGATTGAACAGGATCGGCATTCTGTCGAGCGTTGGACTTCCGCCTTTTTTTGCGCGCGACGTCAGGAAATGGCGGTGATGCAGAGTCTGGTCATCGTCGGCTTCGAATTTCGCCTCGCGAACGTGCCTCACCGACTTCACTGTCGTGGGCGGGTGAATGTGATAGAGCAGCGCCGAGGTCCCGGTGAATCCCTCGTGACCCATCAGCTCCTCGGCGTACAATCCGCCGTCGGGCTTCCTGAACGCGATATGTCGTTTCCGCGGAATCGATCCCAGAGAATGGTAGTGCGGCATCGTCGGCGCTCCTCAGCGCATGCTCAGAGGT
>DATBRZ010000202.1:0-13793 GCA_036560025.1 Gemmatimonadaceae bacterium | reverse complement strand
GCAACGGTGAATCCTGACTTCGGTCAGGTGGAAGTGGATCCTGCCGTCGTGAATCTGACTGCGTTCGAAACGTTCTTCCCCGAGAAGCGGCCCTTCTTCGTCGCTGAGCGTGATCTCTTCGGCTTCGGCGATATTCGCACCTTCAACAGCTACGGCGTACCGACGCTCTTCTTCTCGCGACGAATTGGAAGACAGCCGCAGCGCGCACTCTTCGGGTCCGACATCGCATTCGTTGACGCTCCCGACCAGACGACGATCGACGCGGCCGCAAAGATTACGGGGAAAACTGCGGGCGGATGGTCGATTGCACTTCTCGACGCAGTTACTGCTGCCGAGCGGGCCCGATTTGCAGACGGCAACGGCGCTCGCGGCAGTGCTCCCGTTGAGCCATTAACGAACTACTTCGTGACTCGCATGCGTCGCGAGATCAATCAGGCCAACACGGCAGTTGGAGTGCTTCTCACCGGCGTCAGTCGCGATCTCACTGACGATGTTCTCGAGTCGCAGCTGCGTCGCAACGCGTACGTCGGTGGCGTCGATCTCAATCATTCGTGGCGCAACCGAAGCTGGTTCCTCGACGGATCGATAGCGGCCAGCAGAGTCGCGGGAACGAAGGACGTCATCGCTCAGACTCAGCAGTCGAGCGCTCACTACTTCCAGCGGCCTGATTCTAAGCATCTCACGTACGATCCCGACCGCACCGACCTCACCGGTACGTTCGGGCAGGCTGCCCTCATCAAAGCTTCCGCGCCGTGGGGTGGGAATCTCGCCTATCAGTGGACTTCACCTGGCTTCGAGTCGAACGACCTCGGGTTCGAGCGCACTGGTGATCGTCGCGCCGTCTCGACGGACTTTCATTACATCCAGACGAAACCGGGCTGGCTCTTCCGCGACTGGACGTTCGGCCAGTTCAACAATCTCACCTGGAATTACGACGGCGACAGAGTCTTCAACAACTACGCAGCGTTCTTCGAGGCTACGCCAAAAAACTTCTCGCACTTCTTCATCCGGATGGATTACTCGCGCCACATCTATGATGATCGTTTGACGCGAGGTGGTCCTGTCGCCCGAATTCCGAGCAGCGTCAACACGGACATCTTCTACGCTACCGACCGTCGCAAGCGATGGGTGGTCGAGGTGGAGTGGGGGCAGAATCACGGCCGAGCCGGACTATGGCAACAGGCTGTCAACGTCAACCTTGCCGTCCAGCCTGCGCCGGGTGTTCGACTCACGCTGTCGCCGCAGTACTCAGCGGATCACTCGTTATCGCAGTTCATCACGTCGGTCCCGGATCCGCTCGCGACCAGCACGTTTGGTCGCCGGTACATCTTTGCCACTCTGAGCCAGCGGTCGCTGGCGATGGTTACGCGAGCCGACTGGACATTTACGCCTGCACTATCGCTTCAGCTCTTCGCGCAACCCTTCGTTGCGTCGGGAGATTACAAGGATTTCAAGGAGCTCGATCGTGGCCGGACGTTCGATTTCTCGGTGTACGGTCGCGATCGGGGCAGCATCACTCGCGATGCCGACACGTACACGATCGATCCGGATGGCGACCCTGCTACGTCGAACCTGATAACGATCGGCAACCCGAACTTCAACTTCAGGTCGCTGCGTGGTAATGCAGTCGTGAGATGGGAGTATCGTCCCGGATCGACTCTCTTCTTCGTGTGGCAGCAGCAGCGGAGCGGTGAAGAGTCGCTCGGCAATTTCCGCTTCGGCCGTGATTACGGTGCGCTCTTCCGCCAGCGTCCTGAGAATGTCTTCACGATCAAGGCAACCTATTGGCTTGCCCGTTAGCAAACCTTCACTCACACTACCCATGAATACTCCACGAGTTCTCTCGACTTTTGCCGGCGCGGTCGTCGTGACCGCCGTGTTGATTCCGGCAACGGTTCGCGCGCAGGAGCCGCGGTACTCTGCTCCGCGTAATGCTGCCGTTCCAGCGGCAGGAGTCAGGCTGGTGAGAATCTCCGGCGCCGCCGGCTTCCTTCACGTCGACGGCCGGACGGGCATCGGTCAGGTGCGCGTCAACGGAACGGCGCGCTCATCCAATCGCAGCGTTCTCGACAGGATCAGGCTGATCGCCGAGCGGCAGGGAGATGTCATTGTGATCAAGGCAGATATGCCCGACGACGATCGAGGAGTTTGGGATCTCATCCACCGCGACTGGGTGCGCATCCTGGACATGGACGTCGAGGTTCCGGCGAACATTCCGGTGGAAGTGCACGACGGATCGGGTGAGCTGAGCATTCGCGGCACCGCATCAGCTGATGTCGAGGATGGCTCCGGCAACCTCGAGATGTCGGGTATCGGCGGCAACGTCGATGTCGTCGACGGATCAGGTGAGATCAAGATCGACGGTGTCGAGGGTGACGTCCAAGTGCGGGATGGATCGGGCAACATCAACGTCAGCAACGTCACCGGCCGCTTCCTCGTCGATGCTGACGGATCGGGAAACATCGATGCGAATGGAGTCGGCGGAACCATGCGCGTCTCATCCGATGGTTCCGGCAACATCTCGGCTCGCCGGGTGGGCGGCGATCTCGTCGTCGGATCGAAGGGGAGTGGCGACATCCAGTACAGCACGGTGAAGGGCTCGGTCGACATTCCCGAGCGGCACCGGCGCTACCGGAGAGGCGACAACTTCTAGAAACGACGGCGACAGAAATGGCGACGGCAGCTCCTGCGATCTCGACATCGACGGCGCAAAAATTCCGCGCGGCGTCGATTCCTTTCGCAGCCGAATGGCCGATTTACGCGGTCATTTTTTCTTCGACGTGTATAGTCGTCGGGCTGTTGTGGGACATCTCATGGCACCGAACGATTGGCCGCGACACCTTCTGGTCTCCGCCTCATCTCCTCGAGCAGATCGCGGCAGTCGTAGCGGGGCTCACGTGCGGCTACGTGGTGCTGCGGACAACTTTTGCGGGGAGCGCTGAAGCCCGCGGAATCTCAGTCAGGGTCTGGCAGATTTTCCAGGGGCCTCTTGGCGCGTGGGTCTGCATCTGGGGCACGATGATGATGATCACGTCAGCCCCCTTCGACAATTGGTGGCACAACGCGTACGGCCTCGATGTCAGGATCATCAGCCCGCCACACATGGTGCTCGCCGCCGGGATGATTGCGATTGAGCTCGGCGCGATGCTCATGGTTCTCGGTGCCCATAACCGCGCTACCAATGACACCGATCGCAAGCGTCTCGGCCTTCTGTTCGCGTACGCAGCGGGCATCGTAGTGGTAATGGCCGCGATACTTCTCCAGGAGGACGCTGCGTACGGAAATCACATGCACGGCGCGAAGTTCTACAGGCTCACCGGTGCCGTTCTCGGACTCTTTCTCGTCGCGTTCGCGCGATCCTCGAGCATCCGCTGGCCCGCGACCGCAACTGCGGGCCTCTACATGCTGATCGTGATGGTTTCGATATGGGCTTTCGAGCTTTCGCCCGCTACGCCAAGGCTGGCACCGATCTACAATGCGGTAACGCACATGGTGCCGACGCCGTTTCCAATGCTGCTGATATTCCCGGCGCTCGCGATCGACATTCTGATGCAACGGTTCGGCACGACGCGGGATTGGACATTGTCGTTGATCATCGGCGTGAGCTTCGTCGCTGTGATGCTCGCTGTCCACTGGTTCTGGGCCGAGTTCCTTCTGTCGCCCGGAGCGCGGAATTTCTTTTTCGGTGTCGACAAATGGGATTACGGCAGCACTCTCGGGTCATGGCGATACCAGTTCTGGAACCTCGACGTCGACTCCACCGGAAAGTGGAGCGCCGCCAAGTTTGCGAAGGGGATGGGTCTCGCGGCGCTGCTGACGATCATTGCTGCGAGGATTGGGCTCTGGGCGGGTACCGGTATGTCGAGGATCAAGCGTTGATTCGCGAGGGCCTCCGTCGCGTCGCGGTCACGGTCGCGCTTACCGGGATCTACATCGTGTCGTCGGCGCATGTGGGAAGTCCGGATGCGTGGTACGAGGGCTCCGCCGGTCCGTACCACGTGACGATACAGGTGAAGATGCCCGGTGTGGTTCCCGGAGTCGCCCAGGTTTTTGTTCGCGTCTCCGGCGATCCCGTCGATCGCGTCACGGTCTTTGCCAACAAGTTCGATGCGACAGGCGGTGCGCCGCCGCCGGAAGATGCAGAGCGCGTAACGGGAGAGGTTGGGCTTTGGTCGGCCAAGCTGTGGCTGATGGCCGGTGGCTCGAACAGCGTGAATGTCGGAATCGCCGGACCTGGGGGTTCGGGTACCGCGGTCGTTCCCGTGCTCAACGTTGCAACCAGGCGACTCGAGTTGAAGCGCGGGATGGGAATAGGTCTCGCCGCAACAGGCGTCGTTCTCTTTGTTGGACTGGTGACGATCGTTGGCGCTGCCGCAAGAGAGAGCACGCTTCCGCCCGGAGAGCAGCCATCGTCGCGGAATTACACGCGCGCGCGAGTGGCGATGGGCGTGTCATCGTTGCTCGTTGTGTTGCTGCTGTTTGGTGGCTGGAGGTGGTGGGGAAGTGAGGACCAGGCGTTCGCACGCTCCATCTTCAAGCCGTTGCCTTCGGAAGCGAAGCTGAGTGACGATCGAACGTCGCCACGTCTCGATTTCACGATCATCGACACCGCTTGGATCCACCGGAGCGACACCGCGTGGCTGAGGAAGCATCATGCGAACTCGTGGACTCCGCTTATCGAGGACCACGGCAAGCTGATGCACCTCTTCCTGATTCGCGAAGATCTTGGCGCGATGGCGCATCTGCATCCGAGCACGTCCGACACGGTGCACTTTCCGTCGACGCTTCCGCCGATCCCTGGCGGCAGGTACCGCGTGTTCGCCGACATCGTGCACGAAAGCGGATTTGCGCAAACGCTCGTCACGTCGATCCAGATTCCCACCGGGGTCGCAACTGGCGTCGCGACGCCGAGTGAGGGGGACGACTCGTGGTATGCTGGCGTGCCCGTGCGCGGTGCACGTGTCGTGAAGCTCGCAGATGGGTCAACAATGACCTGGGCGGGAAGCAGTGTGCCACTCGTGGCCGGACGTGAAGCGGGTCTCGAGTTCGAGGTTCGAAACGCTGATGAATCGCCAGCGCAACTCGAGCCTTACATGGGGATGCAGGCGCACGCCGTCGTGATGCGAGACGACGGATCGGTGTTCGTGCATCTGCATCCGCTCGGCACTATCTCGATTGCGTCGCAGATGGCGTACGAGCTGAGAGAGCCCGGCGATTCCATCCGCGGGCGGCTGGGAAAGCGCATTTCTGCGCACAGATCGGGTATGGATGCCGCTGACAGTTCTACATCATCCGTTTCGTTCCCGTTTGCTTTCCCGAAAGAGGGCAACTATCGCGTCTGGGTGCAGGTGAGGAAGGATGGCCGGATCCTGACGGGTGCGTTCGACGCGGCCGTCGGCGCTGGCGTGACACCTGCAGGGTAGTCCCCGACACGCCCCAAGTTGGGCGCAACACTGGATCGGAGACAGAAAAAGTGAAACGGAAATCGATTCATCTTGCAGTCGCGGTCGCTCTGGCGATCGCATCGACGTCGGCATTGGCGCAGACTGTGGCGCCCACTCCCGCTCCTGCGAAGACTGCGGTCGGTCCAACGGTTGCCGCGAGCACTGTGGGTGTGAAAGCGCCGGTAGCAACGGCCGCGACAGCTTCGAACGCCGCAGCGCGTGAGCATTCACTCGGCGCAGGCCGCAACGTCGCGCTGATGGTTGTGGGCGGCGCAGCGATTGTCATCGGAGCGATAATCGGCGGAACGGGTGGGCTTATCATCGCGTTGACCGGAGCAGCGCTCGGACTGTACGGTCTGTATCACTTCATACAGTAGCGACGATTGAAATGACTCGAGGCCCGGCTGCGTCGCAGCCGGGCCTTTTGTGTTTCGAAGAAATCGTTGTGCACGCGTTGTTAGCATGCGTACATTGGGCTCACGACTCTCTCGTCCGTCACCTCTGTAATGGAGCTCAACGCATGATTGTGCGAAATGTTCTCGTTCGCTCGTCACTTCACGCTCTCGTCATCGTTCCGTTCGTCGCCGGCGCGCTTTCAGCGCAAACGATCTCCGGAAAGGTTACCGATCAGATCAGCACTCAGGCGATCACCGGCGCTCGCGTCTCCCTCGTCGGTAGCGCGCAAACAGTTCTCACTCGCCCTGACGGGACATATCGCCTCCCAGTCAGCGCCGGAACGCAGATCATTCGCGTGACCTCGGTCGGATATACACCGATCGTCGACACTGTCGTTGTTTCGGGAATCGGAGCCACTCGCGATTACGCCCTCACCAAGGGAAGCGTTCAGCTCGATGTGAACGTCATCACCGGTACCCGACTCAACGACCGCACCGTGCTTAACTCGGCAGTTCCAGTCGACGTGCTCACTCCTGCGGAGATACAGCAGACCGGACAGATCGAAACCAATCAGGTCATCCAGATGCTGGCGCCGTCGTTCAACTTTCCGCGCCCGACCATCTCCGATGGCACTGACCACGTCCGGCCGTCGACATTGCGTGGCCTCGGTCCCGATCAGGTCCTCGTTCTCATCAACGGCAAACGACGCCACACGAGCGCTCTGGTAAACGTCAATGGAACTGTCGGGCGCGGATCGACGGGAGTCGATCTGAACGCGATTCCATCGAGCGCGATCGAGCGAATCGAGATCCTGCGCGATGGTGCGGCAGCGCAATATGGTTCCGACGCGATCGCCGGCGTCATCAACATCATCCTCAAAACAGACCCGCGCACGGAGCTTGGAGCCGAATTCGGATCCAACTATACGACCGTCAAGCCGGAGGACACGACCTATGCCCGGCAGGTCGCCGCGCTGAAGGACACACGCCGTACTGATGGTGACGTCGCCGAATGGGACCTGAACACGGGATTGAACCTCCGTGGCGGCGGATTCTTTCACGTCACGGGTCAGTATGAGCACCGCGGCTCGACCAACCGATCGATGCCGGATTTACGATCGCAATACTTTGCGGGCGACCCGCGAAACACGGATCCCCAGTTCGTCGGACAGGATCACTTCCGGCAGGGTGACGCTCTCGTCAACGATCTCGGATTCTTTTTCAACTCCAACCTTCCGCAGATGTCCAGCGGCGCGCAGGTGTACGCGTTCGGAGGAGCGTCCCATCGCGAAGGCGAGGCAGCGGGCAACTGGCGGCAACCGCTCAATAACAACAATGTCCGGTCGATCTATCCGAACGGCTTCCTGCCGTTCATCAACAGCACCATCAACGATTACGCGGGAACTCTCGGCGTCCAGGGAAAGCTGAGCGGCTGGAAGTATGATCTGAGCGGCACGTACGGTCACAACTCGTTCGACTTCCTGATAACGAATTCCGTCAATCCGACGCTGGGGAACGCGAGTCCGACAGAGTTCGATGCGGGAGGCCTCGGGTTCGGTCAGGCCGTGGCGAACCTTGATCTGGTTTACGAGCTTCCCGTAGCCGCGTTTGCCGCGCCGTTGAACGTTGCCGTCGGTGCGGAAGCCCGCCGCGACCACTTCTCGCTGACGGCGGGTGAGCCCGATTCTTATCGCGACGGCGGAGTGAAGGTGCTCGACGGACCAAACGCCGGAGCTCAGCCAACGCCGGGCTCGCAAGTGTTCGCCGGATTCCAGCCGGCGAACGCCGGTTCTCACAACCGAACCAACGTCGCCGGATACATCGATCTCGAGAGCAATGTCCTCTCTAACTTGCTCATTGGACTCGCCGGGAGAACGGAGCACTACAGCGACTTCGGCTCTACGACAACCGGCAAAGCCTCGGCAAGGTTCGAGGTCTTCCCCGGGTACGCTGTCCGCGGCGCGGTTCAAACAGGGTTCCGCGCGCCGTCGCTTTCTCAGGAGTTCTTTTCCTCCACGGCTACGAACTTCCTGAACCTCGGTGCGGGCCTTGTTCCGGTCGAGGTGCGTACACTGCCGCCGGAGAGTGACGTCGCGAAGGCGCTTGGGGCTGAGCCGCTCAAGCCGGAGAAGTCCGTCAACGCGAGCGTCGGAGTCGCTATTGCGCCGCTGCCGAATCTCTCGCTGAGCGCTGACTATTATCGGATCACGATCGACGACCGGATCGTGCTGTCGGGGAATTTCACCGGCGCGGCGATGACGAGTTTCCTCGCATCACAGGGATTTCCCGGAGTAGGCAGCGCCCGCTTCTTCACCAACGCAATCGACACGAAGACCGGCGGAGTCGACGTGATCGCACGGTACGCAGTTGATTTCGGAAATATCGGTGTTACGCGATTCACGGGCGGCTACAACAAAACGAAGAGTCGCGTCACGCGCATTTCAAGCACACCGGCGCCGCTTGCTTCACAGCAGGCTGTGCTGTTCGACCGCATTGAGCGGGGTCGCATTGAAGTCGGACAACCGCACACCACGGTGCACCTGACTCTTGATCACACTCATAATCTCTTCACGGGCACCGTTCACGTGGCGCGATTCGGCGAAGTCACGAATCGTGCGGTCGCGTCGAATCCTGCACTCGATCAGACGTTCAGTGCGAAGTGGATCACCGACGTGAACGCGTCGTACACGCTGTTGAGGCAGCTGCGGCTTACTGTCGGAGCGAACAACGTCTTCGACACTTATCCGGACGAGCAGATTCCCGGCAACAGCAACAGCGGCATATTCGCGTACCCGAACACTGTCAACACGTTCGGAATCAACGGGCGATTCATTTACGCGAAGATGAGAATCCAACGGTAAACAACAACCACTGCGAACTGCGAACTAACTACGAACTGCGAACTCACTGCGAACTACGAACTAACTGCGAACTACGAACTAGTGCGCAATGGTTCGCAGCTCGAAGTTAGTTCGCAGCTCGAAGTTAGTTCGCAGCTCGAAGTCGCCTTTTCTTTTCCACCGTGCCGAATTTGATCTCGCCGCGTGTCCACGGGCTCATTGATTACCTGTTCGTGGTCGCGCTGCTCCTCGGTCCGTTCGCGGCAGGATTCACCGGCCGGCCGCGCGATGACCTCGCCACGATCGCCGGCAGCATATTCACAGTTGCGTTGTTTACGCGCTATCCGCTCGGTGTCTTCAAGCGGATTCCATTTTCAGCACATGGAATAATCGATGTGCTGTTCGCTATTGCGCTCCTGGTCGCGCCATGGGTACGGGGTTACGCAGACGTGAACCCTGCGCGCAATTTCTTTATCGGCATCGGCGCGTTCGGTCTGATCGTGGTGCTACTGACAGACTTCCGCCAATAAAGCGAACCGCTCTTACGGATAGTAAAGAGTGCCGGAGCTGATAAGCACGGATGCTCCACCCACGCGCGTCTCCTGGACTTCACCCCCGACAACATCGGTCTCCACCATAAGGCGACTCGGCCGTCCCATCTCGACTCCCTGATGGATCGTGATCTTCAAAGTGCCGTCGCGAACCCTGGCGCGACGAGCCAGATAACCGCCGAACGCAGCGGCAGCGCTTCCGGTTGCCGGATCTTCTACAACTCCCTTTATCGGTCCGAACATTCGCGAGCGAGTGTGACCGTCACCCGCCCGAAGACCATCGCGCTCGCGGGATGTGTCTTCTTCAACGAAGAGGTAGATGTCCGGGGCCCACGTCTCCTTCAGCAATTCCTCCCAGAGCTCCTGTCTGAGACGGGCTTGTCCGAGTGCTCGAACACTCGTCAGCGGGACGAACAGGAAGGGAAGGCCCACTGAGACGGCTTCCGTGTACCACACGTCATTCTTCAGGATGTCCTTCTTGCGTAGCGACAGGATTTCGGCGAGCTGACTGCGTTTGACGGGTGACCGACGCCGTTCCGGCTGTTTGGTCGCCGTAAACTGCGCGAACGTCGGCCGGCCATTATCGGATGAAATGGTCACCGTCACCGGACCAACTCCTTCCTCCAGGACGATTCTCGTCTCGGGCCCGGTCAGCTCGATGTCTCCGGTCTGTGCGAGCACGAATGCCGTTCCAACGGTTGGATGGCCGGCGAACGGGATCTCCCCACCGGGCGTAAAGATCCTCACTCGCCGCGTGTTCTCGGAATTCTCGGCGGGAAAAACGAACGTCGTCTCCGAAAAGTTGAATTCCCGCGTGATCGCGAGCATCCCGGCGTCATTCAGTCCGGTGGCGTTCGGCAGAACGGCGAGCTGATTGCCGCCGAATGGCGTGTCGGTGAATATGTCAGCGGTGTGATAGCTGTATTGCATGTCAGTTTTCCTGTTCGATTACGTACGCGTCGGCTTCGATTTCCACCAGCATCTCTGGATTGATCAGTGCGCTCACCTCGACCATCGAGGTAGCTGGTTGAATGTCGCGAAAAGCTTCACCATGCGCCCGTCCCACGTCATCCCAGCGCGCAATATCCGTGACGAACATACGCGTTCTCACAACGTCGTGAATGTCGGCGCCAAGGGCGTTCAATGCTGTCTTCAGGTTTGCAATTGTCTGCACGGTCTGTGCGTATGCATCCCCTCGCCCGACGATCTCCCCTGCGGCATTCGTTGCCGTCGTCCCTGAGACGTGAACGTGCGGGCCGACCCTCACCGCGCGCGAATAGCCGACGATCGGCTCCCATTTGGTCCCCGAAGAGTAATTCGATCTCTTCAATTTCGTCCCCCGCGTTGGAGGTTAAGTGGCCGCCTCATTGACATTCGAGGCTTCAATCGGGTAGCTTTATATTCTGTCGTACAAATTGTATGTACGACTACTCGCCAGCGAACACATCATGGGGACCTGGGAAAACCAGGTCTCTTTTCAGTTTGGCGAGACATTACATGCAAGTCGGCAGGTACGGCCATACCGGACTTCCGACGAACACCAACAAGAGGAAGTACCGAACATGCGTACCACCGGAACAGTGAAGTGGTTCAACGATGCCAAAGGTTTTGGCTTCATCACCCCGGAGAATGGACAGAAGGATTGCTTCGTTCATCACTCCGCGATCAGCGGCAGCGGCTTCAAGTCGTTGACCGAGGGCGAGCGGGTCGAGTTCGACGTCGTGCAGGGCCAGAAGGGTCCCGCCGCCGAGAACGTGACGCGACTGGGCGTTTGATCAGCTTCGCAATCAAGCCGCAATAGAAAAGGGCCACCCTGGGCGACCAGGGTGGCCTTATTTTTTTCACCACCGCATTCCCTACTGGAACACGGAGCCAAGTGGCAAAAGAAGAAGCGATCGAGCTGGAAGGAACGGTGACCGAAGTCCTACCCGATGCGACGTTCCGCGTCCTCGTGACCAACGGTCATGAAGTGCACGCGACGATCGCCGGTAAGATGCGGCGCTTCCGCATCCGCGTGCTCGCAGGCGACAGAGTGACGCTCGAGGTCTCGCCGTACGACCTGACTCGCGGCCGAATCACCTTCAGGCACAAGAACTAATCGGATCAGTTACGAGTGGAACACCACTCGTCGTCTTATCGGGTTGGAACTGTCGTGCCCGGTTTGATGTCCACATTGTGATAGGCGACGATTTTCCACTCGCCGCCGCGCTTCACCAGGACCTGCATTAGCCGGGTTCGCATGCGTCCCTGCGCGTCGAGCGTAACACCTGGCGGCGGCTGTGATACACCGAGAACCGCCGTAATAGTCTCCACAAGTGCAACACCGGGCTCCGGAAATCTCACGACCGCGATCTCCTGTTGCAGTCTGGTTCCTCGAAAGATCCCTTTGAAGATCACGTCGTGCTGTCGCACAAAGGCGTCATAACCATCGAACGCCTGCCCGCGAATATTCGTGAAGATGCCGTCTCGTGCGAAATCGCGTGAGTAGCCAGCGGCGTCGCCCTTGTTCCAGGTTTCGTTTTCGTTGTCGATGATGCGGTGAATGGCTCGCTCGTCGGCAGGTGACTGGTTGGGGATCGGCTCAGGCGCATTCGAGCTCCGGCTTCCACCGCCGGAGCTGCAGGAAAGCATAGAGATAGAGCCAATCGCCAGAATCAAAGTGAGAGAAGCGTTTCGAGTCGCGTAAGGCATCGATCCCCCTGTCGACGAAAATAGGACGTCTTACTCGCAAACCTATCGGTGGCGCGAAGTCCCTGACGGCGATGGTGTCGTGTCGTTTGGTTCATCAGTAACTCGTCTCATGAACCGGAAGGCTCCTGACTGGTCCTTCGGTGTCTGCATTTGCTTGCACGGATGAACTGAACAACGGAATTACCGGACACTCAGAACGGCAGTTCCCGTTGTTTGCACCTGCATTTGTTCATTGTACGTACCTTAGAACGTCGTAGTAGTACCGCAGGCCAAAACCAACATTCTCCACGGACAGACGTTCGTCATTGCCGTGCACGCCACGCTGACGCTCGGCCTGCTCGATCCTGAACGGATCGATCGCGTAGGTGATGATGCCGAGCTTGCGATAAGTTGGCCGGTCCGTTGCTCCTGTTTGCATCGGCGTCGTCACGAAGGCTGACGGCTCACGCTCCTTCGCGGCTTTCTCGATTGCGCGGAACAAATCAGTATTAATGGGGCTTTCCAGCGGCGCTTTCGGCTCAAGCAGGGTCGTAAAGTGAACCGCAGTGTCGGCGACGATTCTTTTCAATGTCGCCAGCATTTCCGCAGGGTCGGTGTCGGGCAGCAAGCGCACGTCGATTTCTGCAGTCGCTTCGGGCGGAATCACGTTCGTCTTGTTCGATCCGGACAATCCCGTAAGCGAGATCGTATTTCTCAAATACGCATTCCAGTAGACGTCGCTCAGGATCCATTCGCGAGCTTCCGGATTGTCGAGCGCCTTCGCCACGTTCGCCAGCCACGTTTTCCTCGGCTCGGGATACAGACGCGAGATGTCGCGGAAGAACTTGTCGACGCCGGGAGTTACGTGAAGCGGAGTCTCGTACTGAGCGATCTTGTCGAGAGCGGCGACGAGTCGCGGTACTGGATTCTGCTTTGTCGGACGCGATCCATGCGACGGAACTCCTTTCACGCTGAGCCGCTGCCAGAACGTTCTCTTCTCAGCGACGCCGACAGCGAAATACCGAACCTTGCCGTCCACGATGGAGTTCTCGGTCGCTTCGGTGATCAGGTATTCGACGTCCTTCAGGAGATCGGCGTGGTTCTTCACGAAGGTGAGTCCGCCGGTCGACGTCAGCTCCTCGTCCGAATTACCGATGAAGACGATGTCGCGATTGAGTTTCACGCCTGATTTCTTGAGAGCGATCATGGACATCAGCTGCACGATCGCTTCTCCTTTCATGTCGATCGCGCCGCGTCCCCAGATGTAGCCGTCCTTGATGATGCCGGAGAACGGATCGACCGACCACGCGGATGGAGTTGCCGGGACGACGTCCATGTGGTTGACGAGCGCGATTGCCTTTTTCGATCCGTTGCCCTTGAGTCTCGCGTAGAGATTGGCGCGTCCCGGACCGAGCTCGACGGTGTCGAGGATCTGTGCGCGAATCCCCTCCCGGTCGAGAATATTCTTGAGGAAGATGGCTGCCTTGAGCTCGTTCCCCGGCGGATTGGTCGTGTTGATCTTGAGGTAATCGGAGAGCGTCTGCTGCGCTTCCGTCTCAAGGGCTTTCCAATCGATTGCGCGCGGCGCCTGTGCGCGCAATGGAGAGCTGCCAATGATCAGCGTGAGGATCAGCGGTAGTTTGTGCATGCCTGCGTTAGATAAGAGAGCCCCGAAGTTATTCACTTGGTTCGCAGTTCGCAGTTAGTTCGCAGTTCGCAGTTAGTTCGCAGTTCGCAGTTATCTCTTGCTGATCTGCATTAATTCGTCGATGTACCTCTCCGTCACAGCCTCCCACGAAAACTCGTTTGCTACGAGCTCCGACGCTCGCGCCGACGCTGCACTCACCTCATCAGGATTCGAGTAATATCGAAGAATTGCATCCCGAAACTCCT
>DATBRZ010000201.1:0-7494 GCA_036560025.1 Gemmatimonadaceae bacterium | reverse complement strand
CTCGGACAGAATGATATGGGCGATGCGACATATCACATGTCGTTCACGGTCTCCAACCCCAGTGGTGGTGAGTTGAAGTTCCTCTTCCACACTACTACGGGCGGGCAGGGATCCACGGATGAAAGCTGGGGTCTCGACAACGTGGTGGTCACCGGCAACTAGTCAGCCGGCAACAGTTTCAATCACTTCGGTGCGTCGTGTCCACGTCACGGCGCACCTTTTTTTTTCGCGCGTGATTATTCGGTGAAAGCGCGCGATAGAAGCGCAGCCAGGGTTGAATACGGCACGGCTCCGGATTGTCGAGCCACTTCCTTGCCGCCCTGAAATACGATCACGGTCGGGATTCCCCGAATTCCGAGAGAGCCGGCTGTTCGTTGTGATGCATCGGTGTCGAGCTTTGCCACCAGCGCCTGCCCGATGTAATTCGCTGCCAGCTGGTCGACTGCCGGCGCCATTATCCGACAAGGTCCGCACCAGTCGGCATAGAAGTCCACGACGATCGGAATTTCACTTTCCGAAATGGTGCGCGTGAACGTGTCATCGTCGAGCTTGACCGGCCGGTCGAGAAGCATCGGCTTTCCGCATTTGCCGCACTTCGGGCGGTCCGCAGCGCGAGCAGCATCGACGCGATTCCAGCTGTGGCAGAACTGGCAGCGGAGCATTGTCTTTTTCGCTGTGGTCGTGTCTTCAGGCATTCGTCGTCCTCTGGATGTCCGTATCAGCGGGCAGGCGCTTCCCATACTTGCCTTGCAAGAAGCGCAGACAACCCGCCGGGCGTGACTAACCGCGGCCGGTTCGCGTCTTCTCCTATATGCTGCCAGGGGCCGGTGTGGGTGCGTCTTTATCGTCTCGTAAATTCTCACGACACGGTTTTTCGGCGCCATGTGCGCTTGCCGTGTTTGTACTTATTGGGTGCACCCAGATGTCGGACGTCGTTGCGCCACGACCTGGGCAACGGGAAACATTGTCGAACGTTCGGCCGTCGTCGGTAACAGCCACTAGCAGCCAAACAGTGGTCACCTTCGAGGATTTGCCGGATCCGTTCTCGCTGCACCTCATGTGGCCCCACGGCACGGTTCATGGGATCACCTTCGCCCCCACCAGTCGTATTACGCACTACGACAATGAGATTTATGGCCATCCTCACTCGGGTTCGATCTTCATCTTCAATGGTGAAGGTTCGGACAACGAGTGGTTCACGTTTGCAGCGCCCGTCGCTTTCAACGGCGCGTGGGTCGGATCACCGCACGATCTAGGTGGAGAGGGTGACAAGGAGTTCTGGTTCGAGGGATACCTCGCTGGAACGAAAGTCGGCGAATCAGGCCACGTCCTGCTCGTAGCCGAAGCGCCAATGCAGTACGTCGCCTCCGCATTTGCCGGCGCTGTAGACTCGGTCGTAATGCGACGCACCTACGGCTGGTGGGTGATGGATGATATCAGCTATAGCGACGTTGTAAACGAACCCCCTGTTGCGAACATTGGCGGAAATGCCGGCGGTCCTCCGGCAGACCACTACGAGGGAACAGAAGGAACTGCAATCGCTCTGGATGCCAGTGGTTCCACAGATCCCGAAGGTGGGGTGCTCAGTTATGCGTGGGACCTCGACAACGACGGACAATACGACGACGCCTCCGCCTCGAGTGTCGCGCACGCATTTGACGACAACGGAACATTCACCATTGGGTTGCGGGTCGCTGATTCATCGGGACAGACGAGCGCGACAACAACGAGCGTCATCGTCTCCAACGTTGCACCCTCCGCGGCATTTGAAAACGATGGTCCTGTCGATGAGGGCAGTCCAATCGACCTCTCGCTCACCAATCTCTACGATCCGTCAACGGCCGATGTCGCCGCAGGCTTCGAGTTCGCTTTCGATTGCGGCGGCGGGTATGGCGCCTTCTCCACGACTAGCGCTGTGTCGTGCTCCACCGCTGATAACGGCGATCGACAAGTGAAAGGCAAAGTGCGTGACAAAGACGGCGGCGTTACGGAGTATGTGGATTCGGTGACAGTGAAGAACGTCGCGCCGTCACTCGGTGCAATCACCGTCACGGGCGACCCGACACCTCTGGGCACGCTTATCACTGCATCAGCGGCCTTCACGGATCCCGGCTCGGCCGACACGTATGTCGGAGAGGTAAGGTGGAATGCCGGCGAGGCCTTCGGGGCCGCGAATCCTGGGGTCAATCAGTCGACAAAGGACATTGCTGCGACGAGTGCCGCACTTCCTGCAGGTGTCTACACGGCGTCGCTTAGAGTCACCGACGACGATGGTGGCTCGGATACGCGGACTGCCGAGAGCTATGTAGTCGTCTACGATCCGACAGGGCGGTTCGTTACCGGAGGCGGATGGTTCAATTCTCCGTCAGGCGCGTGCACGGCGGCACTCTGCTCGACGTTCAACGGTTCGGGGAAAGTGACGTTTGGCTTTGTCTCGAATCAGGATAAATCCGGTTCGTTTGCCAGAGGGGAGAGCGAGTTCGATTTTCGCGCGGGTGGCATGCGATTCAGAAGCAGCGTCTACGAATCACTTCAGGTAGCCGGGTCGCACGCTCAGTATCGCGGAACCGGAAGTGTGAATGGCGTGGCGAGCTACAGCTTCCTCATCACTGTCAGCGACGGCCAGGCGCCTGGCGGCGGCGGCGTTGACAAGATCCGGCTCAAGATCTGGAATGCCGATGGGGTCGTATACGACAACCAGCGCAACGCGTCGGGTTCGTCACTGCCGGACGATCTGGAGCGCGGTACAGCTCTCGGCGGCGGCAGCATCGTCGTTCACAATTAGCCCAGGGCGTAAACAAACGTAGCAATGCCTCCTTCCGGAGGCCTTTCGGCGTGACTGATTGGCGCTGAACTCGTCATTTGAATGCACCGAGGCCCTCGCTTAGGCCATCCGGCAGTGCAAGGGCGCGGCGCAAACTCTCGAGGTCTTCGCCTCAATGATGATCGACAGAATGCCGCATCACGGCCCGCCGTCAGGCGCGCCTGTCTGGCAGCGCCGCACGGGCTTCAGCATGCTCGAGATGCTGACGGTGATGATAATCATCGCGCTGCTGATCGCGATTGCCGTCCCGAAAATGGCGCGAATAATCCGCCACGAGCGTGTCAATCGCGCCGCGCAGGTGCTCGTCGCCGATCTTCAGAACGCTTTCGCGATGGCCGGCCGGCAGCGAGCACCGGTTCGTCTCCAGTTCGATCCTACCCTGCTCAAATACACGTTCAGCGACCGCGCCACAGGAACTCTTTATCAGACGCGCATCATGAACAAGGCGTCGGAGTTCGGATTGACGTCTCTCACGGCGAGTCCCTCAACGATCGACGTGCTTCCCAATGGAATCGCTTCTGCCGCATTCGCGGTTGTTGTCGCGCAAGGTGACTACTCGCGACAGGTAACTGCTTCCAGCGCCGGTTTCGTAAGGATGACGCCTCAATGACGCCCCGCTTCCGAGCTCGCCGAGCACATGTTCGCCCTCGCCGCCGGCGACAAGGGTTCATTCTGATGGAGGTCATCGTCGGGATCACGCTACTCGCGCTGGTCATGACCCCTCTTGCAGCGATGGTCTTCAAGATCACGCAGCGGTCGCACCGGATTATCGGAGGCGCATACCGCAACGGCGTCCTGATGCAGCAGGTGAATCTTCTCGAGTCACTCCCATACGACAGTCTCGCGATCGGGACGACGTCGTCTTCTTCCACAGCGATGCCGTACCCCTACACACGCACGATTACGATCACGGAAACGTTCCGGAAGTACGAGGTCGCTCAGAAGCAGATCAAGCTGATCATCACTCCGACCAATCCGCTCTACCGTCCTGACACGGCGATCATAGTGCGGTCGACGGCGAACACTCTGAGAACGTTCCTTGAGGATGATCCGCCGCCGCAATGAGACAGCGACGCAAGGTGTCATCGGCGCGGCTTCGCTGCCGCCCGGGCCTGTCCATGGTGGAGCTGATCATCGGCATGGTCATACTCGCGATCATCGGCATGGCGCTAACGCGGATTCTCGTAGCTCAAGCGCGGTATTTCGACCATCAAAAACTCGCGAATCTTGCGCGAAACGTCTCCCGGGGTCCATTGAATCGGATTGTTTCCGATCTGCGAATGGTGGAGGCGCTCGGCGGGGTTGTCGACGCGCAGCAGAATTCCATTATCGTCCGCGTACCCTATGCAATGGGCGTTGTCTGCGCTACAACCGGCGGCGCGACTCATGTCAGTCTTCTGCCCGTTGACTCGGCGATGTACGCCGCTCCCGGCTTCTCGGGTTATGCCTGGCGGGGTGGCCAGGGACCGTATCGATATGTCGAAGCCGGACCACCCACTATCGGCGCAGGCAGCACTTCAGTTTGCACCGCCGCGCAGATTCAGACGCTAACGGCATCCAATGCCAAGGTTATTCAGATCACGCCGCAGCTGACTGACACAGCAAGCGTTGGGACGCCGGTGTTTCTGTTCCGCCGGATTCGCTACCGCTTCAAGGCCTCCGATGCAATTCCCGGAACTCAGGGGCTGTTTCGCGAAACCATGCAAACAGGAGTCGAGGAAGAGCTGTCCGCGCCCTACGACGGCACCGCTGCGTTTCGATTCTTCGTGGGCAGCAGTACTGTCTCGACCCCGAATGCGCCCGGAGATCTGTCCACTCTTCGCGGGCTCGAGCTCACACTCAATGGAATGAGCGAGCGTATCGCATCGGGCGCGACTCAGAAGTACAAGGCGCCATTCAAGACTGCAGTCTTTTTCAAGAATCGGCTGGACTAACGCTGAGCGATCTAATGATGCAACTAAAGAAGCGGGACGGATTCGCAATTCCGAGTGCAATTCTGGTCATCGGAGTTCTGTCCATTTCCATTGCCGCCGGTTTCTCTCTCGTTATTGCCGAGCGGCGCGGCGTCGACGATCAAAAGGCGCAGGTGACCGCGTTTACTCTCGCGGAAGACGGCCTCCAGAAATTCTTCGCGCGGCGAGACTCGATGGGGTTCCATTCGATTCCGCCGGCTGTGAAGGAGGGTCCAACCCGCATCTACCTTAAAGGCGGTTACGCAGACGTCACTCTCGATCGAGTTCGCGCGCCAATTGGCTCGCTTGCCGGTTTGTATGTCGTCCGCTCGAAGGGCGTTCAGACGCAGGGCGCGGTCAGCGGAACGCCCGCAGGTGTGAGAACCGTCGCTCAGTACGCGGCGTGGGAACCAGCGCAGCTTCCGGTGCTCGCGGGCTGGACGGCGATCGCCGGGATCAAAAAGAACGGTAACTCCGGCTCGTTCCTTGGCGTGGACGCATGCGGCGATTCTGCGGCGGTGGCCGGAGTTGCTGTACCGCAGGTCCCAGGATTCAATCAGCCCAACACTGCTGACAGTGTCGATACCCTTGGAATGACGCCGCAGGAAGCTGCGGCGCAGGTAAAGATCAAATGGCATGGAATCACCAACCTCACCGCGATCACGCCGACTTTCTACATACCACCCGACCCAATTCCGTCTTTTGCTGATACGAACTTCTATCCGACGATTTTCTACTCGGGCAATGCCGGCTCATCAGGCTTCAACAACGGTCGCGGCGTGCTGATCGTCACGGGAAATCTCGACACAGGCAGTGGCGCCACCTTCAACTGGAAAGGTGTCGTACTCGTGGGAGGAGACCTCACCGGAAACGGCAACAATAACATTCAGGGCGCCATCATCAGCGCGTTGAACGTCAAGCTCGGTCAAAGCGTGCCGGTCAACGTCGTAAACGGTACGAAGACATACCAGTACAACTCGTGCGAGGTCGCCAAGGCGCTGCAGGGACTCGGTGCTCTGGTTCCACTGCCGAATACCTGGGTAGACAACTGGGTGGAGTACTAATACAAAAGCAGTAACAACGCGCCGTCCGGGAAGCGGACGGCGCGTTTTGCTTAGATTTTTGTGAATGAAGATCCTGGTCATCGAGGATGACCCGACGGTCGGCCAGTTCGTAAAGCGCGGACTGGAACAGCAGAGATGGGGAGTCGACCTCATCGGCTCGGGCGATGAGGGCGAGAGGATGGCGTCGACGGGGACCTACGATCTCGTCATCCTCGACATGCGTCTGCCCGGCAAGCCCGGGCTTCAGGTTCTCAATGATTTGCGCGCGCGGGGATTCGAGCGGCCGGTGCTCGTGCTCACCGCGCAGGATGCGATCGACGCAAAGGTCGAGACGCTCCGCGCCGGCGCCGATGACTATGTCACGAAGCCGTTCGCATTCGAGGAGCTGCTCGCCCGCGTCGAGGCGCTGTCACGCCGCCCGCGTATTCTCGCGTCGCCGGCTCTCAAAGTCGCGGACCTTGAGTTGCACATGGACACGCGCGAGGTCCGTCGCGGCGGCGCGCAAATCGAGTTGACTCCCAAGGAATACACCGTCCTCGAGTACCTCATGCGGCATGCGGGTCGCGTGATGAGCCGCACGTTGATCACCGAATACGCGTGGGGCTACCATTTCGATCCCGGCACCAACATCGTCGATGTGGTGATCAACCATCTGCGCAAGAAGATCGACGCAAATCACACCACGAAGCTCATTCATACGATCCGCGGCGTCGGCTATGTAATACGCGCCGACGCTCACGCGGCGAAGGGCTGATCGAAAGTGCCATCGACGCGGACGAACATGACTGTCGCGTTCGTCATCGCGCTGCTCGCTATAACCGCGGCCATCGGGCTCACGGTATGGACGGTTCGGAACGAGACCGTTTACAGAGACGTTGCCCGATATGCGGTGACCCAGGCTGATCTCGCTGCAAATCTGATTCGCGAGGCCGGGGAAGAAGCTCAAAAGGTAGTGGTGAGTCCGGACACTGCGGCGGAAGCCCTGTCGATCACGCCTCGCCTGATCGCCATGCTCGACGTCTTCTCCGACTATGTCGTGGTGCTCGACCGCCACGGCAACGCATTGTACCAGTCTCCGGCCATGCGCAGGCTCAGCTCCGCCGATTCACTGATCCTGGACACCCAGCTGCCGATACTGCCGGTTGATTCGGCGGCGGTAATCACGCTTCCGGATGTTAAGGAGAAACTTCTCGTCGTTGCGCGAAACATCCAAGACTCCACGGCCATTCTTGGCCACGTTGTTGTCGGAGCACCGACGTCGGACGCAACGCAGTTTCCGCGCGCGTATCGGATACTGTTCTTCGTCATCGCCCCTCTGTTCATCGCGCTCGCCGGCTGGCGCGCGTATGCGGCTTATGCAATCACGTCACAGCGCGTTGCCCGCATAACGCACGATGTTGCCGCGATCACCGACGGCCGCAGCCTGCACCGCAGACTCAACATTCAGAATGCGGGACAGGAATTCGAGGAGCTCGTCGACACTCTCAACGCGATGATCGCGCGACTCGAGACGTCGTTCATGGGCCTTCGCAGATTCACCGCCGACGCGAGTCACGAGTTGAAGACTCCGCTCGCGGTGCTGCGCGCCGATGTTGAACGCGCGATGAGCGAGCCGATCAGCAAGTCGGAGCGAATGGTCGCGCTCGAGGAAGCG
>DATBRZ010000200.1:0-31337 GCA_036560025.1 Gemmatimonadaceae bacterium | reverse complement strand
GGACCAATTACCGCCGTAGCGGCAATAATGCCGATGAGTGGGATTGGTGGTCCGTCCCAGACGTGAAGGATTCGAACGTGGGTCCCTTCAGCGACTGAACGAAAGGACCACTCCACGTCCATTCCCTTCGTTATACCACCGATGTGCCTGAATCGGATCGCGGGAGCGCCGTGGTCGACCGTCATTTCTGACAGCCACCAGGTTGGCCAGCGCAAGGAGCCGAATGGACGGTCGGCCGCCATTTCCACCAGCCCGCCCCCATCACTCGCCCGCTCACGAAATCGCACGTAACGGTAGTGTGAAAGGTAGCCGGGCCAGTGTTCAACGTGGCTGGCAATTTCAAAAATCGTTCTCCATGGGGCTCGGACAATCCGCTCATCGGCGATTTCCATCGGCCTGCCCAACGGCATGGGTCCGAGCTCGAATGGCTCGCGCAGCGGAGGGCTGTTACCGGAAATCGTCGAATCGGCGAATGGAATGCTCATGTACGTGGAACCCAGCTCATTGTTACCCTGAAAAGTGGTCTTCGCGACACGCGTGGCCGCTCACCGGTTGCCACTTGAAGAAGCTCTGCCATTTCCCCGGGAAGAAACCCCCGCATCACCGATACGACGCCGTCGTGCCGGCTCACCGGATGAAACCCAAGCAGAAACGACGCCATCCAGATGCCCGCCGCGGCAACGCGGCTGCGGCGAAGGTCACTCACTACGACGCGCACTCGTGCCACGCGATCCATTTCCCTCAACAGAATTGCCGCTCGTGCGCCGTCGAAGTGATGAAGTACCTGCGAGCAAAGAACGACGTCGATGCTGCGATCGCGGAATGGCAGTCGCAGTGCGTCTGCGCGCACTACGTAATTATTTCGGCTGCGGTGTCGATCAACGAGCGGCGCCGAAACGTCGAGACCGATCGTCGTCAGAGTAACGCCGCGTTGACGGGCGGCGTCGCGGGCAGCGACGGCGATGTCACCCGTACCCGTTCCAACGTCGAGAAGCGAAGCGGACCTAGGAAGAGCATCCAGCGCCGGCTCGAGCTCCGCTATCGCCGAGCGTATTCCGCCGAAGAACCAGTTGGCTCGCTCGACGTCCGCCATCGATCGCGTCATAACGGCCGGATCGACAGCGGGATCATCGAGCACTTCAGTGCCGCGACGACGGGGCGGAGTCAGGATTCTCGCCACGGTCAGCGCTCCAGTTGTGCGTAACCGCTACGATAACGGAGAAGGGGGCGCCCTTCGTAAACGACGGCCTCTTCGACCTCGCCGATATAGATGCTATGGTCGCCGGCCTGGTGCGCGTCGACGCGTCGGCAATGGATGTAGGCGAGTATCTCGTCGATGATCGCGATTCCACCCGCTTCGCGAACGTAGCCGATGCCATCGAACCGATTCGGATCGGGTCCGGAGAATCTGCGGGCTATCGCTTCCTGCGATTCCGACAGGATCTGCACGATGAACCGAGGCGCTGACGCAAACGTGTCGTACATTGCGGCTGTCTTGTCGATGCAGATGAGAACGAGCGGAGGCTCGAGGGAAAGAGAGCAGAACGAGGTCACGGTCATTCCGAGGTCTCGGCCATCGCGACCGAGTGTCGTGACGATCGTCACTCCCGACGCGAAGCGGCCGAGAACGGATCGGAAGGTGTCGGCGTCGACTGACATCATCCAGTTGGCAGAAGGAAGAGTCGCATCAGGAAACGCGGATTCAGCACCTCCCCTGTCGGTACGAAGTCGCCGCCAACGCCGACAAGCAGATCAGCCATGTCCTGGCGCTTCGCCAACACTTTCGCCGAGCGATTTATGAGCGGTGTCAGGCCAATCGTCGCTCCGATGAGCCGCTCGACCTTCCATTTTCCGGAGAACTCCCGCTTCCGCGCCGCGTCATACCTTCGAAGTTGAGCGTCCATGCGACGCGGATCGGCAGCGTCTGCTGCCTCGATTATTCGATGCGCGAGGATCTCGCCGCCTCGGAGCGCAGCGTAAATGCCTTCGCCGGTGAATGGATCGAAGAAATCCGCGGCATCGCCAACGAGCGCGGCACCCGGAACCCACGCGCGTCGTGCTCTCGATGCGAATGGACCGGTTGCCTTGACCGGTCCAACTCGCTCCGCATTCCGAAACCGCTCGGTAATCGCCGGATGATCGGCGATCCAGTTCTCCATGAACTCGGTTCGATCGCCTGCGATTTCTGCTGCGCGCGAAACGGGAACGACGATCGCGAAATTCGTGATCCCATTTCCCACGCTCACCACTCCGTAATACCCGTTGCAGGTTACGAACATCTCACCGTACGGGCCCATGTCGCCCACACCCCGGTAATGACTCACCAGCGCGATTCGCCGCGGCCACCTCGACATCGTTATCAGGCCAAGGCGTCTTCCAACGATCGACCGGAGGCCGTCCGCACCAATGATGAGATCCGCCTCGATCGTATGTCCGGGTTTTCCGTTGCTGAGCGTAACTCCTCTGACGCGTCCCGATGCATCGCGCACTATGTCGCTGACGCGGGCTCTCTCTTCGACCTTCACTCCTGCAGTGCGGGCACGATCGAGCAGAATCGCATCGAGGATCGTGCGAGGTATGGCGAGTCCGCGATCGCGGAAGCCGCGATAGCGATGCTGACCGACGAACTCTCCCTGCACGGTCGTGCCGTCCGGGGATTGGAGGCGCATTCCGACGAGCTGGTCGGCGCCCGCCGCCTCGACGGCGGCGAGCGCGCCCATCTCATGAAGAATGCGCGACGCCTCGGGGCTCATGTACTCGGAGCACGGCTTGTCGCGCGGGAACCGCGCTCGGTCTATGACCGTTACGTCGAGACCAGCCTGCGCCAGGAAGAACGCCGTGGACGCGCCGGCGGGACCGCCGCCGACAACAATGACCTTCCTCGTGGTCATCTCGCTCCGGCGCGCGCGAGTCGCTGAAACACTCCCATGTACTGCCAATGCGGGCGGGGCAGCCTCAGCAGTGACGCAGCGCGCATGAGATAGGGGAGAATCCGGGACCGCGAATCAGCTGAGAACATGAACCTCGGATGTCGGTGAGCGAACGAGCGCAGCGTCGCGAGGGCAGCATCGAAGTCCAGGTCCGGCGAGAAATAAAACGTGGGGGCGAGAAGGGGATCGTCGGGGCTCACCTTGCCTTCGCTCATAGCGATTCTGTGCAGAGTCGTGCCGGGATAAACGCGCAGTCCAACCGTCAGATAGACTGCGTCACCGCGGTCGAGCCTCGATCCCGCGAACTCCAAAGTCTCGGCCAGCGTTGTTGCCGTTTCGCCGGGGCCACCGACCAGAAAGATCCACAGCGTTCGAATGCCGGCTCGCTCTACGCGCGCGGAAACCTCATGCAGCTTTGCAGTATCGAATCCTTTTTCGAGCCGCTCGAGAACCGGATCGCTCGCGCTTTCTGCCGTAATTCCCAACGCTCGAAAACCAGCTCGGCGCATCGCGGCAAGAAGGTCGGACGATGCCGCGGCGGGAGTGAAATTCGTAGTCTCGAGGTGAACGGCGAGCTTTCGCCGCGCTATCGCCTCGCAGACTTCGATCGCGTGGCCCGGTGGGGAATTGAAGGTCGAATCCACGAAATCGAAATGAGTAACGCCGGCCAGTCGCTTGAGCTCGGCGATCTCGTCAGTGACGAGCTCGGGATCGCGTGTGCGATAGCCCCACCCTTCGACGTTGCGGTACGTGCAGTAGATACATCTGTAGACACAGCCGCGCTTGGTCTGAATGGGAATCGTTGCACCGTGACGCTCGTAACGAGCGAGGTCGATCCATCGGTGAAGCGACGGAGCCGGAAGAGAATCGAGATCCGCATCCTCGCCGGGGGGAGTGAAGTGAACCCGATCGTCCTGCATGCGGACTATTCCCGCGATGCCTTTTGGATCTCTGCCTTCGGCGAGTGCATCAACGAGCGCGACTGCCGCACGCTCACCATCGCCGGCCACCGCGTAGTCGACCCCGAACTCGCGGAACAACGCTTCGGGGGCGACGCCGAACGCAGCCCCTCCCGCGATCAGCCGCGCATTTGGGCTGGCATCGCGAAGCGCCTCCACTACCGACCGCGCTTCGGGAGTGTAGTGTTGCAACGCGATTGCGTCGCTGTTGTCGATATTGCGCACCGAAACGCCGATCACCGACGGATGGAGATCTCGCGCCGCGCGCTTCGCGGCAGCTACGGGATCTGCCTCGAAGCAGAGATCGAGAAATGAAACTTCGTGCCCCGCCGCATCGAGCGCGGAAGCAATGCACGCCAGTCCGTTCGGCACTACCGGGTAGGGCTGGCGCTCACGATTGGTGCTGACGAGAAGGACCCGCGCGGACTCGTTATGACTCACTGTATTCTGTAATCGTTGAATTAGAGAAGAAGTGTCGCTCCCACTATCGCGCCCGCAATCGAGCAGATCGCGTTGACCGCGTCGTTATCTATCCACCTGATCCCGCCCACTAGCCGAGTTTTCGTACCACAGGCGTGCACGGCCCGTTCCGTTGACTTGTTGCACTCGTCGCACCAGCGACGCCGCTGAACCGTAGCGCCGGCCAGTGAATCGGCGATCGAGCCGATAATGCCGCCAATAAGGGCCCCTGCGGCAGCGCGGTAACCCCATCCCACTAGAAGTGACAGCACAGCGATAAAGGTCGAGCCGGCCAACGCGCCGAACATTCCGAGCCGGGTTACACCACCCGACGTTCCAGGGGGGACTGGTTTTCCGGAGGTTATCGATCGCGGCGGCGACGAGGATAAAGTCCCGATCTCGGTCGCCCAGGTATCCGCAGTCGAGGCTGAGACGGATCCCGCTGCAACGGGTAGCCAGGCTGGAGACGGATAAAGCAACGATGCTGCCGCTGTCAGCGCGAACACTCCGCCGTTTGCAACCACCTGCCAAGTATCGCGCTCACGTCCTTTCTCCACGACTTCGCCGAAGGCCGCATCCTTTCGCTCCGCCTGATATCGCGAGAGAATGTTGGCCGAAACAAAAAAGGCGATGAGAAGGATCGCCCAGCCCCAGCCCGCAGCCGCCGTTAAGGCACCGAGCGTCACTCCCGCGAGCGCACCGCCGGAGGACAATGCTCGGCCCCGCCGCGCCAGGAATACGATTAGGATCGAGACGGCGAGCCCGGCGCCGGCGCGGATCGCTATTTCGCTTGGGTGAATCGAAAAGTTCCTGCTTGATTGTGGTTCAACGCTGCTAACTTTTATCGCCCACTCGCTGATCGAGTGGCGGCGTAATTTCTCCCATCTGCCTCGATGCCATCCACACCGGTCGTCAACCCGCGCATTCCCTTCAGCCTTCTCGAAGCGGTGCGTCGCATCGACACGCCGGAAGAGATCGCGGACACGGACACGGAATATGTCCATGAGCTTCGCAACAAGCGACTTGGATTGAGCGACACCGTATACCAGCAGATCCGCCGATATGGTGACGCCGTAAAGAAGGGACAGCTCCTGCCGTCATCGGAGGCAGTGGGATTGAGCGCACTGATTGCCCGCCGACCTGATGCTGACGAGCTCTTCCGAAGCGCCGGAAAGATCGTGGCGGCGGACATTTACGAGGCAATCTCTCCTCCCCGTCGCCGAATGATACGGATGCTGCCAGCCGTCGCCGCGCATCAGCTCGCGTTTTCCGAATTGAAACGCATTTCTGCGAGATACTTCGGCGCCGAGGTCACTCGCAGCGACGGGTTCCTGACGCTCACGATACCGGAGATTGTGGTGGTCAACGGCGCCATCGGTTCTACGGGCTGCATTTATTACGAGACTGCGTTCCGGGAGCTCCTTCGTCTTCTGCTGCACGCGAAGTCGTCGGTCGACCACGTGCGCTGTACGCAGCGCGGCGACCATGTCTGCGAGTGGAGCACTGAGTGGGGAAGCCACAAGTGAGCCGCCCTGCATTGTTCGATGACTTCTCAGCCATTCAATCGGCGCTTGCCGAAGCAGACATCGACGGGTGGCTGCTCTTCGATTTTCGCGGCATCAACCCGATCGCCAGCGGACTTCTCTCGCTCGAGGGAATGACGACCCGGCGATTCTTCGTGTGGATTCCCGGCGCCGGCGTGCCGGTCGCGGTCACCCACGCGATCGAGCAGGGTCCATGGCTGAATTGGCCCGCCGGCTGGAAGAAGGTCGTCTACAGCAGCTGGCGATCGCTGGAGTCAGAGCTTCGCAACCTTGTCGACGGCAAAACGGTCGCGATGGAATACTCTCCCGGCGACGCGGTGCCTTATCTGGATCGAGTTCCAGCGGGTGTGATCGAGATGGTTCGCGCTGCCGGGGCGAAGGTCGTCACCAGTGCGGATCTCGTCAGCCGATTCTTTGCAGCTTGGGGACCAGAGGGGCTGAAGTCGCACCTTCGCGCGGCGGAGGCCGTCGCTGCAATTGCGACTGACGCAATGCGATTAGCCGGACAGCGCGCTTACGAAGCAAAGCCGATGACCGAGTACGAGCTCGCCAGCTGGATTCGCGACAAATTCGCCGAAGGCGGCCTCGCTAGCGATCACGGTCCAATCGTCGCGATTGGTCCAAACGCGGCAAATCCGCATTACGAACCTGCCGAGTCGGGCTCAGCGCCGATTCGCCGCGGTGACGTGCTGTTGCTGGATGTCTGGGCGCGCGAGGACGGAGGAATGTTCGCGGATCAGACCTGGATGGGATCGCTCGGAGAGCCGAGCGCTCGAAATGTCGACATATGGAATGCGGTCCGAGATGGACGCGATGCGGCGATCGCGCTGCTGCGAGAGCGGATTACTTCACGGAAGCCGGTTCGTGGAGGCGAAGTCGACGACACATGCCGCGCAGTCATCGAATCGAGAGGATATGGCGATGGGTTCATACATCGAACGGGACACTCGATCGATCCGCGCGAGCTTCACGGATCCGGCCCTCACCTCGACAACCTGGAGACGCGAGAAGAGCGCGTGCTCATTCCCGGAGTCGGATTCTCGATCGAGCCGGGTGTGTACCTGACCGGCGACGTCGGAATACGATCCGAAGTGAATGCCTATGTTGGGGACGGCGAGCTTATCGTCACGCCGCGTCAGATCCAGCGCGAGCTGATCATCGTCTGACAGGGCTGCGAAACGCGTCGATTATCGCCGGATCAGCGCCGCGTGCGCCATACACAGCGAACCGATAGATGCCGAGGCCTCGCGCCTGCGTGATGAGCGCCGCAATCATGCGGTGATCCGGCAACCAGATCTCCCAGCCGTCGCGCTCCGATCGCGCATGCAGCGCGAGAGACGCCGGATCACGCGCGAGTGTGACCGCCGCATTGGCGGCAAGCGACGCTGCCTCGCTGTAGCTGATTCGCCTGGCGATTCCTGAGCGCGACCACAGATATCCGTAGGCAGGAATCCCTGCCACGAGTCGTCCCGGGCCGGTATCGGCTGCGCGCATTGCTAGATGTCGCCGTGCGACATCGATCGTGAAGACGGGACCGGCCGGCGTTCCCACACGGTGTTCTTCCTGCAGCTGAACGACAATCAGCTCTGCGACTCGTGCAATCGGGCGGGTCGGATACGCGATCGTATCAGCCGCGGGTATTGCGACCGCAATCGTGCCGATTCCGTGATCGCGGATCGAATCAGAGACTGAGCGCAGCAGCGTCACGAGCGCCGGCAAGTCATCAGCCGAGAGACCGCCGACATCGATTATGGCGCTCTCTGTTCTCCCCGTATCGAGCTTTGCAGCGATAAGTCCGGCAGTTGCGGAGAGAATCGTGGAATTCTCGGTGACAGCTCGAAAGATCTCGGGCTGTAATGCGTCACTCTGAGATAGAGTTACGATCGAGACAGTCTGCGTTTCCTGCGTCCTTCTTGGCGTCGGCGATGGAAGCGAACGCTCCCTTGCTGCGCCCGATTCTGCGTTCGCGAGCCACGATGGGCGAAACGTGACACTATCGAGAGCGAGCCATCGCACCGGCGTTTCGAGCGCGGGTATCGTTCTTCCCATAGTCGACTCCGCTGGAAAATCGATCCACCACACCTCAGACGGACCGCGAAAAGGCGAAGGGAGCGGAGCGCAACCGGAGACAGCTGAAGCGAACACAAGTAGCTGAAAACGACGCATCATTGCCGGAAGGTAACGCTCAACACTCTTGCTCACGTGTCCCCAGCCGCATATTCACTGGCAACCTTCGACGCTCCGCCGCTCGTAAATGAAATCTCGACTGTCTGGAATCTTGTTCGCCGCTCGCGTCATTCTGCTCGCAGCACTCTCAACGCCGGGCGCTCGTGCGCAGACAGCTTCGGGAGCCTCGGCTCGCCGAACGGTGGATCTCGTTCTTGTAAATGGACGCATTCACACGGTTGATCCTGCTCGCCCATTCGCGACCGCGCTCGCCATCGGAAACGGAAAGATCGTTTTTGCGGGATCCGACATAGAAGCGCGCGCCCTTGCTAGGAGCGGAGCCCGCGTGGTCGATCTGGGGGGAAAAACTGTGCTTCCCGGGCTGATCGACGCGCATGGACATCTGCTCGGCCTCGGTCGATCACTGTATACCGTGCAACTCGCTGGCGTCGACTCATATGAGGAGGTCATCCGCCGGGTGGTAGATCGAGCTCGCCGGGCGAAACCGGGAGAATGGATTATCGGTCGAGGATGGGACCAGACCCTATGGCCCGGGAGAGAATTCCCGACGCATGAAGCTCTGTCACGAGCCGTACCATCGAATCCTGTCGTCCTGACGCGCATCGATGGACACGCACTGCTCGCAAACGCGATGGCGATGCGGCTTGCGGGAGTGACAGGCTCTGTGAAAGACCCAGATGGCGGTCGTATCGAGCGACTGCCCGACAGATCTCCGTCCGGAGTGTTCGTCGACAATGCAAAGGCTCTCGTGGAGCGCCGAATCCCCTCCGAAACGCCAGAGGACAAACGCCGATTTCTCCTCGCTGCGGCGACAGAGGTCAACAGGTGGGGATTGGTGGGAGTTCACGACGCGGGCGAAAGCCGCGCCGCTATCGAGGAGCTCGAATCCATTGCGCGCGAAGGCCGACTTCCGATTCGGGCGTACGTGATGGTCGCCGATGACAGTGCCTCGATCGCGTATTACACGGCGCGCGGTCCAAGGAACGGTATCTACGGCGGACGGATCTGGGTTCGTTCAATCAAGCTTTATGCGGACGGTGCTGTCGGGTCGCGCGGCGCGGCATTGCTCGAGCCGTACTCCGATGATCCTGGCAATCGCGGGCTGCTTGTGTCGCAGCCGGCGCATCTCGAGCGAGTTGCAGAGCTCGCGCTCAGGAGAGGATTCCAGGTGAGCATTCATGCTATCGGTGATCGCGGGAATCGTGTTGCCCTTGATGCGTTCGCTGCGGCACTCAAGGCTGTTCCACGTGCTGACCATCGCTTCCGGATCGAGCACGCTCAGGTGCTGTCACCGCAGGACATTCCCCGCTTTGCGGCACTTGGCGTAATTCCGTCGATGCAATCGAGTCATCAGACGAGCGATATGCGTTGGGCCGAGGCACGATTGGGACCCGAGCGTGTCCGTGGTGCGTATGCCTGGCGATCGCTACTGAATACCGGAGTGATTATCCCCAACGGTACCGATTTCCCTGTGGAGCAAGTAAACCCGTTCATCACGTTCCACTCCGCGGTGACGCGGCAGGACGCGAACAACTCGCCCGCTGGGGGATGGTATCCGGCTGAGAAGATGACGCGTGAGGAAGCGCTCGAGTCGATGACGATCTGGCCTGCATTCGCGTCGTTTCAGGAGAGTGTGACCGGCTCGCTGACGCCGGGGAAGTACGCTGACTTCGTGATTCTGGATCGGGACATCATGACCATCCCCGAGGAACAGATCCTCTCGACGCGGGTTCTGGCTACGTACCTAGGCGGCAAGGTGGTCTACCAGGCGAAATGATCACTTCGAACTGCGAGCTAACTGCGAACTGCGCACCTACTGCGAACTTCGAACTGAACTACGGTCCTGATTCCCGTCGGTTCGTAGTTCGAAGTTAGTTCGAAGTTCGCAGTTAGCTCGCAGTTCGAAGTTACTTTTCGTGGCATGACCGTTGCCCGTGTGACGTCAACTTGTAGAAATTGTCTTCTATAATGATGTGTCGTTCCGTTTTTCCCCTGGCTGCGCTCGCGGCGCTGCTCACGAGTGCCTGCTCAGGCGAAAAGAAGGCAGTCGCAGCGCAGCCGGAAGTTCATGAGGAAGGTTCGGTACCGCCGCGGCCGACTGTTGTAGACGTACCGCCTGGACCTTACCGGGAGATCGCGGTGGCAGCTCCCGCGAGCGTTACCGGCACTGTCGAATTCAAAGGCTCATTTCCTGTCGATTCGACGGTGCGACAGGCAGCGGAAACTGCGGGCTGCGGCGCGAAAATCATCGACAAGCAGGTCGACCACACTGGAGCAATGGTCGCCGGCGCGGCGGTGTGGCTCACCGACATTCGCGAAGGAAAGCCTCGTCCGATAGAGCGACGATTCGAGCTCGTGAACGAGGACTGCGCGCTCGATCCTCGTGTCCAGATAGTTCAGACAAGCGGAACGCTCAATGTGATCAGCGACGACGTCGCGATGCACCGGAACAGGATCATCAACGTCGGCACCGGGAAAACCGAAGCTGTCGCGCCGTTCAACGACAACGGTCAGGTCGTTCCGTTCGACAAGCTGTTCAAGTCACCGGTCGAGCTGGAGGTCGTGTGCGATCTGCATCCGTGGTCGCACGCGTGGATTGTGGTGCTCGATCATCCGTATTACGCAACAACGGGGAAGAACGGTGAGTTCAAGCTCGACGGCATTCCGCCGGGAACCTATCACCTTCGCGCATGGCATCCGGCTCTTGGACGTGCGGATCAGACGATAACGATTACCGCTGGTGGACAACTGCCGGTGAATCTGGAGCTGACTGCGACTCAGCCCTCCGCCCCCTCCGCCGGCCGAGACACTCAGCCGGCCGGCGGAGGGTCAACTTCGCCTAGCGGATAAAGACTGAAATTCCAGCCAGCAGTCCGATGGCGTTCGTTCCGTCGCCGTCGAACCCGTGGGTGAAGTTCGCTTCGAGTCGTGTCGCCAGCCGGCGATTGCCCCACGGGATTTTCACGCCAAGTCCCGCACCTGCGAAGCCGTTGCTGTCGCTGTCGCCGCCGCCACTCACGCCTTGGACACCTACAAACGGCCGCACATAGATACCGGACGTGGGACGATAGCGCGACAGGTGCAGCAATAATGCGAGCGCCGCTTCGTACTGCGTGAAAGTGTCGCCCTCGACGTGCACGGAGGTCAGACCGAACGAGGGCTCGAGCGAAATGTTGTCGGTGAAGAAGAATCCGACGCGGAACGAGCGGACGGGAATTCCGATCGTCGTTACGGTCGGCTCGTCGAGTCCGAACGAAACTCCGGCGTCCATGCCCAGCTCGATCGGACGGTCGTAGTCGCGATCAACATCGCGGCTGTAGATGCGACCCCGCTGTGCCGAAGCCAATGATGCGGTTAAGCCAACCAAAACGAGGCCGACCAATGGAATAATTGACCGATTTCTCATAGATGCTCGCAGTTAAGGGTGCGAAATCCGTGTTAACGGGGATGACCCGAGCAAATACGAGTCCAGTCTGGGCTATAAAAACGAAAATGTTTTGAATAAAAAAACACTGCGAACTGCGAACTAACTGCGAACTGCGAACTGACTTCGAACTACGAACTGACTTCGAACTTCGAACTTCGAACTGAACGCATCGTTACGCTTGTAGTTCGCAGTTCGAAGTTAGTTCGCAGTTCGCAGTGGTATTAAATCTTCTTGTCAACCACCATGGCGACAAACACGAGCGCCAAATAGAGCAGCGAGTATTTGTATACCCACCACGCCGCCCCTGTCCATTCAGTTGCGCGCATCATTCTGACGATCCCGAAGAGCAACACTCCGCCGAGCGCGAGAGCCGAAAAGAGATACACCAGTCCGAATGCACCAAACGTCACCGGAAGAATCGTGACCGCCAGCAGAATCAGCGTGTACCACAGCATCTGCATCATCGTCTCGCGCTCGCCCCACACGAGCGGAGCCATCGGTACGCCTGCCTTTCCGTAATCGCGCTGCTTGAGCAGCGCGAGCGCCCAGAAATGCGGCGGCGTCCAGTAGAAGACAATGGCGAACAGATACACGGCTGAGAGATCCACACGTCCTGTCACGGCGGCCCAGCCGACGAGGGGGGGAAACGCACCGGCAGCGCCACCGATCACGATGTTCTGTGGCGTGGTGCGCTTGAGCCAGCGCGTGTACACGTACACGTAGAAGTAGAACCCACCGAGTGCGAGCGCAGCGGTTAGCACGTTCGTGAACATCGCAAACACGAATGTCGCTGCTGTTGCCAGCGCAATTCCGAATGCAAGGACGGATCGTCCGCTCATGCGTCCGCTTGGAATCGGACGCAGACGCGTGCGCGCCATGCGGTCGTCGATGTCCCGATCCAGATACATGTTCACAGCGTTCGCTCCACCCGCCATCAGATATCCGCCGACAATGACCACGACGATCGCAGCGAAGTCGGGACTTCCTGCCACGAACATCGGCGCCACTGTCGTCAACAGGAGCAGTGAAACGATCCGCGGCTTGGTGAGCATGATGAGATCGCTCACGAGACGCTGCTTCGGCTGCACTGCTGCAGTCATGCGGCCTCTCGCTGCTGCTGCGCCCTGGTCACTGTCGAGCGTGCTGCGCGGAGAGCAATCGCAGCGAAGATGAACACGCTGATCCACACCAGCGTGCCGGCGGCCTGATGCAGCGATCTGAACAACGGTGGAAGTCTCATCTCGACCATCAGAGCGGCGATCAGGATCTGAGCGAGGATCGCACCAAATGCGAACCGAGCGCTGCGCACGACGACGCGAGGCTCTTTCCGTCGTGCGACTGCGGCCTGCACCCCCCACATGTGGCTCAGCAGAAGGAATGCAAGCACGCGATGCGTTACCTGAACCCAGAAGCCCGTTCCCATGGTGGTGAACCAGCGACACCAGGGAAATCCGCCGCAAGCCACCGCAGCGTCTGGAAGATTTGCCGTGAGCGCGCCGAACGTCACGGTGACGAATGCAAGCACCACGGCACTCCGCGCCGCAACCCATGTTCGCGGATTCGCACCCGCGAGAGTTTCGCGCGCACCCAATCCTCCGCTCCGCAGCACAGTCGTCGCGAGAACCGCGAGCAACGCCATTGCGATCGCCAGGTGCAGAGCGATCACGAACGGATTCAGCAGCATCCGGACTGTTGCTGCTCCCAGAAGTGCCGCAGCTACGACGAGAAGAATCGCGAGCGTTGCAGAGCGGAGCACTCCGCCCCTTCCTCCAACACCATTTTCGTTTCGCCTGACCCAGGCCGTCGCAACGAGGGCGATGATCGCAACTGTCAGCCCAGCGGCGATGTATCGATGCGTGATCTCGATGATGAGATCGATGCGGTCGTGTGGCGGGAACCAGCTGCCGTTGCATTTCGGCCAGTGATCGCCACAGCCCAATCCGGAGCCGGTGATGCGTACGATCGCTCCGAAAACGATCTGCAGATACGCGAGGGCAAGCGTGATCCACGCAAGACGGCGGAGAGCCGGCATTTGACCGGTCAGCGAGCCGCTCGCCACGTAGCGGCGAGCAATAGTGTCAATGCGATCGCGGGGATCACACCCCAGACTATCTCGGTTCCGCGCGGCGAATGAGGAATTGGCGACTGGGGTTCGCCGGACGAGCGGCGCGATGCGAACACGCTCTTGAGAATTGCGAGCTCGGCGATCGCACAAATGACAACTGCTGTCCAGAAGAACGCGAGCCGGACGCCGTCAGCCATCTGATTGCGTGCATGCGTCAGCGCGGTAGTGCGATCTGTCGATCAGCATCGCGGCTAAACCTACTCGCGCCGCCAGATGCTTTGCAGTAGCGTTTCGTGATGGTCGACCCCGTGCGATCGGCGCGCGACAGCGCTGCATCGATTGATGCGTCAGCGCCCACCACGACCGCGCGCGATGATACCGGCACGTCCGTCACCGGTGAGCTGCCGCGCCGCATAGGACTATGGACCGCGGTTGCGATTCTCGTCGGATCGACGATCGGATCGGGAATCTTTCGCTCTCCCGCCGGAATCGCCGACAAGCTGCCGGGCCCGCTTCCACTTCTTCTCGTTTGGACAACGGGTGGACTGTTTGCTCTCTGTGGCGCGCTCACCCTTGCCGAGGTTGCGGGCGCGTATCCGCGTACCGGCGGTGTCTACGCATTCATCAAGGAAGGGTGGGGCCGGCTTCCGGCATTTCTGTTCGGATGGTCCGAGCTGGTGCTCATTCGTGCTGCATCGCTCGGAGCATTGTCGACGACGTTCTCGGAGTATCTGATTCGAGTGAGCGGCCACGATCCTTCGGTCGCGCCGTACTCCGCATACACGCATTACATCGCCGCCGCTGCGATTTTCCTTGCTGGCGCAACCAATTATGTCGGAGTCCGCTCAGCGGGATTCGTGCAGAATCTCACGACATCGGCGAAGGTGCTCGGACTCCTCATTGTAATCGCGCTTGCGTTCGCTATCGGACTTCCGCGCACCGGCGGCTACTACACTCCCGCATCGCCTGCAGGAAGCTTCAGTCTCGCCGCGTTCGGGCTCGCGCTGGTATCAGTGCTGTGGGTGTACGACGGCTGGGCCGACGTCAGCTTCGTCGCCGGCGAAGTTGAGAATCCGCGACGGAATCTTCCTCGTGTCCTGATCATCGGGACGCTGGGAATCATCGCCATCTATCTGCTGGCGAACCTCGCCTATCTCGCGGTGATGCCGGTATCGGAAGTCCGTCATTCGCGACTCGTGGCGGCAGATGTGACGCAGCGGCTTATCGGATCAGCGGGCGTAGTCTTCATCTCGATCGTTGTAATGATCTCGACGTTTGGGACGCTCAATGGAACGATGATCACCGGTCCGCGGATAATCTTTGCGACGGCTGCCGATGGTATGCTGTTCAGTCCTCTCGCCCGCGTTCATCCGCGCTACCGAACACCATCGGTTTCGATCTCGATCATCACGTTGCTCGGAATGGCATTCGTTCTTGCGGGCACGTTCGAGCAGCTCGCAGACGCGTTCGTAACCGCGATCGTGCCCTTCTACGCACTTGCGGTTGCGTCGGTATTTGTCTTGAGACGAAGGAGCGATTACGACCCTCCGTTCCGCGTTCCGCTCTATCCTGTTGTACCGGCGCTGTTCATCGTCTCCACATTCATGCTGCTCGCGAACGCGGTTTTCGATCCATCGAGCAGGTCGCCGACGTTGGGTGTTTTTGGAGCGATTCTGATCGGCATTCCGGTCTATTTTGCAAGTGTCGGAAGACGGCGCACATAGGCGAGTCAGAGACGCGAAAGGCGTCTCGGCAATTGCTTGCTCACACAATGCCCGCTCACTAGCTTTGACCCCGATTCGAGCCCAAGTTTTTCGCCGAATTTCCCACCTTCCAGGCAGGGCACACATGCTCACACGACGTTTGACCTTTAGGCTAGCCGCCGTAGCCGCTGTACTTGCGGCAGGCTCGACCGGCGCTCATGCGCAGGGAATTACGACTGGTGCAATCGGAGGCAGGGCCACCGATCCCAGCGGAAACCCCATCGCACAGGCGCAGGTTCAGGTAACGAACCGCACGACGGGATTCACAACCGGCGGTACCACCCGCGAAAATGGACAGTTCCTCGTCCAGGGTCTGGAGTCCGGCGGTCCCTATACTGTCGTCATACGCCGCATTGGGTATCAGGCGCATACACGCGACAATGTCTTCGTTCAGCTGAGTCAGACGACGCCGATCGAAGTCAAGCTGGAGCCGCAGGCAACGCACCTGACCGAGCTCGAGATTCGATCGACGACAACCGAGATCATCGCCCCGACGAACACCGGCACCAAGACGACGGTGTCTCAGCAGGCGCTCGAGCGATCGGCGAGCACCACGCGGAACCTGGTCGATTTCACCAAGGCGGCCCCTCAGGTGTCGACCTCCGGCGCCGGCTATTCCGCGGGCGGGATGTCGAACCGAATGAACAATGTTCAGATCGATGGAGCCACCGAGCGTGACGTCTTCGGACTCGGCTCAACCGGTCAGCCCGGCGGTCAGATCAGCGCCAAGGCGATCTCCATCGAAGCCGTAAAGGAATATCAGATCCTCCTCGCTCCGTACGACGTACGGCAGGGGAATTTCGGCGGCATGCTCCTCAATGCGGTCACGAAGAGCGGAACGAACGATTTTCATGGATCTGCCTTCCAGTACTATAGAAATCAGGATTACGGGCGAGACGTGCCGGTGCTCCGCGCAACGGACTTCAGCCGCCGGCAGACCGGGTTCAGCGTCGGCGGACCCTTCATCAGGGACCGGCTTCACTTCTTCACCGCGAATGAATGGACTCGCGAGACGACGCCCGTAAGCGGACCCTACTTCGGACAGACGGAAGGACCCGGAATTACCGCCTTCGGATTCAGCTCGGCCGAGATCACGCGGTTCGAGGCTGCGTACAAGGCAAAAGCCGGAAGTCCGGATCCCGGAACTGCGGGAATCGTCAACACGCCGACACCGATGGACAATCTGTTCGGCCGGCTCGATTTCCAGATCAATGATGTTCACCGCCTCGTTGGCCGCTTCAACTACACCGACGCGATCAATGACAACCGGCGCCAGAACGCGCGGCTCGCAACGCGCGGGGTATACTCGTCGAATTTCCATTCGATCGCGAGCAACAAGAAGGCGCCCGTGCTTCAGCTCTTCTCGAACTTCCACAATGGCTGGAGCAACGAGGCTTTCGCCGGCGCAACCTGGGTGCGCGACCGCCGTCTTCCGAAGACGACATTCCCGCAGATCACGGTCAACTACACCGGCAACCGTACCATCGTCGCCGGCTCAGATCAGTTCTCGCAGGGTAACGAGCTCGATGCGGACACGTACGAGTTCACCGACAACCTGACGATTCCGTTCAGGAACCACAGCTTCGTCGTCGGCACACGGAACGAGCTCGTGAAGATTCGCAATCTCTTCACGCAGAGCTCGTATGGAGTCTGGACCTTCGACAGCGTTGCGAGGTTCGAGACGGGAGTAGCCAGCGGATTCCGCAGAGCATTCATTCTCAGTCAGGGCGGCAACGCGTACTTCGACGCGGTGCAGTCGGCGCTCTATGCTCAGGACACCTGGACCGCCACTCCAAAGCTGACGTTGACCCTCGGAGTTCGCGGCGACATCAGCAACTTCCTCAAGGACAACAGCTACGCTCCCGCGATCGATTCTGCGTATCCGGGACACAGCACCCCGTCGGGAGCATTCCAGTTCTCGCCGCGATTCGGATTCAACTTCGACGTCACCGGCGACCAGGTTAATCAGATACGCGGCGGAATCGGACTGTTCGTAGGTACGCCGCCGTACGTGTGGATGGAGAACGCGTACGTGCAGAACGGAAGGATTATCACCTTCCTCAACTGCGGATCGGGTGCAGGCAACGCTGCCGACCCCGCTCCTGCATTCAACCCTGACCCGGCCGTCTACGAGACCTGCGCGAACGGGCGCGGCACGAAGCCGATCGGCGACGTGAGCTTCCTGGACAAGGGGCTCAAGTTCCCGCAGCCGTTGCGGATGAACCTGGCATACGATCGTGTCCTGCCGTGGAACCTTATCGCAACCGCCGAGCTGCTTTACTCGAAGACGCGGAACCAGCTGTTCTTCGTGAATCGCAACCTCGCCGGGCCGCAGGGCGTCGACAGGAATGGTCGAGTGATGTACGGGACCATCAACACAAACGGTACTGTCAACGCGACAAGGCCTCCGCTGGTTGTAGCCAACGGTGGAACAGCGCGCTTCAGCACGGCCATCGAGACCCTGAATCAGAACAAGGACTACGCGTACAACTGGACGGGGCAGCTGAGAAAGCGTTACGCGAACGGGTGGGAGGCATTGATCGCCTATTCGTACAGCCACGCTTATGACGTTCAGAGCTTTACCTCCAGCACACACATTTCGAACTGGCAGTTCGGCCGCACGCTGTCGGGAAAGCAGGAAGACGCTTTCACAACCCGCTCGCTGTTCGATCAGCCGCACAAGATCAGCGCGTTCGTAACGAAGACTCTCAGCTGGAGCAGGCTCACCGACAAGTGGGGAAGCTGGGCGAGAGGATTGGCGACTGACTTCACCGTCAGTTACGCCGGCGTTTCCGGATCCCCACACGATTACGTCTATGGCGGCGCCAGCGGCCGCGGCGACTTCAATGCCGACGGCGTAAACGGCAACGATCTCATCTACATCCCGACCGATGCGGCGGACCAGACTCAGATCCGCTTCGCAAACCTCGGAGTTGCCGTTGGCGATACGCTGCGGGCGGCTGACCAGGCTGCGGCACTCGAGCAGATGATCAGCAAGACGCCGTGTCTCAGCGAGCATCGTGGCCAGATCCTTCCGCGCAACTCCTGCCGGCTGCCGTGGTCGAACAACTTCGACGTGACGATTCGCCAGAACATCCCGCTAATGCGGTCGTCGCAACGAGTCGTGATTCAGCTCGACATCTTCAACTTCAGCAACCTGCTGAACAAGGAATGGGGCCAGCAGCGGGTCAGTCCGTACTCGGGTAACAGCAACGTTCCGCTGTTGACGCATACGGCGTGGACAACGACGGATCCGACTACTGCAGTTCCAACCGTAACATTCAACTACCGGACTATCGATCCGAACAAGACCGGTACCGTGGAGCCGTATCAAGTCGGGAACTTCGTCAGCAATTACTATCGCTGGCAGTTGTCGGCACGAGTCAGCTTCTAGAGCCGGCTGATTGAATTGAAAGGGCGCGGACCAAGTCCGCGCCCTTTTACTTTCGTCCTATTTCCACCGCTCGCCCCTGCACCGAACGTCTGGTCCCGCCGAGTGTAAGAACCATGCAAACACTGTTGCAACTGTCTGTACCCGCTCCTACGTTTTAATGAGAGGAGCATCAATGAAGCCCTCGCCCTCCAAACTGTCGAAGCTGGTGATCCCAGCCGCGCGCGCTTGCCTGTGTGCGCTCGTTCCATTGGCTCTTGGCTCTCATTCGGCGTCGGCCGCCCAGACAATGCAGGAAGAAACCGGCATTGTTTCCGCAATCGTCACCGACTCGTCGGGCAAGCCCGTTTCCGGAGCTGAAGTGACGGTAGCCGGTACCGAGCTCCATGGAATCACCGATGAAGCGGGGCAGCTCTACATGGCCGGCGTCCCCATCGGTAAAGTGACCATGCGATTCCGACGGCTCGGCTTCAAGGAAGAGAGTGTCGAGGTCGAAGTGTCAGCCGGCGTGCGAACCCAGACCCGAGCCGTGATGCACACGCTGGCTCAGGATCTGAAGCCGGTTCTCGTCAAGTCGAACGTAATCAAGCCGGAGCGGTACGCGCGGACCAGCCGCTACGACGCGTTCTTCAAGCGAATGAGCGAAGGACAGGGTGGTACCTTCCTCACACGAGAGATCATCGACAGGCGCTCTGCGCAGCGACCGGAAGATCTGCTGCGCATGGTGTCGGGAATCCGAATCCGCTACCGCGGAAACACGCCAAGCATTCAGTTCGTTCGCTGCGATCAGGTAGCGGTGTACATCGACGGGTTCCGTAGCCACGATGGCTTCGCGACGTTCCTCTCGATGAGTCCGCAGGATCTCGAGGCCATGGAGGTTTACCATGGCCTCGCTTCCGTTCCGGCTGAGTTCAGTCCCCGGCCGAATGACTGCGCTGCGGTAGTAATCTGGACGCGCTGGCTGGAAAAGCCGTAGCGCTCCGATCTCAGAAGACGCTGAAGTTGATATACCGCCGCGGGTTTTTCTTGAAGTCCGCCATCAATGAATCGACTCTCTGGAGCAGCGCGCGGACGTCGTTGTAGACTCCGGGATCATTGACGAGCCTGGCGGCGGTGCCGCCACCGGAATCGATCTTCGCCACGATCGCATCGAGCTTCTGGCTCGTGGCGCGCAGCTCCGCGCTCATCGCTGAAAGATTCGCCGATGCTTCACGCACGTTCGCCATGGTCGAATCGACTTTGGCTGGATCCACTCCTGAGGCGACCCGCCGGAAGCTTGCCATGGTTGCGCTGAGCTGACGGTTCTGCTCCGCTGCAATCGCGCTGAATTGCGAGACCAGGCGATTCGTATTCGTGATCGTGCGGTGGAGGTCCGCGAGTCCACCGGAGGCCACCAGTTCTGCATGCAGCGATGTCGTGATCGCATTGATCGACGTCGCAATCGAATCCGCCTTCGTTGTAAGCTGCGCAATTCCCGGCGAGGAAGGTCCGACAGGAACCGTATCATTCGGAGGAATCGATCGCGGGTTGGGGCTGGCAGGTGTGAGTGCAATGGCCATGTCACCGAAGATGCCGTTGGGAACGACGGTCGCCTTGGTACCCTGTGGAACCTTGTATTTCTTTCCGACACGGAACGTCGTTACCACCGTACCGTCGTCGCGAAGGTCCACTTCATCCACGTAGCCGACGTTTACGCCGCCGAGCAGAACAACCTGCCCTTGTTTGAGGCCGGCTGACCAGGGAAACACGGCATAGAGCGCATAACCCTTCGACAATCCGCCTCGCGCGAGCCAGAGTGAGCCGAGTATTGCGACGATAATCGCCGCGACCATTACGAGACCAACGAGTACCTCGTCGCGTTTCTTCATGCCTGTAGGTAGGGTGCGAGGAGCAGCGCAGTGAGCGCGTCGAGAACCAGGATCGCCACCGATGTGATGACGACCGCCTGCGCAGTGCTTCGGCCGACGCCCTCGGCGCCGACATTGGCGGTGTATCCCTCGTACGAGCAGAAAAAGGCGATCGCCCCGCCGAAGATCGTCGCCTTGATGATACTATAAACTATCTGAAACGGCGCGAACGCCAGTCTCAGTCCCTCGGAGAACGCTGCCGCGGTGACATCAGTCGCAAGAATCGCGGTCAGAAACGCCGTGCCGACGCCGACCGCGTTTGCGAGAATGGTGAGAATCGGCAGCATGACGAGCGCTGCCAGAAGCCTCGGGACCACGAGATACGCTACCGGATCGTACGCGAGCGTTTCCAGCGCGTCGATCTGTTCGGTCACCCGCATCGTTCCGATCTCTGCGGTTATGCGTGCGCCGACTCTTCCCGTCAGCACAAGTCCCGTGAGGAGCGGACCGAGCTCCAGGATAATCGACTGTCGGGATATGAGCCCAACCACAGAGAGCTGCACACCGCCGAACAGCTGGTATCGCGTCTGAAAGGCGGTGACCGCACCGATGAATGCCGCGACGATCGCCGCAAGAGGGAGAGAATCAACGCCGATGTTGCGCATCTGGCGTATTGTCTCGCGTCCGTACGTGCTGAAATCGGGGAGTGCCCGGCCGATGTCGCGAAGGAAGTAACCGCGTTCGCCCACACGCGCGAACAACGACGCGAGTGGACGTATCAAGTACGAATCCGTGCGAACAGGATCATGCCGAGCACGCCGAAGAACATGCTCGGTATCCACGCGGCAAACTCCGCCGGGAGCACTCCACGACCGCCAATCGCCTTGGTCAGTTGCACCAGCATGATGAAGATGACGGTCGTCCCCAACGCAACACCGATACCGTAAGCGCGGCCCCCGCGCTGCGTGCTTGTCGCTAGCGCGGATCCGAAGAGCAGAATCACGAGGCTCGTCACCGGTATTACGATTTTCAGCATTCGCTCGACCTTGAGCCGATTTACATCCGCTCCCGAGCGCTCCATCGCCGCGATGAAACGCCCCAGCTCCCGATACTCCATGTCGGTGGGCGCTTTCGGAGTGACAGTAAGCTCGCGCGGTGGCTCGACAAACAGCCGATCGCGAAGCGAGTCGAAACTATAGGTAATGTTGTTCAGCGAATCGGGAATGACGTGCATCGTCCCGGCCCCGAGCATCCATCCGCGCCTTGGCTTATATGTCGCCTTGAGCGACGTCGCGATGTACGACGGATAGTCCGGACCTCGGCCTTTTCTTTCGATTGTCATTCCGTCGATCGCGTTCTGCTGAACGTGCAGCCCCTGGACTTTGTAGACGCGTCCTGCATCGGCTGCGTAAGCGAAATTGTACCGCGCTCCCGAGGTTGAGAACTTCTGCGTCTCGAGGAGCTCTGCGCGCTTCCTGTTGGCAGCCGGTGTGAGTTCTCCCAATGCAAGACCTGCAACCGTTGCGAGCGCCGCTCCGAGAAAAACTGGAGCGATCAGGCGATAGAAGCTCACGCCCGACGCTTTTGCGGCAGTGATCTCCGAATGCCTCGTCATCGCGCCGATCGAGAAAACAGTCGCGAACAAGACCGCTGCAGGAAGAATCAGGAACATCGATTCCGGAAACCAGAACAGGTAGCTCAACGCAATCCGGCCCGGCGGAAGATTCTGCGCCAGGTACTTGTCCAGGTGATCGGTGATGTCGAACAGCGTGATGAGCAGCGGAAATCCCAGTGCCGTAGCGCTGAAGATTTTCCAGAACTCGGCAAAGACGTACCTGTCGAGCGCCCGGAACGGTTTCACTTGATTTTTGTCTGTTGCGTGTCGGGCTCGGACGCCCTTCGGCGAGCAGGCCGCCGGCGTGCACGTATTCTGAGCGGCTCGTCTCTCGTTCCCCGCAATCGTCGGCGAAGTGTCTCGAGCATCTCGTGGACATCGCCGGCTCTGCTCGAGCCCGCTTCCTTACCCATGCTCGCGAGGAGAATCAGCGCGATGATGGTGAACAGTATGTTCGCGCCCCACATCGACAGGTATGCCGGAACGAGTCCTCGGCGAGCGAGAGATTCACCGGCTATCAGCGCCACATAGTAAAGTCCGAAAACAACCAGGCTCACGCCAATCGTAAGGCCGACACCGCCGCGCGGAAATCGTAGGGCTATCGGCGCGCCAAGGAGCGCAAGAACCAGACACGCCGTCGCCAGCGCGAACTTCTTGTGGATCTCGACCTGATAGAGATTCACGCTGTTGAGCGCATCGCGAACCCGAAGTTGACCGCTCTCGAGAAGCGAAGGGATGGCCGCGTCGGGAACTTCGGCGGGTGCGGCCGCGTCACGCGCCGCGGGAGTCAAGCCGCTGCTCGGTGCAGGAGTTCCCGGCCGAGGTGTTTGCGATTTGCGCGCAGCTTTCCCGCCGGAACCCGGCGCCTGCGCCATCGATTGGCGTGCAGGCTCCTGCGCCCCGAGAGTTTTCACTCCGGTTGCGCCTAGAAGCCTGCAGTAGGCCTTGCCGATCTCTACTGTCGGCGGATACCTGGTTTTCGTCGCCAGAATATCCCGGTTGAGCAGGATCTTCCTTTTGCGTGCGGTGGCAAGGCGATCGTTGAACTCCTTTCGTGCGAGCGCGAGCTGCCGCTTGGCCGTCTCCGCGTTTTTCTCCATTTCGCAGACGGACATCTCCCGCTCACCCTTGTACATGTCGTTCGTCGTCTTCTGGAATTCGTTCCCGACTCCGCGCACGCGAACGAGCTCGCTCTGGAAGAACAGTCGCTGAAGCTCATGCGGCTTGTCTGTCGGAACATCCTCCACGTGACCGCTGTAGAGAGTCAACAGGAGGTCTGCCTGATCCCGCGACATCGCCATGTTCCCGCTGTCTGCGTAGATAGTGCGGCGGCGGGTCCCGTCGCCAACGTCGTACAACGCGACCTCGCGCATGACGTTCGATGTCTTGCTCAGGTGTCCCGCTCGAATGTAGAGCTTACCGGGACTGACTTCGTTGATGACCTGTTCACGAAGGCCGAACGTCGGCTTCTTCTGCGCGATGTCGCTCTGCAGGGAACGCAGGCGATGGTTTGCGCGAGGGAGAACCTGATCGTTGAACGCGACCATCACGAGCGACAGACCGAAAGCGGCGACCAGAACGGGGATGAGCAGGCTGCGAAGTCCTACACCACTCGCCTTCATCGCTGTGATCTCGTTCTCGGCCGCCAGCCGGCTGAACGCGTACAACGTCGCGACGAGGACCGCCATCGGGAGCGACAAAGCTACGGTCAGCGGAATCGAAAGCCCGAGAAACTCGGCGATAATGCTGAACGGAAGTCCCTTTCCAACGAGCTCGCCGAACCGCTTCGCTATGTATTGCAGCAGGAGCAGGGAAGTGAGCGCGGTGAGGGCGAACAGCAGTGGTCCGAGATGCTCCTTGAGGACGTATCTGTGGAGTATCTTCACGAGGTGAAATATAGGTATGGCAACATCCGCCGTGATTCGGTGGGGGCTGCCTTTTTGTCGCGAATCAGCGCAGTAATGGTGCTGCTCGTGGCGACTGGTGCGACTGCGCCGATTGCGATCGCGCAACAGCCTGTGCCTCCACGACGCGACACCATCCAACCTCCGGTGCGCGACACGACCGAGCGGCCGCCGTTTCGCGTTCGACTCGGTCAGGATTCCCTTGCGCTCCGACTGCCACCGGTTTTGTCACGGGCGGAGCGCGAAACCTATAGAAAAGCCGTAGAGCAAATCGAAGCTGCGCGCGCAACCGCATTTCAGCAGAACATGCGGTCCATTCTCCAAGCGGTCTGGGGCCAGGTTGCCGCGTCGACGTTTGCCACGAAGGCCGAGCCGCCGGCGTTTCCACCAGAGCCGCCAAAACCTCGAACAGTTACTGGGCGCGCCGGCGACATCATCGCCGAGCACAGCGATCTGACGCTCGAGCTGAACGGAAGAATGGAGGCGCGAGCGGAAAAGAATCAGAGCGAGCAGTGCCGCTTCGGAGTTTTCGATCCCGTCTTCAATTGCCGAAGCGCATTCCAGCCACTCATCGATTTTCAGTTCAACGCGCGATCGAGTGGAATCGTCGCAGACCGCATTCACGTCGACGTCGACTATGACACGCAGCGAGAGTTCGACGCGTCGAACAACATTTCGATCAACTACGAAGGACGAGGCAGCGAGCTGCTCCAGCGCCTCGAGATCGGCAACGTCACGTTTCAGCCGCCGGTGTCACGCTTCATCACGGCCGGAATTCCGAGCGGCAACTATGGTCTTCAGGCGGTAGCGAAGATTGGTCCAGGCCGACTGCGAACAATCCTCGCGCAGCAGAAGGGAAACGTCGTGAGCGATCGCGTCTTCACTGTTGGCGATCGAACACTTCAGGCGATCGATCGTACGATCGAGGACCATCAGTTCGAGCCGCGGCGCTTTTTCTTCACGGTGTCGCCAAAGCTGTTCGGCAGCGCCTATCCCAACATCGACATCCTCGACACGAGACGGATGCTTACGCTCGCTGCGTCGCTTCCCGATACGCTGCGTCCGACAAAGGTCTTTCTCTATCGCCTGCTCATCGGAGGGCAGCCATCGAATCCGAGCGGTCCGCAGTTTCGGATTCTCGGCGATCCATTGTCACGCCGCGGCCCTGTGTACGAGCGCCTGCGCGAGGGAGTCGATTACTACATCGACCCATCGCAGCTGTGGATAGCTCTCGTGCGGCCCCTGTCGCTCAACAACGAGCGACTCGTCGTTGCCTATCGCGTCAACATAAATGGAATCGACACGATTCACGTGACCACCGGCGGAACTCCCGATCTCGAGTACCACGCTCAGACGGAGCAGTTCGCCAATCTGCTCTGGGATCCGCAGGTCACACCTCAGCATCCCGCCTTCGAGCGCGAGATCCGGAGCGTGTATCGAATCGGCGGGCCCGAAGTGAGACGCGGGAGCGTCGTCGTGAAGATCGTTGCCGGAACCGGCGAAGATCAGGAGAAAGCGGTGGGAGCAGCGGGATCGACTGATACGTATCTGCAGCTGTTCGGTCTCGCTCAGAAGACAAACACTTCTACGTTCGACATCGAGAACCGTCTCTGGCCGCGTCCCGGCGATCCCAATTTCGAGCTCAGCCTGCCCGCATCGGCACAGGCGATCATACGCGACCAGTTCCTCGTTTTTCCATCGCTCAGGCCATTCGCGTCGAATGGACTCGCAATTCGCGGCAATCCGGTGAACGACACGATCTACACGACTCCGTCGGAGTATGTCAGATCAGCTCAGCGTCCTATCTCGGTGTACCACATTCGCACTCGCTACCAGGCCGAAGGGAGTGGCGAAGCGGGCAGCCTCATGCTCGGCGCTATTCAGATCAGGCCGAACTCCGAGCGGTTGCTTCTCGACGGTGTGCCGCTCAGCCGCGGCACCGACTACACGATCGACTACGACCTCGGCCGCGTTTCGTTCTCTCGCCCTGACACACTGTTTCCGCGACCTCGTCAGGTGTCGGTTCGATTCGAGGAGAATCCGGTCTTCGCGGAAACTCCGACATCGATTTTCGGCGCAACCGCCGAGTTTCCACTTGCGCGCGGCAGCTTGAGCTTCACAGCGATATCGCAGACGCAGAAGACAACGTTCAACCGGCCTCCGCTCGGCTTCGAGCCTGCGGCGTCGCTGGTGGCCGGCGTAACCGCGCTGTTCAGCTTCGATGCTTCGCCACTCACGTCGCTCGTGTCGAAGCTTCCCTATGGAAAGAGCTCGGTGCCATCGCGCATCAACTTCTCCGGCGAATTCGCCGCGTCGAGACCGAAGCCTAATGCGGCAGGGCAGGCGTACCTCGAGTCATTCGAGGGAGAGGGCGGACTTCAGGTATCGCTGCTCGACAATCAATGGTATTACAGCTCGCAGCCTGCACTCGGCGCGATTTTCCCGAAGCGCTACGGCCCCGGTGCGCTCGACATCTCGCGCGCTGCAACGCTCGCATGGCAGAGCGACGGCCTCGATGCAACGGGGGCGGCCGTGCGGTACACGATCGAGGAGATCGACCCGCTCACCAATCTGATCGGACCCGGCGTATCGGCGCCCGAGCAGCTGCTGTGGCTCACACTCTACCCGACGAACATCGGTGGATTGCGCGGCGATGCCGGATTTCGATGGACCGTCGCCAACACGCCCTCGGGCATCAGGTGGAGATCGATTCGCACACCACTCGGACCGAGCGGATCTGATCTCTCGCGCGTCGAGAACATCGAGTTCTGGGCCCAGGTGAGTGTTTCACCAGCGACGCGCAGTCGAAATCCGATTCTGATAATGGATTTCGGCGACGTGTCAGAGAACACAGTTGCGTTCGCGCCCGACACGGCTCACGTCATTATCTCACCGCGGCTGGTTAACGCGAAGGACACGCTGTACACCGGGCGAAGTCTCCAGGGATTCGATCGACTCGACAGTGAGCGCGATCCTTTCTCACGTGCGTTCAACGTCGGAGTCAACGACCAGGGACTTTCGGGCGATGTCGCCGGCGCGATTGTTCTGGTCACGGATACGATTCCGGGACGACCACCGGAAACACAGACCGTCGGAAACTTTCCGACCTGCCGCGGCGGATTCACGCTGATACGAATCCTCGGCGACTCGCGCACCGATTGCACCGTAGGCAACAACAGGCTCGACGAAGAGGACATCGACGTCGACAATGTGTTGAACCTCACGAGTGCCGAGCGTGAGCGGGAACAGCTCCGGCGGTACGTAGTCGATCTCGCAAATCCCGCCGGCTTTACTCGCGTTGGCCGTTGCTCCCTGGCGCGCCGGATCATAGTGGGACCTGCGCCGGATTCCGTTTGCTGGGTGTTGTTCCGCGTTCCGTTCGCGAAACCCGACGATTCAATCGGCGCTCCGCTCCTTCGACGCATTCGCGCGATGCGCATAACAATGGTGTCTGGAAGCGGTGTTTCCGACGATGACTTCAGCCGCATTGCGATCGCGCGGCTCAGGCTCACCGGCGCCCCGTGGCTCAAGCGGAGAGACACAGGATTGCGCGGAATTGGCGCAGAGTCTCCCGGTCAGGGTTCAGTGGCGGCGTCAACGATCGGTACGCAGGACCGTGGACTCTCGAGCGGAATCAGCTACGAATCGCCGCCGGGAGTAATCGACGAGCCCGACACCAAGCGAACGGCGTTTCAGACGAGCCGGATTCAGATCAACGAGCGATCGCTGCGTGTTACTTCGGCAGACCTCGGCCTGTACGATCGCGCCGAAGCGTATTTCCGCTTTCCGGAAGGCGAGAAGAACTTCATGGCCTACAAAGAGCTCCGTCTCTGGGCCCGCGGAATTCGTCGCGGCTGGGGAACGAACGGGCAGCTACAGTTCTTTGTTCGGATCGGCCGTGATCCGAACAACTTCTATATGTATCGCACCGATCTGAACGGCGGGATCGGGCGCACGGCGTGGCTTCCGGAGATCAAGGTGAACTTCCGGGCGCTGTTCGCGCTTCGCGCAGCCATTCAGAACGAGTACCTGCACGGCGAAAGGTCGAACACATGCAGCGGTCTGGACTCGATACTGATCGCGAATACTCCGCTTCCGGCCAGCGGAGTACGCTATGTCGCCTGCTCCAACGGCTACATCGCGTACAGCTCTGATCCGGGAACCAGCCCGCCGAATCTCGCTGCTGTGCAGGAGCTGTCGGTTGGTATGCTTCGCCTCCCCGGCGGTGCGGGCGAGACTCCGATTGCTCCAACCGACACGCTTGAGGTCTGGGTCGATGACATTCGGCTCGGCGGCGTCGTCGATCAAGCCGGCTACGCGGGACAGGTCGGACTGTCAATCGTCGCCAGCGATTTTGCCGACGTCCGGATAAACCTCAGCCGCCGCGATCCGAATTTCCGTCAGCTTGCGGAGCAGCCGACATATCTGACCAACAACAGCGTGAGCATCAGCTCAGCGTTTCGCCTCGAGAAACTTTTGCCGAGGTCCGCCAGCCTCGCAATACCGCTGACCGTGAACTACACGGCTGCGAGTATCGACCCCTTGTTCGTTTCGAACTCGGATCTCGAGGGTGACGTCGTAGAGGGACTACGGACGCCGCGCTCGACAGCGACATCAGTCACGCTGTCCGTGTCACGTGCCACGCCGCTTCGCGACTCGCCGCTCGCCAGCCTGCTCAACAATCTCACGCTACTCAGCACTTTCACTGCAGCTGACGCACGTACTGAGTATGAGGAAGGGCGGGCGCACAACTTTACGGTCGGTCTCGATTACAACCTGTCGCGCGCGCTGCTGCGCGATGCCTCGCGATGGGCGCCGGCGGAGCTTCATCTAACGAGCGTTTACACGAGAGGAAGCGACAACCGGTCAGCATTCAGCAAGCCCGCGGAAGCAAGCGACGATGTCGGGCGACGGATATCGGGACTGACGAGCACCTGGCGAAATGGGACGACGTTACAGTTCAAGCCATCGCGACATGTCTCGGGCCGTCTCGACTTCAACTCGGTGCGAGACCTTCGAGGCTACGGTCACGACTCGCCACTCGGCATCATCACCACTGCAGATCGTGACAGATGGCTTGGCGCTGATGTCGGACTCGAGCGTGAGCGCGAGATGCAGGTCGGAATCAACTTCACTCCACAATTCTCGTCCTGGCTTCAGCCGAGGTTCGATTTCGGCAGCACGTACAACATGCTGCGTGATCCAAATACGCTCAGTTACCTGCGAGCTGCCGATACCGCTGAATCTCTGCGTCTCCCATTGCGACTGGGAAGCTCGCAGACCACGACTGCTGGATTGCGGATCGATTTTCCTCTTGCAGCGCGTCTCTATCTCGACAGCAATACCGTTGTGCATCGGCTGCTCAAAGCGCTGCAGCCAATCGACGTCAACTACAATCGAAGCCTGATCTCGGTTTTCGACGCAACTCCGGCCAGCCCGTCCCTCGGATATCAGTTCGCGTTTGGCGGGATCAACACTTTCCGGCAGCTGCGCGGCCTCGCTGCCACAAGCGCCGGTCAGCTCACCCAGCTTTCAGCAAACAACACATTGACGCTTCCGCTGGGAATGCAGCTCGCGAGCAGATATCAGCTGATTACCGCGCGGAACTGGACACGCCGCAGCGAAAATCGTCAGGCAATCACCGACGGAACGCAGCTCGTTTTCCCCGACGCGACCCTTCGCTGGACGTGGAAGCCTGCGCGGCTGCATGCGATCCTCTCGAGCTTGGGGGGAACCGCGCGAGCGGTGCAGACGCGCCAGATAACGTCGCGGCAGCCGGAGTTCGCGACAGAAATTCCTGCCGGCCAGAGTGAGACGCCGCTGCTCGACCCGTCATTTGGCGCCGATCGGTCTGAGAGCGTAGTGTGGAGCTATCCAGCGAGCATGTCCGTTGTTTTCGCGGGAGGTCATCCGCTATCCGCGACTGTCGGCTACTCGCTCAATCGGCGCCGTGAGGAACGTCCGGGCCTGAGTGCGAAGACGACTGATGCGGACGTCAGTGTGGAGCTCGCCAAGCCCTGGCTGCTTCCGAAGGATTGGAAGATCGGCAGCGATCTGCGTACGCGTTTCAGCTATCAGGATACGCACGGCGATAACTTTGTTCTGAACCCGCTGGCCGTAAGCCACGAGAGCAGGTTGAGCGACAAGGGCAGGCGCGCGTTCAGCCTCAGCGCCGACACTGATGTCGCCGAGAATCTGTCGTCGAGCTTCGTCGTTTCGCGTGTCGAGAGCTTCGACAAGAATCTCAATCGGAGGTTTACGCAGACGGTCCTAAGCGCGGTGTTGCATCTACAATTCTTTGGCGGAGAGGTGCATTGAAGCGGCTACCGGCTACCGGCTACCGGTTACCGGTAACCGCAGTTCTCGCTGCGCTGTTTCTGGCGGGTTGCGAGAAGCCTGCAGCGAGAAGAGCCACGACATTCAATGGCGAAGCCGCGCTCAACTATGCGGGGACGCAGGTGAATTTCGGCCCGCGCATTCCCGGAACGGCCGGCGCTGCGCGCGCGGGAGACTGGATAGTGGAGCAGATGCGCTCACGCGCCGACACTGTGATCGTTCAAACATGGACCCACATAACTGCACAGGGCGCAAAGCTTCCAATGCGAAATGTCTTCGCGCAGTTCAGGCCCGAGCTCCCCAACCGCGTTTTATATGTGACTCACTGGGACACACGTCCTGTGAGCGATGCGGCCGAAGATGCGGGTGACAGGCAGCGTCCCGTTCCCGGTGCGAACGACGGCGCGTCAGGGGTCGGATTGTTCGTCGCCCTCGCTGATGCGCTGAAGAAGACGCCCCCCGCAGTCGGCGTCGACCTGCTGTTCGTCGACGGTGAGGATTACGGGCAGTTCGGTCCGCCCGAAATCGATGTGCTGATAGGATCGAAGTATTTCGCTGAGAATCCGCCTATCCCCGGATACAAGCCGATGTTCGGTGTTCTCTGGGACATGATCGGCGATGCAGATCTCCGCATCTATCAGGAGCAATACTCGGTTGCGGACGCACCTGCGATCGTGAGCCGGGTGTGGGAGAAGGCAAAGGAGCTTGGTCACGACGACGTGTTCGTTCCCGACCAGTACCGCTTCCCGATCACCGACGATCATCTTCCGCTCCTCAAAGCCGGCATGCCGGTGATCGATGTGATCGATCTCGATTATCCGTCGCACCACAAGCCGACCGATACGATGGATAAGATCTCCGCGAAATCTTTGTCAGTTGTCGGGGATGTCGCCGAGGCATTGGTGCGACA